>JAFAZI010000056.1 GCA_019239875.1 Frankiaceae bacterium
GACTTCAGCGACGAGGTCCGCGGTCTGAAGGTCCCGACGCTGATCGCCGCCGCTGACGCCGACATGGCCCCGCCCAGCCACTACGTCGAGGTGTTCGCGCTGCTCGACGGCGGCGAGCGCGACGGCGGCTGGATGGGCGAGGGGCGACCGACGGGCGGCCACGCGCTGGCGATCCTGCCCGGACTCACCCACTACTCGATCGGCGCGTCGCCACTCCTCGCGGAGACCGCGCTGGCGTTCCTCGACGTCCCGGAGGGCTGAACCGCGGCCGGCCCCGGCGGGACGTCGGCCCTCGTCGACGCCCGGTTCCTGCGATGGCGGTGCAAGGGTCGGTCCGGGCGGGCCGCCGTCCGGCAAGCGAGCACGACATCCAATGGTCGCCCGGTCCGGCGCGCATCCCGCGATCGCCGACCACGGTGGAACCAGGTGACCCGATGTCGAACGACCAGACGATCGCCCGCAGCCTCGGCTATCTCAGCCTCGGTCTCGGCCTTTCCCAGCTCCTCGCGCCGCGCCAGTTCGCGCAGACGATCGGCGTCCGCGATCGCTCCGATACGACGACCCTCGTCCGGCTGATCGGCGCCCGCGAGCTGCTCGCGGCCGCCGGTCTCCTCACGTCGCGCAACCCGGCGCCGTGGGTCTGGCTCCGCGTCGGCGGCGACCTGATGGACCTGGCGCTCCTCGGCCGCGCCGCGAGCGCGAACGACAACGAGCAGGACCGGGTGAGCGGTGCGCTCGCCGGGACCGTCGGCATCACGGCCGTCGACGTCCTGTCCGGCCTCGGCGTCTCCGGCCAGAACGGCAATGGCAACGGCAACGGGCACGGGCACGGCGCCTCGAACGGCAACGGTCGCTCGGTCGCCGGCTCGGGGATCGGCGAGCGGATCCAGGAGACGGTGTTCGGCGGCAAGCCCGTGCGCAAGTCGATCACGATCGGGCGCTCGCCGGGCGAGGTCTACGCGTACTGGCGTCAGCTCGAGAACCTGCCCAGGTTCATGCGCCACCTCGAGGAGGTCGACGAGCTCGACGAGCGCCGCTCGCACTGGGTCGCGACCGCGCCGATGGGCATGCGCGTCGAATGGGACGCGGAGATCACGAACGACATCGAGGACACGGAGATCTCGTGGCGGTCCGTCGCGGACTCCGCGGTCCGCCACGAGGGCACCGTCCGGTTCGTGCCGGCGCCCGGCGGCCGCGGCACCGAGGTCCACGTCGAGCTCACGTACCAGCCGCCGGCCGGCCCCGTCGGCGTCGCGATCGCGAAGCTGACCGGCGAAGAGCCCGAGCAGCAGATCAGCGAGGACCTGCGGCGGCTCAAGCAGGTCCTCGAGACCGGCGGCGTCGCGGTCTCCGAGGCGACGCGCGGCGAGCGGCGGCTCCGCCAGCGACCGGCGCAGCCGCTCGAACCCGGCGAGTCGGTCACCCGCGGCGCGAGCCCGGTCGGGGCGCGCTGACCCGCCGCTCGCACCGCTCGCCTCATCACCACCGGCGCGACCCCGCATCGGCGGCCGCGCCGCCTCCCGCCCCCGCCACACATCGGAGACTCCCATGAAGGCAAACGTCTGGACCGGCAAGAACTCCGTCGAGGTCCTCGACGTCCCCGATCCCCGGATCCTCGACTCGCGCGACGTCATCGTCGACGTCACCTCGGCCGCGATCTGCGGCTCCGACCTCCACCTCCTCCATGGCTTCGTGCCGACGATGCAGAAGGGCGACGTCATGGGCCACGAGTTCATGGGTCGCGTCGTCGAGGTCGGCTCGGACGTGCAGACCCTGAAGACCGGCGACCGCGTCGTCGTGCCGTTCCCGATCTCCTGCGGCTCGTGCTGGTCGTGCCAGCAGGGCCTCTACGCCGTCTGCGAGAACACGAACCCGAACTCCTGGATGGCCGAGAAGTTCTTCGGCCACTCGACGGCCGGCGTCTATGGCTACTCGCATCTGACGGGTGGCTATGCCGGCGGTCAGGCGGAGTACGTCCGCGCGCCCTTCGCCGATGCCAACGCCTTGAAGATCCCCGAGGGCCTGACCGACGAGCAGGTGCTGTTCCTCGGCGACATCCTGCCGACGGGCTACATGGGCGCGGAGATGTGCGACATCCAGCCCGGCGAGGTCGTCGCCGTCTGGGGCGCCGGGCCCGTCGGCCAGTTCGCGATGCTCAGCGCGTACCTGCTCGGGGCAGAGCGGGTCATCGGCATCGACCGCTACGAGTACCGGCTCGCCCTCGCTCGCGAGCACGTCGGGGCCGAGACGATCAACTACGAGCAGCAGGACGTCCTCGAGACGCTCCGCGAGCTGACCGGCGGGCGCGGCCCGGACAAGGTGATCGACGCGGTCGGGATGGAGGCGCACTCGCCTCGGCCGGACTACGCGTACGACCGGGTCAAGCAGATGATGAAGATCGAGACCGATCGACCCTTCGCCCTGCGCGAAGCGATCATGGCCGTCCGCAGTGGCGGGGTCGTGTCGGTGATCGGCGTCTACGGCGGGCTCGTCGACAAGTTCCCGATGGGCTCGGTGATGAACCGCGGCCTGACGATCCGGTCCGGCCAGTGCCACGTGCAGCGCTACATGCAGCCGCTGCTCGACCGCATCCAGGCCGGCGAGATCGACCCGACGTTCATCATCAGCCACCGCCTGCCGCTCGCGGAGGCGCCCCACGGCTACGAGCTGTTCCGGAACAAGCTCGACAACTGCGAGAAGGTCGTGCTTTCCGCCTGACGTGATCGCGCCGGTCGAAGTGCCGGCACCCCGAGCAACGCCGACGACGGCGGCCATGTGGCCGCCGTCGATCGCTGTCCGGCGCGCGAGACCGCCTCACTTGCATCCGATCGACGGTTCGGGCGACCCTCAGGGTGAAGCGGAGGTTGCCAAGCCCATGACGAAGCCGACCACGATCGAGGCCTACCTCGACACCCTGTCGCCCGAGCGGCGGACCGCGATCGAGGCGATCGGCGAGGTGATCCGGTCCGTCGCGACCGACACAACCGAGTCGATCTCCTACGACATGCCGGCCTTTCGGACGTCCGACGGTCGGTTCGTCGCGTCGTACGGCGCGTTCAAGCGCCACGACAGCCTGTTCCCCGCAAGTGCCGCCGTCATCGCGGCGCTGGGCGACGACGTCCTCCCCTACGTCGCCGGTCGAGGGACGTTCCAGTTCCCCGCCGATCAGCCCCGACCGCTCGCGCTCATTCGGAGGATCGTGCAGGCCCGCGTCGCAGAGCTCGCCGCGGAGCCGCCCAGGACCTCGCGCCGTTCGAACCGGTCGGCCGCCGGCAGGGGCTGAGCGCCGGGCTCGCCGGCCGCGCCGGGATCAACATCGTCGAACGCGGTCGCTCGGCTCGGCCCGGCGCGGTGGCGCCGGCCGGGTTCACCTCCGCCGGAGACGGACCGCGGCGACCACCATCGCAAGGACGACGCTGCCCACGACGAGGAGCCAGATCGTGACGCCGGTCGTCACGGCCTCGAACGGGTCGATCGCGTCCGAGGCACCGGGGAGCGTCGCCGCCGCCGGGTCCGCGATCACGACGACGCGGCCGGGTGGCGTGGATGCGGCAGCGGCCATCGCCGCCACCGCGCCCGCGGTCGCCGTCGCGGATGCGGCCGCGCGCGACGCCTCCGGCGCGGGTGCGGGCGCGACTGCGCGAGGCGTGTTCGAGGTCGTCCGTGGCGTCGGGTTCGGCGCCGGCGTTCCCCCGAGCGCGGAATTCGACGACGAGGTTCGCGACCCTGTCGGCGGCCGCGGAGCCGGCGTGCCCTTGGGACCACGGCCGTCACCGTGGTCCGGCTTGGGCTTGGGGTCGGGACCCGGCTTCGGGTCCGGCTTTGGCTTGGGGTCCGGCTTCGGCTTGGGGTCGGGCTTCGGCTTGGGGTCGGGCTTCGGCTTGGGGTCCGGCTTCGCGGTCGTGGTCGCGACCGCAGTCGGGACCGCCTGGATCGTGACGTAGCGGCCCTCCCAGGCCATCCGGACGCGGGCGTAGTGCCACGGCGTCAGGAAGCCGCGGAGCTGGGTCGGGGTCAGTCGCCGATCCGGCGCCATGTCGTAGCCGTAGGTCCGACTCTGGAGGCCCCACAACGGGCCGACGACTCGGACGCTCGTCACCGCGAAGTTCGTCGTCACCGCCGGATCCGCGGTCGCGGTGAAGCCGGTCAGGATCCAGGCGTGGTTGCCGTGGGCGACGAGGAGCCCGACCGGCCGGTTCGTCTTCCGCAGGTTCGTGACCGCGGAACGGAGCGCAGCGTCGAAGGTCGTGCTCTGGATGAGCCGGTACCGCGAGTCGACATACCGACGGAGCCCCGCGGTCCAGCCAGCGGGGTCGACCCCGTCGCTGACCGGGATGCTGTACCGGTTGTTCGCGCGCATGTAGGTGAAGTAGCGCTGCTGGCTCAGCCGCGTGTGGTCCGCCTGGCCGAGGACGATGTTCCGCATGATCTGGACGTCCGCCGCGGTGCACCACAGCCAGGTCTGTTGCGTGGTGAACACGCCGCGCCGGTACAGGTCGACGCCGCCGGTCCAGCGGCTCACGGCGGCTGCCGGTGCCGGGGAGGCGGCCGCGACGCCACCGATCGCGAGGAGCATGGCGAAGAGGAGGACGAGGGCGTGGGCGGCGAGCGGGCGGTCGCGCCTCGGCATGCCGCCATCCTGCGCGAAACGTTCTGATCCTGCCAAGACGACCCGGTCCTCAGCCCACAGCACGCGACGGCGGCGCGCGGACGCACCATCGCGCCTCGGCTCCGCGGGACTGCGAGGCTGGGAGGCTCCCGAGGCCGTCCCGATCCCGCAGGCCCGCGAGCGGAGCTCGGATCCGGGCTGTCTCGATCCGCGGCGCGGCTCCCGAGTTCGGATCCTGTCAGATTCTCACCGGGGGAACGTAAGGTCCGGTCTGAACGCCTGAATCGCGAGCCGCGTGTGACGAATTAGCGGCGAGGGGCTAATTCCGTCCGCGGGGCGGTGTCGTGGAGTCGCCACATCGAGCCTTACATTCCCCGGGTGCACATCTGACAGGATCGTCCGGGTGAGGACGCGGAAGGCACGCGGGTAAGCGCCGACGAAGGGCCAGCCGACGGACGACGGGCCAGCGGGCGAGGGACGTCCGACGGGCCAGCGCGCGGCCGACCCGGCACCGGGCGGGCGAAGGCGCCGAGGACCTCGCGCGCACCCGGCGCGCCTCGCGTCGAACGGCAAATCGGGCGGTCGAGTATTGACTGAGGGGTTGTCAAATCGGCCGGAATCGGGTACAGTACTGACATCGCTGGCGTGTCATCACTTGACACGCCTGTATCTGTGTCCGGCTCCTGGCGGAGAGCGGCCACGGCGGACCGGGTTGCACCTGGCGGATGTGCGGGCCGGTTCGAACCAGACACATCCCCGAGCGTCCCCAGACATGGATCCGCGCTCGCACGCGCAGAAGACGGAGTCACCTTGACGGCATTTCTCGACCAGACCACGACCCCCGAGCTGACGGCCCCGGAGCTCGACACCGAGGCACCCACGGCGGAGCTCGCCACCCTCGAGCTCGAGTCCGCGACCGACGACCTCGTCGTCGATCCGCTGCTCGTCGCCGCCACGCCGAAGGCGGCAACGGCCGTCGCGACGCCCGTTGCCGCGGACGACGAGGACGACGATGAGCCGCAGCCGGCGGAGCACGACGACCTCCTCGACATCGAGGACTCGACGCGCCTGTATCTCCGCGAGATCGCGCGCGTGCCTCTCCTCACGGCCGAGGAAGAGGTGATGCTCGCGAAGACGATGGAGCTCGGCAAGCGGATCGAGTCCGATCCGGCGTCGGCCGTCGTCGACATCCGGGTGTGGGGCGTGAACGGCACCGAGCCGAAGGCCCGGACGACGCATCCCCGCTACCCGCACGTCTTCGTCGACCTCGCGTCGCGGATCGTCCGGGACGCCCTCGCGTCCGACGATGCGATGGACCTGCTCGTCACCGCGCCGCGCTTCGGGCTGACCGATGCGCTCGCCGAGGCGACGGGTGAGGCGGCCGAGCTGCTCGAGCGCGGCCGGAACCTCCGGGCGGTCTACAACGAGCGGCTCGATGCGGACGCGTTCATCGCGATTCTCGACTGGGTCCACGGGGCGATGCTCCGGCCGGCCGTCCGCGACAACGCGGCCCTGATCGCGATGCGATCGTGGACGCGGAACGAGGTCGCGGTCCCGGCGGTCCGCCGCTGGCTCGAGGCCGGCCACGACGCCGACGCCATCGAGGAGATGACGCCGGTCCTGCAGGCGCACGGGGCGGTCGCCCGCGAGCACCTGACGTCGGCGAACCTCCGCCTCGTCGTCGCGAACGCGAAGAAGTACGTCAACCGCGGCATGAGCCTGCTGGACCTCGTTCAGGAGGGCAACGCCGGGCTGATGCGCGGCGTCGACAAGTTCGAGTGGGAGCGCGGCTTCAAGTTCTCGACGTATGCGACGTGGTGGATCCGCCAGGCGATCCAGCGCGGCCTCGCGGACCAGTCCCGGACGATCCGGATCCCGGTCCACATGGTCGAGACGATGAACCGGGTGACCCGGGTCGCCCGCGAGCTCACCGTCTCGCTCGGCCG
>JAFAZI010000129.1 GCA_019239875.1 Frankiaceae bacterium
GGTGGCGGTCACGGTGGTGACGGCTCGGGTGGTGGCGGCTCGGGTGGCGGCGACGGCGGTGGCGACGGCGGTGGCGACGGTGGGTCCGGCTCGGGTGGCGACGACAGCAGCTCGGGCGGCGACGGCGGTTCGGGGTCCGGTAGCCACGACTGAACCAACTACTGACCCCGCGACGCGCGCTGCACCGTCCATCCGGCGGCTGATGGGGGATTCACCACCAAAGAGCGTCGTCAACCCCCCATGATCTTGGAAATCGGGCGGCCGCACCGCCGAACCGCACGGCGTCAGACGCGTTCCTGCGCGACGCCGTGCCTCGCGAGATAGCCGACGGCCTCCGCGGGGCCGGGGCGACCCAGATGGAAGCCCTGCGCCTCCGTGCAGCCCAGCAGCAACAGGCGCTGCACCTGCTCACTGGTCTCGACACCCTCGGCGATCACGTCGTGGCCTAGCCGATGCGCCATGGCGACGATCGCCTCGACCAATGGCTCGCCGCGACCCCCGGTGGCCAGGTCGGCGACGAACGACCGGTCGATCTTGATCCGGTTCACGGGGAAGGTCGAGATCCATGACAGCGAGGAGTAGCCCGTGCCGAGGTCATCGACGGCAACGCTGACGTCGTGGCCGCGCAAGGCGTCCAGCACGGCGCGAACAGCGTCCGTGTCGGAGATCGCCGTCGCTTCCGTCATTTCGATCTCGAGTGCAGCGGCCGGCAGCCCGGAGTTCGACAGCGACTCGATGACTGCCGGAACGAAGCGCGGGTCGGTCAGGGTTCGGGCGGACACGTTGACCGCGATCCGTAGCTCGAGACCATCACGCCACCAGGCAGCGCCCTGTGCGCACGCCATGCGCATCACCCACAGGTCGAGCGGCACGATCAGGCCGGTGGCTTCGGCGATCGGTAGGAAGCTGTCGGGCGGCACGAGCCCGCGGGTGGGATGGTTCCACCGGATCAGGCACTCCGCGCCGACGACCGCGCCGGTGGTCAGCTCGACCTGTGGCTGGTACGCGATGTGCAGCTGCGACTCCGTGACGGCGTTGTACAGGTCGCTCTCGAGCTCGAGGACGTCGTCGTCCGAGGCGAAGCGGTCGGGGTCGTAGAGGACGCACCGATTGCCGCCTGCCTTCTTCGCGGCGTACATCGCAGCGTCCGCGTCGCGCAAGGCCTCACTCACGCTTGCGGTGTCGGCAGACAGGAGCAGAACGCCGACGCTGCAGCGCACGTGCAGCGTCCGGCCGTCGAGGACGACCGGCTCCGCGAGCGCCGCGACGACTTGCTCGCCAACGGCCAACGCGGCTGTCGCGTCGGTGACCGATGGCAGGAACACGGTGAACTCGTCGCCGCCGAGGCGCGCAACGTGGTCGTCGGTCCGCACGCAGCCCTCGAGCCGCTGCGCAACGGCCTTCAGAAGCTCGTCACCGGCCGCGTGACCGAGCGTGTCGTTGACGACCTTGAAGCGGTCGAGGTCGATGAACAGCAGCGCCGGCTGAACGTGGGGGCTCGGGTTGGAGATTGCGGTGTTCAACCACTCGGTGAGCCGGCGGCGGTTCGCGAGCCCCGTGAGGGAGTCGGTCGTGGCTTGGGCATGCACCTTGTCGACAAGCTCAGCCTTCTCGAGCGCGCTGGTCGCCTGGTCGGCCAGCCCTGCGAGCTTGTTGAACAGCGACTTGCCAGGCACTGGGGCACGTCGCTCGTCGGACCAGCCGGTGATCAGCACGCCATGTGTGCGCTCGCCGTACACCGGTGCGACCGCGATCCGGCTGAGTCCGAGGACCGGGAGCAGGCCGCCGATGAACGGATCCGGGGTGCTCTGGTCGTAGATCCGCGGCCGATCGGGGCGCGCGAGGATCTCGCCGAGCTCGGGCGTGTCCTGCGGTCGGACCTCGATCGAGCTGACGAGCGGAAGCAGCTCGTCGGGGAATCCGCTGTGACCGACGACGCGCAGGGTGTCGTCGCTCTCGGAGCCGAACAGGAGTACGCCTGTGGCGTCTGCTTCGACCACGGTCTGCGACGCCGTCGCGACCGCCTCCGCGACCTCACGGCGGGTGTGTGCGCGGTGCAGGTTTCTGGCCAGTCCGAGCAGTGCCTCGGCCGCGCGTCGTCGATCTTCGGCTGAGGCCAACGCGGTGGCGGCGGACAGCGCGGTGGCGGCCAGTCGCGCGTACGCCTCGAGCAGTTCGCGCTCGTGGTCCAGGAACGGGTAGCGCGCGAATGCGGCCAGGTGGCCGAAGCTGCGGCGGGCGGCTCGCACCTCCACGACGGCGACGTGGCCATCGTCGGTGACGACGGGCTCTCCGGCGACGAGCGAGTCGGCGACTGCCTGCGCGGCCGCTTGGGTGAAGCCGGCGTACCGGACTCTCGCGTCCTCGCCGGGCTCGAGCTGTGCCGCGAGGACGAAGCGGTCAGCGCTGACGGCTGAACCGGCCCGCGCGGCAATCGCGTCGAGGACGTCGTCGACGTCGGTGGAGTCCGCGAGGTCGCCGAGGGTGTCCTGCAACTGGTGCAGGCGGGCGAGCAGCAACTCCGCCGGAAGTCCGCGTTCGCGCCGCCACGGCACGCGTCGCCTGGCCCGCCACCGGATGTCGTACACGCACTCGGTCGCTCCGTCGCGGACCTGACACACGTCGTGAGTGATCTCCGCCGGGGGCAGGCCGAACAGCGCCGGGGTCTGGGTGAGCAGGCCGAGGGAGTAGTCACAGTCGAAGTGGCTCAGTTCATAGCCGGGCTTGACCCGGTAGCGCACCCTCGCCGACGTCCGGGAGACGCTCTCCGCGTGCATCTCGCCCGCGGTGGAGAACTTCGAGCAGGCCCGCGGGAGCATCCGCAGCAGCGAAGCGGTCGAGCCGAGGAGTCCGAGTGCGACGACGACCGTGCCGCCGACCGTTGACTCGAGGACGGTCTCACCGACCTTGCGCGCGATGTCGTCGTCGCCGGTGAGCACGGCCGCGGCCTCGAAGAGCCTGATCTTCTCGTCATAGGACGACCAGACGGCCTCGTCCTCGAGCACCTTGACGGACCTCGTCTCACCGGCGAGCTCGAGCATCCGCTCGACGGCCTCGTCGCCTAGGTGACGACGGACGTACTCGACGATGAGGCGCATCGTCAATCCGGCGGTTTCCCGTCGTTCCTGCACAGCGCCCTCCCTGATTTGGTACGTCGGAGCCGGATTCGGTGGCCTTGATCCGTTCGGGGGAAGTGACGCCTGACGGTCGTGCTCCGGCTAGCCCGATCGGGGGAACCGAGAGGGGCATTCGCCGCAGACCGCTCGCCACTAGCATTCGGCCATGACCTCCGACCGCGAACACGACGTCGTCGTCTACGGTGCGACCGGCTTTGTCGGCAAGCTCACCGCCGCCTACCTCGCGAAGCAGGAGCCAGGCCCGCGGATCGCCTTGGCCGGACGCAGCAAGGACAAGCTCGAAGCAGTGCGAAGCAGCCTCGGTGCGGCCGCGGCGCAGTGGCCGCTGATCGTGGCGGACGCCTCCGACACCGGCAGCGTCGAAGCGCTCGCGGCGAGCACGACATCGGTCGCCACGACGGTGGGTCCGTACATGAAGTACGGCATCCCGCTGGCCGCTGCCTGCGCCGCCGCTGGCACCCACTACGCCGACCTCACGGGCGAGGTCCGCTTCGTGCGTCACCTGTTGGAGACCGTCGACGCGACCGCCAAGGCGAGCGGTGCTCGGATCGTCGTGAGTTGCGGCTTCGACTCGATTCCGTCGGACCTCGGTGTGTTCGTCCTGCGGGACGGGGTACGGCGCGATGGAGCCGGCGAACTCGAGGAGACGAAGCTCGTGGTGACTGCGCTGAAAGGAGGCGTCTCCGGCGGCACCATCGACACCATGCGAAGCCAGGTCGACGACATGAAGGCCGACTCGACCTTCGCCCGGATGGTCGCCGATCCTTATGCGCTCAGCCCGGATCGCGACAAGGAACCCGAGCTCGGCGACGAGTCGGACGTGCGCAAGCCGGTGAAGGACGCGGACCTCGGCAAGTGGCTTGGCCCGTTCGTGATGGGCGCCTACAACACGCGCGTCGTACGGCTGTCGAACTCGCTACAGGACTGGGACTACGGCCGATCGTTCCGCTACCAGGAGTACATGGGGTTCCCTGGGCACCCGGGCGGACTGGCCGCCGCGGCCGGGATGACCGGGGCGCTCGGTGCGCTGATGGGCGGCATGTCCGTGGGACCGACCCGCCGCGTGCTGGACAAGATCCTGCCGGAGCCGGGGGAGGGGCCGTCGGAGAAGGTGCAGCGCAACGGCCATTTCGCGATGGACATCCACGCGCGGACGTCGACGGGGGCGACCTACGTCGCGACCGTTACGGGCAAGGGCGATCCCGGCTACGCCGCGACCGCCGTGATGCTCGCCGAGTCTGCGCTCGCGCTGGCGCTCGACGGGGACGCGCTGCCCTCTCGCGCCGGGGTTCTCACCCCCGCCGCCGGCATCGGCCAGCCGCTCGTCGACCGGCTGCGCAAGCACCGCTTCACGTTCGACGTCAACGCGGTCGCATGACCCGACCGGCGTTGCGGCTTCTCCCGGGCGCAGCTGTCGTCGTCCTGGCCGCGGTCGTGTCACCTGCCGCGATCGCCACCACTCAAGCCGGTCAGTCGGCGACAGCCTCAGCCCGGGTCGGCCGGGTCGCGTTCGTCGACGGGCGCCACGTCGCGACCGCCGTCGTCAAGGTCACGGGAAACACCACGCACGAGACGACCATCGGGCCGATCACCCACGCCCCGGCGAAACGGCGGATCGCGATCCAAGCCTTTGTTGGTTCGGATGACGGTCATTGGGTGGCGTGGCTCGAGACGATCACCAAGCGCGACGGGAGCTCCACCGCCGCGCGGCCGACCCTGGTTGTCCGCACGTTCGCACCCGATCAGGTCTATGAGGTCAAGACCACGGCGTTGCCGCTCGGCTTCGCCAGCGACAAGCTCGTCGTCTACAACCACGGGCACGCAAGCTACGTCGACCTGAAGACGTCGGCGACTTTCCACAAGATCCCCGGCACCGTCTTCCCGCAGGCGGCGTACCCCGGCGGGGTCGTGAACCTCAAAGCGCTGACCTCACCGCCCGGTCCAAAGAACACCGAGCAGCTCCGTCTGACGGCATTCGACGGGTCGGCCCAGATCGTGCACAACTACGTGCTGAAGCCGAGCAACGCGCACCTCCCGGAGCGGTCGTTCGTCAGCCCGGATGGCAAGGTGCTCGCGGTCGAGCGCGGTGACCACACTGACTTCGGGGGCATCGGATCAACGTCGATCATCGATGAGTTCTCGTTGCACGGTCCGCGAGATCGGCGGACGATCGGGCACTACGGTTCAGCCAAGAAGCAGTGGCGGGTCGGCGCCATGAGCTTCGCGTGGAAGAACAACGAGCCGTGGGTCGTCTGGGAGCGAGCCACCCGCACGGGTGCTGCCAGCGTCCTCGCGGTCTACCAGCACGACCGCTGGAAGCGGATCATCAAGCACGGCATCGCGGTGCTGGGTGCGAGAAACGGCTTCGTCATCGCGCAGGCCGGCAAGTATGTCTTCAATCGGGACGGCCTCGGGTTCGTCCGCAAGCCAACCGGTGACGCGATGTTGTTGCATGACCACGTCGTCAAAGTCATGGGGATCCAGGGCAGCGCGTTCGCCTGGGTGGACTGACCGTCAGAGATAGGCGCCGGAGGGCAAGAACGCCTTCGGTGGCGTCGTGCCCCGCCAGAACACCGGCCCGGCCGGCTGGACCTTAAGGCGCGCCTGAAATGCCATTGAGATCGCCCACTGCTGCTCGGCGTTCATGTCGATGACGCCGACCGGCCGGTCCGCCTCGTGGGCGTAGGCGAAGCACCGCCAGAGCAACGCGGTCGCCGTCGCCTCGTTGGTGGCGCCGAGGCAGTAGACCTCGCCGTCCTGCCGGATGTACGCGTACCCCTTGCCGTCGACGTCGTCAGCGATGAACAGCGGCATGTCGGTCGCCATTCGCACGTGGTCTGGACCGCGCGGCGCACCGCGCACGATCCGATCGACATCGTCGGCGAGTGCAGTGTCGTCAACCGATCCGTCGCGCACCCGGTTGCGCAGCGCCGGGAGGGCTTTCGGATCTGGCTTCCCGGTGCCGTAGACCTGCGGGTACAGCTCGAAGCCGCTCGTCGCATACAGACGGATCGCGCGCTCGTCAGAGCTCGACAGGATGATCCAGCGGTCGCAGCCCTCGCCGTAGGTCAGCGAGGCGTCGAGCAGCTTTCGGCCGGCGCCGCTTGACTGGACGGTCGGATCGACGACGAGCAACGACAGGCCCCAGTACGTCTCCCGCTTGAGGGCGAGCGCGCAGCCGATCACGTTGCCGTCGATCTCGGCGACCCACGATCCGCCGGGGTCTGTGTCGATCAGATGGTGGTGACGGAGCCGGATCCGCTCCCAGATGGCGTCGGTCGGCGTAGGCATCGGCGTTTCGTGTCGGCGCCGGTCGAGGTCATCGAACGCGCTGACCTGTGCCTGGCTTGCCGCCACGACGTCGTCGTGGGTCATCGGCCGGACCGTCGCGCTCACGCGTCCTGCCTACCAGCCGCCGCCACTAGATTTTCGCCATGCGCGTCGTCGTGGCGATGGATTCCTTCGGGGACCTCCAGGCAGACGGCGTGGTGGAGGTCTTCAACTGGGGCTGGGCGGACATCTCGCCGGATGACGCGTTGCGGTCGGCGCCGATGTCCGACGGCGGGCCGGGCTTCGTCGCGGTCCTGGCCTCAATCGTGCTCGACAGCCCGGACGTGTATGTCGATGCGACGGGACCAACTGGTGAGCCAGGTGGCGGCTACGTCGTCGTCGACGGACCGACGGCGTACGTCGAGAGTGCCTACGGTTGCGGTCTCGACCTGCTCGAGCGCCACCACGGTGATGTCCGAACCGCGACGACGTACGGCGTCGGGCAGTACGTCGCCGCGGCAGCGGCTCACGAGGGCGTTCGCACGGTCGTGATCGGGCTCGGTGGGTCGGGGACCAACGACGGTGGCGCCGGGCTGTGGGCGGCACTCGGCGCAGAGCCAGCCGAGGTCCTTCGCGGTGGGGGAGCTGCCCTCAAAGACCTGGACTCGGTCTCAGTCCCCGAACTCGGCGTCCGGCTGGTCGCGGCGACCGACGTCGACAACCCCCTGCTCGGCCTGCACGGGGCATCGGCGGTGTACGGCCCGCAGAAGGGGGCTGATCGGGCGGCGGTGATGGAGCTCGACGCCGCGCTCGAGCGCTGGGCCGACGTTGTCGAAGCGGCGGTCGGCAAACCAGGGCTGCGCGACGCCCCGGGCGCCGGTGCGGCAGGCGGGCTCGGGTTCGGGCTGCTCGCGCTCGGCGCGACACGCCGATCCGGCATCGAGATCGTGATGGACGTCGTGGACCTTCGCGGCAAGGTCGAAGCCGCCGACCTCGTTGTCACCGGTGAGGGCAAGTTCGACCGCACGTCGCTTCGCGGGAAGGTGGTGTCGGGCGTCGCCCGAGTCGCGCAGGAGGCCGGCGTCCCGTGCGTGGTCGCTGCCGGCCAGGCGGAGGTCGGTGCGCGCGAGGCTGCTGCGAACGGGATCGACGACGTGTTCTCGATTGCAGCGTTGCTCGGGTCGGCGGAGGCGGCGCTCGCCGCCGGGCAGGACGGCATCCGCGAGCTGGGTCGTGCGGTGGCCAAGTCCTGGTCGCGACGCTGATCCGTCGTACCCGGCTGGTTGTGGGACGATTGAGCGGGAAGAAAACGAGTTTGCCGTACCGTTGAGTGAGCAAACACCCGCAATTCCGAGGAGCCCATCGCGATGACCGTGCAGGACACCACCGAGACCACGCCGCAGTCCGTCGTCCTGAGTGACACCGCTGCCGTCAAGGTCAAGAACCTGCTCGAGCAGGAGGGTCGTGACGACCTCGCCCTGCGGATCGCCGTGCAGCCCGGCGGATGCTCCGGCCTTCGCTACCAGCTCTTCTTCGACGAGCGCACCCTCGAAGGCGACACGTTCACCGACTTCGGCGGCGTCAAGGTCGTCGTGGACCGGATGAGCGTGCCTTACCTCTCCGGTGCCACCATCGATTTCGTCGACACCATCGAGAAGCAGGGCTTCACGATCGACAACCCCAACGCGACCGGCTCATGCGCCTGCGGAGACAGCTTCCACTGATCGGGCGTCTGCCCAGAGCCAAAAGCGCTCAGCTGATCGGGCGTTAGCTCAGAGCCTCGCTAAAGCGAACCGGACATCCGGGCAGAAATTGCCATCTCCGGCCGATGAAGCGCGACCGGAGGGGAAGCCGGCGCCCCGGTCGTTGCGAATTTGGCCTTGAGACGGGGGGCGCCGACGCCAGACCTAGCGGCGGTAACCGACCAGGAGGTCTTCGCCGGCCTCTACCAGGGACCTGGTCGCCTCCGGGATGCGCATCACGCTGCGCTGCGCCGGGACCGTCAGGTCGATCACTCGCCGCGCCACGTGCCTGGAGCGCGTGAAGGCGGCGGCAGGGATGGCCCGCGCGTCCGCGAGGAGATCCTCGAGCTTTTCGGCCTCGAGGTCGGAGGGAACGAGTCGGCGGATCGTCACGGGATCGACGCTAAGAGTGACCCGTGAGTAACGGAAGCCCTACTCGCTAGTAGTTTCGGCGCGTGCGCATTGCTGTGAGCGGCTCGATCGCGACCGACCATCTGATGACCTTCCCTGGCCGCTTCGTCGACCAGCTCCTGCCCGACCAGCTGGCGAACCTCTCAGTCTCGTTCCTCGTCGACGACCTCGACGTGCGGCGGGGAGGGGTGGCCGGCAACATCTGCTTCGGCCTCGGCGTGCTCGGCCTGAGCCCGGTGTTGATCGGCGCGGTCGGGTCGGACTTCGCCGACTACCGGAGCTGGCTCGAGAGCCATGGAGTCGACACGAGCGGCGTCCGCGTGTCCGAAACCCGTCAAACCGCACGATTCGTGTGCACGACGGACACCGAGCAGAACCAGATCGCCTCGTTCTACCCAGGGGCGATGACCGAGGCCCGGGAGATCGACCTCGGCCTGCTGGGACAGCTCGACCTGGTCATGGTCGGACCGAACGACCCGTCGGCGATGGCCGCGCACACGACGTCGTGCCGCAACCGTGGCGTGCGATTCGCCGCCGATCCGTCGCAGCAGCTCGCCTCGCTGGACGGAGCGGCCATCCGCAACCTGCTCACCGGCGCTGAGTTCCTGTTCTGCAACGCCTACGAATCCGCCCTGCTCGAGTCCAAGACCGGCCTGTCCCCGGCCGAGGTGCTCGACACGGTGGGCACCCGTGTCACGACACATGGCGCGCAGGGGATCGTCATCTCCAAGGCGGGGGAGCCCGAGATCCGGGTCGGCGTCGTACGAGCCACCCGCCTCACGGACCCGACAGGTGTCGGTGACGCGTTCCGTGCCGGGTTCCTCGCCGGCCAGTCCTGGGACCTGACGTTGGAGCGCTCCGCCCAGGTCGGCGCGCTCATGGCGACGCTGTGCGTCGAGTCACTCGGTCCGCAGGAGTACGACGTCGACGCGGCGACCGCGCGCACCCGGCTGGCGACCGCCTACGGCGAGGATGCGGCGGCCGAGATCGCCGCGCTCCTGCCGAGTTCGGGTCACTAGCCCGCACGAGGCCGGGGCGCCCGCAACGGGCGCTTGATCGCTCAACTGTTGGCCTGCGGACACGCCGCCCCTGAGCGCAGGTGAGCGTGGGCGCTGCGTTAGTGTTCCCGCGTGCGACGTGCTCTGCGAACTGCCCTCTTGCTGGGCCTGGCTTTCCTCGCCACCGGCTGCACAGGTGAGGCCGCGAAGTGGAAGCGCGGCGGCTGGCCAGAGCCCGTCACCGACCGCGGCGTCGACGCGCTGAACATCTGGGAAGGCTTCCTCCTCGCCTCCTTGATCATCGGCGGCATCGTCCTGTTCATGATCGTGTACGCGTCCGTCGCGTACCGCCGCGGCGCCGACAACGAGATCCCTCGCCAGGTCCGGTACAACCTGCCGATCGAGGTGCTCTACACCTTCCTGCCGATCGTCGTCGTCGCGGTGCTCTTTTACTTCACCGCGGTGACCGAGAACAACGTCAACGATGTCAACGACAAGTCGGCGCTGCAGGTCCAGGTCGTCGGCTTCCAGTGGTCGTGGCAGTTCAACTACGTCGATCACGGCGTCACGGTCACCGGCCGCCCGGGCGAGCCCCCGGTGCTGGTGCTCCCCACGAACGAGCAGATCCACTTCCACCTGACCTCGCCCGACGTCATCCACTCGTTCTGGGTGGTGCCGTTCCTGTTCAAGCGTGATGTGGTCCCCGGGCACCCGAACGAGTTCGAGGTCACGGTGACGAAGGCCGGCACGTTCGCCGGGCGGTGCACGGAGTTCTGCGGGGTCCACCACGACCGGATGTTGTTCACGGTCAAGGCCCTGCCGCAGGACCAGTACGACGCCTGGCTCACGAAAGCTCAACAGCAGGCGAAAGACGGCACGAATGCCGAGATCACGCAGTACACGGGCGATGTGAGTGGCGACCCGGCCTACGACCCGCCGTCCAATGGGAGCAACCTGTGACCGTCGTCGAGCCTGTCCGCGCGCAGATCACACGTCCGCGCCGGGTCCACGTCGTGCCGGGTAGCCGGATCGTCCGATGGATCACCAGCACCGACCACAAGGTGATCGGTCTGATGTACCTGATCACCTCGTTCGCGTTCTTCCTGATCGCCGGCATCATGGCCGAGATCATGCGCACCGAGCTCGCCCGGCCGGGCGACCAGGTGGTGTCGCCGGAGACGTACAACCAGCTGTTCACGATGCATGGCACGTTGATGCTGCTGATGTTCGCGACCCCGCTGTTCGTGGGATTCGCCAACGTGGTCATGCCGCTGCAGATCGGCGCCCCGGACGTCGCCTTCCCGCGGCTGAACATGCTCAGCTACTGGCTGTTCCTGTTCGGCAGCCTGATGGTGATGAGCGGCTTCCTGACGCCCGGCGGCGCCGCCGACTTCGGGTGGTACGCCTACTCGCCGCTGTCGAGCTCCCTCTACTCACCAGGGGCCGGTGCAGACCTGTGGATCATGGGGCTTGCGCTGTCCGGGTTCGGGACGATCCTCGGTGGCGTCAACTTCGTCACGACCATCATCTGCCTGCGGGCGCCCGGCATGACGATGTTCCGGATGCCGATCTTCACGTGGAACATCCTGTTCACGTCGATCCTCGTGCTGGTCGCCTTCCCGGTCCTCGCGGCCGCCCTGCTCGGCCTGGAGGCGGACCGCAAGTTCGGCGCGCACATCTTCGACCCCGCCAACGGCGGCGCGATCCTGTGGCAACACCTGTTCTGGTTCTTCGGCCATCCCGAGGTCTACATCGTCGCCCTGCCGTTCTTCGGGATCGTCTCTGAGGTGATCCCTGTCTTCAGTCGCAAGCCATTGTTCGGATACAAGGGTTTGGTCTTCGCGACGATGTCGATCTCGGGCCTGTCGATCACGGTCTGGGCGCACCACATGTTCTCCACGGGCGCGGTGCTCCTGCCGTTCTTCTCGTTGCTTACGTTCCTGATCGCCGTCCCGACCGGCGTGAAGTTCTTCAACTGGATCGGCACGATGTGGCGCGGTGCCATCTCCTACGACACGGCGATGCTGTTCTCGATCGGCTTCCTGATCACGTTCCTCCTCGGCGGGCTGACCGGTGTCATGCTCGCGGCGCCACCGATCGACTTCCACGTGACCGACTCGTACTTCGTGGTCGCGCACTTCCACTACGTGCTGTTCGGCACCGTGGTGTTCGCGATGTTCTCCGGCTTCTACTTCTGGTGGCCGAAGATGACCGGAACGATGCTCGACGAGCGCCTTGGCAAGATCCACTTCTGGACCCTGTTCATCGGCTTCCACATGACGTTCCTCGTGCAGCACTGGCTCGGCGTGGAGGGCATGCCGCGGCGCTATGCCGACTACGGGCCGTTCGCCGGGTTCACGACGTTAAACGAGGTGTCGACGATCGGCGCGTACCTGCTGGGCCTGTCGATGCTGCCGTTCATGTACAACGCGTGGCGGTCCTGGGTCGGAAAGAACGAGCGCGTTGTCGGCGACGACCCGTGGGGTTACGGAAACTCCCTCGAGTGGGCCACGTCGTGCCCAGCGCCGCGCCACAACTTCCACTCGATCCCGCGGATCCGCTCCGAACGGCCGGCGTTCGACCTGCACTATCCGCACCTCGCTGGGCTGCCTGAGCACCATTCGCGGCCGATCGGATCGGAGGCGACACTGTGAAGGTCGAGGGCTACCTCTTCGCGTTCATCGCGGTGTTCCTGCTGCCCGCGGACATCGTGTACTGGTTCACCTCACACGACCCCACGGGTACGACGGCCATGGCGCTTGCGGTGTGCCTCGGCGCCCTCACCGGGTCCTACCTGCTCGTGACGGCGCGACGTATCGACGCGCGCCCGGAGGACCTGCCAGATGCCGAGATCGCGGATGGCGCGGGTGAGATCGGGTTCTTCAGCCCGTACAGCTGGGCGCCGCTGTGGTGCGCAGGTGCGGCGGCGATGGTGTTCGCGGGTGTCGTGTTCGGATGGTGGCTGACGTTCCTCGGTGCGGCCTTCGCCGTACCGGCCATCGGGTCGATGGTGTTCGAGTACTACAGCGGAGACGCCCCTCACTAGACGTGCCCTTCCGCCTCGCCGGGCACCGGGGCCGCCCAACGCGACCGGATGGCCTGCGCGCGAGGCTCGATCAGGCCGTTGCGGCGACGTCTCGGCTGATGAGGGTGATGGCGGCCTCCAGCCAGATCGGGTCGCTGGCCGGTCGCTCGACGCTGTTGATGGCTACCGAGGCCGGATCGGACAGGCTCACCAGGTCGCAGATCAAAGTGATCGGCACACCGTCGCGCAACCAGCTCATGACGGGGGAAGTCGTCACGGGTGCACTCCTAAGTAGGCGCCAAATAACAATCATGTAATTCGGCAGGTACGAAGTGCCGCTTTAGCCGATCTGGCAGCGAATGCGTGAAGCATGAACCGAACGAGTTCCCAGCCGTCCGCCCAGTCGCGGAGCCAACGAGCGTCGCGGATTTACTGTGAATTTTGGCTCAAATTTTCTACCGTCGCGACACTAAAACCCCAACGCCCATCTACGCCCGGGTCGGCGAGGGACTCAGCCCGGACCGTCCCGTGCTACTGGGTGTTGTGGGTCTGGTCCGTCCACTTGGTGCCGTCCCAGTAGCGCTGGGATCCCGGAATGGACGGGTCTGGGTACCAACCGGGCGGCGGGGCGGTCGCCGCGGGCGCCTGATACGGCTGCTGGGCGGGGAAGCCGCCGCCGTAGGGGGCGAGCGGCCGGCGGGCCCGGCGACGCCGGACGATCCCCACGATCAGCAGCACGACTCCGACGAACCCAGTGATCATGCCGACCACCATCATCACGATCCAGCCGGCCGCGCCCTTCGCGAGGTCCGCGAATGTGTTCGTCACGAAGTAGTTCTGGCCGTCGTGGTTCTTGACGGCCACGGTGTACTCGCCGGGACTGGTGATCTTGAACTCGACGACGCCGTCGTAGTTGGTGTTGCCGCGACCGATCGTCTCGTTCGCGCTACCGGACCGATCGAAGGTGTCCACCGTCGTGCCGTCCGAACCGGTCACGATGACATCGCTCGCGCTCAGGTCCGGCGTGCCGCCGTTCGCCGGCTCCTCGAAGAACACCTCGAAGGTGCCCGTGTCGAACTGCCGTGAGATCGGGTTCGGCGTCGTGTAAACGGTGCCATTGAAGTTGTGAGCGACGTTCTTGATGGTCAGGGCGAGTCCGGTGATGCCGAGAATGGTCCCGAGCACGATGAGCGCCAGGGACAGCGACAGCTTCGGTCCAGGCTTCGCAGGAGTGCCATCGGTAGCAAACGTCATGTCGGCAAGCCTGCCCGAAGGTCTCTATCGTGACAATCCGGCTCGCCGGAGCTGAGTCGGGCGACGATGGAGGGATGACCGAGCCGCTGGAGGTGAGTCCGCGCCTGACGATCCCGGAGTCGGAGCTGCGGTGGCGGTTCTCGCGGTCGTCGGGACCGGGCGGGCAGTCGGTCAACACCAGCGACAGCCGAGTTGAGCTCTCGTTCGACGTGGGTGCGTCGCCGTCGCTCGGGCCAACGTCGCGCAGCCGAGCTCTGGCGAGGCTTGCGGGTCGGCTGGTTGACGGCGTCGTGACCGTCGCGGCGGAGGAGCACAGGTCGCAACTGCGGAATCGTCAAGCCGCTCGGGAGCGACTCGCGCAGCTGCTGCGAGAGGCGACCGCACCACCACCGCCGCCGCGGCGTCCCACCAGGCCGACCCGGGCGGCGAAGGAACGGCGGTTGGAGAGCAAGCGCAAACGCGGTGACACGAAAGCGCTTCGTCGCCGGCCGCCGACGGACTAGGTGGCCTTGCGGCGTCGCAGCCGCTCAACCCGGGCACGGAGCGAATCGAGTGGTCGCTTCGCCCACGCGTACTCCGTCGCGAGGACGGCGAGCCCGCCGATGATCACAACCACCCCAGGCCCAGGCAGGACGAGGAGTGCGACCCCGACGAGCAGGAGCGCAAAGCCGGTCACGGTGATTGCGGTGCGGCGGAGGACTCGACGCATGCTGATTCCCTTCTCTCGACGAACAACGACGCCGCGATGGAGCCGACCAGGCACACACCGACGGCGGCCAGCGACACCCACGACGGCAGCTCGTGCCAGTGCTCGATCGCGAGCTCCGCACCGATCGCGATGAGCAGGATCCCGATGCCGAACTTGAGGTACCGGAAGCGTTCCATCGCGTTCGCCAGCACGACATACAGGGGCCGAAGGCCGAGTACGGCGAAGACGTTCGCGGCCACGATCGGGAACGCGGAGGTCGTGATGGCGAACGCGGCGAGGATCGAGTCGGCGGCGAACGCGACATCGACTACCACGATCGTCACCAAGGTCACCGCGAACGGGTTGTCTCGCAGCCGCTGTGGCAGCCAGCGTGATCGTTCCTTCGCCTCATGCTCCGTGTCTGCGCGCATCATCTGCACGCCGCTGACCACCAAGATCACGGCGAACCCGAGCAGGATCGCGTGGACGGCATCGACGATGGCGAGGCCGGCGGTGATGAAGACCACGCGAAGTGCCAACGCTCCGAGCAGGCCTCCGGTGAGTGCCTTGCCTTCGTCCTTGGCGGGGAGTGCGGCGGCGCCGAGCACGGCCGCGAACATCGCGACGTTGTCAAGGGAGAGCGTCTTCTCGAGCGCGAACACGGAGAGGTAGGAGCCGGCGTCTCCTGACCCGCTGATCGCCCACACGACGGGCGTGAAGGCCAGGCCGAGCAGGGTCCAGCCGAGTGATGCCCACAATGCCTTGCGGGTGGTGGCGGACATGTCGTGAGATCCCTTCGGTGCTGCGCGAGGCAGCGGCCGAAGGTCTCTTCCACTCAGCTGGGCTGAGCCGCGACGCCGGACCCGGACACCGAGTCGTACTGACGACGTTCGCGCGGGAGGAATACTCCCCTTCACCGACAAGGGTACGGCATTGATTCTGAGCCTGGCTTCAGGTTGGTTGGAGGTCGACCACGAGGGGGGCAACATGCCGGAGTACGTGCTTGAGATAAGTGAGGGGGAGATCGCGCGTTACCGCATGATGGCGGAGCACGCGATCTCGGACGAGGCGGACCTGCTGGCCAAGGCGGGTATCACCGAAGGAGCGACGGTCGCGGACATCGGCTGCGGGCCGGCCGCGATCTCGGTGGCGCTCGCCCGGCTGGTCGGTGAGTCCGGTCGCGTGATCGGCGTCGAGCGCGACGGGCCCTCGCGACAGGCCGCCGCCCAGGTGGTTGCCGCTGCGGGCGTCGACAACGTCGAGATTCGCGAAGGTGAGGCAGCCGCCACCGGGCTGGAGCCCGGCAGCGTCGACGCCGTCGTGATGCGTCATGTGCTTGCCCACAACGGTGGCAGCGAGGCCGCGATCGTCGAGCATCTTGCGCAGCTCGTCCGCCCGGGCGGCAGCGTCTATCTCGTCGATGTCGACCTCCGGGCGATGCGGGTCCTGGACAACGACCCCGATGTCGACGAGCTGGTGGCGAGGTACCCCGACTTCCACGCCACGCTCGGCAACGACCCCCTCATCGGGTTGCGGCTGGCCTCGCTGCTGCGCGGCGCCGGGCTCGTCGTCTCCGAGTTCGTCGGGCGTTACAACATCGTGGCGCCGCCTCCCGGCGTCCGGCCGCCGCCCTGGACAGCGCGCGAGCAGATGCTCGCGGCGGGGCTGATCGACCAGGGTCTTGTCGACCGGTGCGAGGCAGCCTTCGAGCGACTTGACGCTCGTGCCGAGCGACCCACGCTGTTCGCTCCGAACTTCATCGCGATCGGTCGGCGCGAAGCCTGACCAGCGCTTTGCCATCGAGCAGGATCGGATAAGCCGAGGCCTGTGCCCTGCTCCTAGCGTTCGCGGAACGACGCAAAGGAGCCAACGATGAAGACCATGACGTGTCAGCAGCTCGGGGGCCCGTGTGACCTGCCGTTGCACGGCGAGACCGCAGATGTCGTGATCAAAGCGCAGGACAAGCACCTGCGAGAGGCGGTCGCGAGCGGCGACGCCGCTCACGAGCCTGCCCTGAAGGACATCAAGGCCCGCTGGCGGCACCCAGTGGCCTCGATGGGCTGGTATCGCGATGCCAAACGCGCCTTCGCAGCGCTGCCTGAGAACTAGCCGGCTGGGCCCGGGCGCGGGCAGCTAGTGGACGGGGGTCTCCTCATCCGCGTGATCAGCTGCGTGGGCGTCTGGGACCGGCTCCCGCTCCTCGGTGAGGAAGTGCTCCATCCGGGCGCGGGCAGTCTCGGCGAGGCCGACCGGCCGCTTGAGCCGGCCACCCTTCGGGCCCGAGCCGTTGCCGTTCGTGGCGTGCCCGTTGCTGCCATGACCGTTGGTCCCTGCGGTGATCGCGGCGTGGCCGTTGCTGTGCCCGACGTACCCGATCTGCTTGGCGAGGACCTCCGCCTTCTCCGGCGGCAGCTCGGCCTCGATCTCGATGTACTCGCCATGCGGCAGCCGCCGAATGATGCCGGTCTCCACACCGTGGTGCAGCAGCGCTTCGTCGTGATGCTGCAGGCCGAGGCAGAACCGCTTCGTCAGCTTGAACGCGATCGGTGGCGCGACGATCAACAGGACCCGTAGCACCCACGTGACCGCCTGCAGCGACCAGTGGAATGTGGTCGCGAGGATGTCGTTGGCGCCACCGATCACGAGGATCATGTAGAAGGTCAACGACATGACGCCGAGCGCCGTGCGCACCGGGACGTCGCGGGGTCGGTCGAGCAGGTTGTGGTAACCCTTGTCCTTCGTGGCCCAGGCCTCGATGTTGGGATACAAGGCCATGAGGTTGAACATCAGACCGGGGATGATCACGCCCGGTATCAGGATGTTCCAGCTGATCGTGTGATGGAAGATGTGGGTCTCCCAGTTGGGCATCATGCGCAATGAGCCCTCGAGGAAGAGGATGTACCAGTCCGGCTGTGAGCCGGCGGACACTTGTCCCGGGCTGTACGGCCCGTAGAGCCACACCGGGTTGATCGTCGCGAACGCGCCGAGGGCTGCGATGACGCCGAACACCATGAACAGGAACCCGTTGGTCTTGAGGAAGAACGTCGGGTAGAACTTCGAGCCGATCACGTTGTTCTCGGTCTTGCCCGGCCCCGGGAAGTCTGTGTGCTTCTGGTGCCACAGGATCATCATGTGAGCGCCGATCAGCGCGAGCAGGATGCCCGGCACGAGGAGCACGTGAATGATGAACAGCCTCGGGATGATGTCCTGACCCGGATAGTTGCCGCCGAACAGGAAGTAGCAGACGTAGGTCCCGACCACCGGGATCGACTCCGCCACGGAGTACGCGATCCGCAGCCCGGTGCCGGACAGCAGGTCATCCGGCAGCGAGTAGCCGGCGAAGCCCTCAAGGATCGCGAGGATCATGAGGATCACGCCGATGTGCCAGTTGATGGTGCGGGGCTTGCGGAATGCGCCGGTGAAGAACACCCGGAACATGTGTACGACGATCGACGTCGTGAAGATCAGCGCCGCCCAGTGGTGGATCTGCCGCATGAGCAGGCCGCCGCGGACGTCGAAGGAGATGTGCAGCGTCGAGGCGTAAGCGTCGGTCATCGGCACGCCGCGCAGCGGCGCGTAGCTGCCGTTGTAGATCACCTCGTGCTGGCTGGCGTGGAAGAACAGGGTCAGGTACACGCCGGTGAGCAGCAGGATGACGAAGCTGTAGAGAGCGATCTCGCCGAGCATGAACGACCAATGGTCCGGAAAGACCTTGTCCATGCTGCGCTTGAGGAAGCCGGCAGAGCCGAAGTGGTCGTCGACGTACTTCAGCGTCGCGCGGGTCGCCTTCTCACCGGCCGGAACGTTCTCGTCCGCGCCGGAGCTGCCGCCGGTGCCTGGCGTGTCGGTCGTCGTCGAACTCATCGTCGCTCCCAAAAGCTCGGTCCGACAGGTTGAGAATATGGCTTCACGGCGTAGAGATACCCATCGCGATCGGCTGAGATCTGCAGCTGGGGGAGTGGACGAGCGGCCGGACCGAAGATGACCTTCGCGTCATTGGCCATGTCGAACGTCGACTGATGGCAGGGGCACAGCAGGTTGTGGGTCTGCTGCTCGTACAGGCTGATCGGGCAGCCGGCGTGCGTGCAGATCTTGGAGTACGCAACGTGGCCGTTGATGCCCCAGTTGCGCTCCTTGTCGGACTTGATCTCGCCGGGGGCGAAACGGATCAGCATCGTCGGAGCCAGCGAGAGCTCCTCGGCTGACCCGAAGCCTTCCGGCATGACCGTCTGCACGCCGCCGATCGAGAGGTCGCCAAGCTTCACCGGCAGCTTCGTGTCCAGGTCGACCAGGCGGGAGCCGGCCTTCCAGCCGGTGATCTCGCCGTCACCCTCGAGGCTCCGGCCAGGCAGCGGACCGAGGTCACGGAGCAGGACGACGATCGGGAGCGGGAAGAGCGCGAGCGCGCCCAGCAGGGTCCGGCGCAGGATCTTGAAGCGCGCGAGGCCCATGTCCTCGACGCCCTGCAGGAACGTGTCCTCGGCGAGTTTCTCCTCCTCGGGTGGGGAGTGGAAGTCGTGGCGATCCTGGACCGTCTTCTCGTGCGGCAGCAGCTTCTTGGCCCACACGATGAAGCCTGCCCCGATCGCGCAGAGGGCGATCGCGAGGCTGCCGCCGAGGGCGTAGTTGCTGTACTGCCCGAGATTGTCGTGGATCGAGATGCCGAAGTAGGCGTAGAGGAAGAAGATGATCGCGACGATGCCGACGCCGAACAGTGCGGCGACCTGGATCTCGGAGAACTGCACCTCGCGGGGGTCGTCGGCGTGGTCCTCGACGACGCCCTCACTGTGCGACGCGGGGAGGCCGGCCTGCGGGACGTCCGGGGCCTCGTCGGGCCGCCGGCCCACCTGTCGACGCGGACGGTCGCTGCCGTCGCCGCTCATACCTTCGATCCAATCCACATCGTGATGACGACACACACGCCGATCCCGACCAGCCAGGCGACAGCGGTCTCGCTGACCGGGCCGATCCGGCCGAGGCCGGCCCCGCCGGGGTTGGGGCTGGTCTTGATCGTCCGGACGTAGTTCACGATGGCAAGCTTCTGCGCCGGGGTGATCTGCTGGTCCCCGAACACCGGCATGTTCTCGGGGCCGGTCAGCATCGCCTCGTAGATCTCCTTGGGCGACGCGCTCGACAGCGACGGGGCGCTCTTGCCATACGTAAGCGCACCACCGGAACCGGCGAAGTTGTGGCACTGCGCACAGTTGGTGCGGAACAGCTGGCCGCCGAAGGCAAGCGGCGCACTCTGGTAGTCCAGGTTGGTCGGGATCGCCGGACCGGGTCCGAGACTGCCGATGTAGGCCGAGATCTGCTCGATCTCCGTGTCGTCGTAGGCCGGCTCGTGGCGCTCCGCCTCCGCGGTGTGGTTGCGGAGCGGCATGAACCCGGCTGACATCTGGAAGTCAGCGGCCGCCGCCCCGACGCCAATCAGGCTCGGCGCGGTCACGCCGCCCTCACCGTTCAAGCCATGGCAGGACGAGCAGCCCTGCAGATAGAGCTGGCGGCCCTGCTCGATCGCCGGGTCCGAGCTCGTCGCCGCGGAGTGCGACGGCGCGAAGGCGGCGTACAGGAATCCGAACAGCCCGATCACCAGAAGGACGATTCCGGCGTGGGCGAACCGGCGCCGGCCAGATCGGTGGCCGGTGTCCGGAGTGAGAGCGGAAGTGCTCACGTTTTCCATTCGGTAGTCCGTGGCTATCGGATCAGGTAGATGACGGTGAAAAGGCCGATCCACACGATGTCGACGAAGTGCCAGTAGTACGACACGACGATCGCGGCGGTGGCCTGGTCATGAGTGAACTTCCCGTACGTCGTACGCAGCATCAGCAGCACGAACGCGACCAGGCCGCCCAGCACGTGCAGGCCGTGGAACCCGGTGGTGATGTAGTACACCGACCCGTACGCGTGGCTCGCGAGGCTGAAGTCGTTGTGCACGAAGTACTCGAACGACTGTCCGCCGATGAACACGGCGCCCATGAAGAACGTGACCATGAACCAGAAGCGGAGCCGCTCGACGTCGCCTCGCTCGGCCGCGAACACGCCGAGCTGGCAGGTCACGCTCGAGAGCACGAGGATGATCGTGAACGGCGCGGCGGTCTTGAGGTCGAGGACGACTGCGCCCTCGCCGTGGGTGGGCGGCCAGTTGGCAGAGTTGACCGCCCGGATCGTGAAGTACATCGCGAACAGCGACGCGAAGAACATCAGCTCCGAGGACAGCCAGACGATGACACCGACGCTGACAAGGCTGGGTCGATTCAGCGCCCCGTGCGAGGGAGCGGGTTCGACGGCAGTAGCGGAAGCCACGGCAGCGATTCTGCCAGTCGCCAAGTAGAGATCGTGCGTGACCCCCGGTCGGCGAGTCGCGGTGGATGCCACTGACTACGATCTGCGCATGGCCTCGCACTCCCACGACCACGCCACGCCTGCGCTCGAGGCGGGCTCCGCCGTGGCTCCGGCTCGGTCGGTGACCGTCCTGGTCTACTCCAGCAACGAGGCGACGCGGCGCCGGATCATCACGGCACTCGGGCCCAGCCCGGAGGCGGGAGTGGTCCTCAAGTACGTCGAGGCCGGCCGCGGCGACGAGGTCGTTCGACTATGTGACGCCGGCGGGATAGACATCGCCATCCTCGACGGTGAGGCGGCGCCGACCGGTGGGATGGGGCTGGCCCGCCAGTTGAAGGACGAGCTCGACGACCCCCCGCCGGTCCTGCTCGTGGTGGGACGCCGGGACGACGCGTGGCTCGGCACCTGGTCGCGGGCGGAGGCGATCGTGTCTCACCCGCTCGACGCCGTACAGATCCAGAAAGCCGTGTCGTCCCTGATCGCGGGCGACGCCGTGCCCGCCGCTCACTAGGCCGGCCTGGCCTCGCGATGACCTGGCCGAACCTCCTGTCCGCGCTCCTGGCAGGCGACTCGCTGTCCGCGGCGGACACCGCGTGGGCGATGGCGGAGATCATGGACGGTGCCGCGACCCCCGCGCAGGTGGCGGGCTTCGCCGTTGCCCTGCGGGCCAAGGGGGAGACGGTCGAGGAGGTTAACGGCCTGGTCCACTCGATGCTCGGGCACGCGGCCCGCCTGGAGCTATCCGGCCCCATGGTCGACACCTGCGGCACGGGTGGCGATCGGGCCGCGACGGTCAACATCTCGACGATGGCTGCGCTCGTCGTCCGTGGCGCGGGCGCGACGGTCGTGAAGCACGGCAACCGGGCGGCGTCGTCGGCGTGCGGCTCGGCCGACCTGCTCGAGGAGCTCGGCGTCGCGGTCGACCTCGCGCCGGAGGCCGTGCAGCGCTGCATCGAGACCGCGGGCATCGGGTTCTGCTTCGCGCCGGTCTTTCACCCGGCGCTGCGCCACGCGGGCCCTACCCGCCGCGAGCTCGGCGTACCGACCTTCTTCAACTTCCTCGGGCCGCTCACCAACCCGGCGCAGCCGCCCGCGCAGGCCGTCGGCGTTGCCGACGAGCGGATGGCAGGGGTCATGGCGGGGGTGCTCGCCGCGCGCGGCACGTCCGCGCTGGTGTTCCGGGGCACCGACGGCCTCGACGAGCTGTCCGTCGCCGTCCCGTCACGGGTCTGGGTGGTGGCCGACGGCCTGGTTCGGGACGACGTCGTCGACCCCGCCGACCTCGGCTTCGACCCGGCGGCGCCGGACGCCCTCCGCGGGGCGGACGCGGCGCACAACGCCGGCGTGACCAGGCGGCTGCTCGAGGGGGAGACCGGCCCGGTCCGCGACGCCGTGGTCCTCAACGCGGCGGCGGCGCTCGTCGCGCTCGACGGGCCCACCTCGGCGCCGGTCACCGAGCAGCTGGCCGCCGCCGTACCGCGCGCCGCGGCAGCGCTCGACAGCGGCGCCGCGGGTCAAGCCCTCGACGCGTGGGTCGCGGCCTGCCAGACCTGACGCCCTATTTGTTCGCCCAACCGTCTCGAATCGTTGCTTTGGGTCGTTCGAAACCAACGATTTGAGACGGTTGGGCGATCACCTGCGGTCGGCGGGGCGGCGGCAGGGGCGGGTGCTAACCGCGGAGGAGCTTGCTAACCGCGGAGGAGCTTGCGGTTCTTGGTCA
This sequence comes from Frankiaceae bacterium, assembly GCA_019239875.1. Classification (GTDB taxonomy): domain Bacteria; phylum Actinomycetota; class Actinomycetes; order JAFAQI01; family JAFAQI01; genus JAFAZI01. The sequence continues at coordinate 22,588 of JAFAZI010000129.1, forward strand.
TCCCGGTCAGGGCCTGTTGCATGCGGTGCTGGACCGCGTCGGCGTACTCCGCGGCGCTCGCGCCCTGCGCAGGCCACATCGCCGGGAGGATCCGGGTCACGAGCTTCGTCGGCAGCGGCAGGTACGGCAGGATCCCGACCACGCCGACATTGAGACCCCACGGCACCGACACCGACACCGGCAACGCCTTGGTCCGCAGGAAACGGTCAGCGCGGAAGGTCTTGGCGAGCGACTGTCCGTCGCTGAGGACGAGGAGTGACTCGCCGGCACCGGCCGTGACCACCGGCACGATCGGTACGCCGGCCTCCATCGCCAGCTTGGCAAACCCGCGCCGGCCGCCGAAGACGATGTAGTTGCGCTTCGACCAGGACTTGCCGGCGTCGAGGTCACCACCCGGCAGCACGAGGACGTGATTGCCCTCGGCGAACGCCGTGAGCGCTGACTCGCGGCTCGCGGGCCGGCCCCCGGCGGCCTCGACGATCGGCCCGACGCCGGTCAGCCACGCGAGGCGGTGGACCAGGGGTGTGACGGGACGATCCACGCCCGCCTCGTCCAGCGCGCCATAGATCGCGAACACGTTCAGGTCGACGATGCCGCCGAAGCCATGGTTCGCGACCAGCAGCGCCGGCTGGTCCGGCAACGGTTCGTCGACGATGACCTCGAGCCGGTGGTAGCGACGTACGACGCCGACCACACCGCGACGCAGGCCGCGGACCGCCGCTTCGAGCACGTCAGTCGGCGTCGGTGAAGCCGACCGAGAAGGCGGCTTCGAGGTCATGCTGCGAGTAGGTGCGGAACGCCACGTGAGTCTCGGTCGCGAGGACACCGTCGACCTTGTTCAGCCGGTCGGCGACGACGTCGGCGATCTCCTCGTGCGACTGCACCCGGATCAGCGCGATCAAGTCGATCTCGCCGGTTACGGAGTAGACCTCCGTGACACCCGGCAGTGACGCGATCTGCTCGGCTACCTCGGGGATCCGGTCGACTGCGGCGGAGACGAAGACGATCGCTGTGATCACGGCGCCGACCCTACCGGTCAGCTCGACGGTCGAATGCCGACCTGAGGATCAACCGAGTACCGATTCACCCAGCTCCAACGCCCGCTCGATGACTCGCGCTCGGTCACGTGCGATCACCGTGAAGGGTCGACCCCAGCGCCGCTCCAGCCGTTCAGGCGCGGCAGCGACTGAGGCCATGAACGCCAACATCGGGGCGTAGTGGACGCTGGCGGCCGCCGCGTACCAGCGCCGTACCGCCGCCTCAGACAGGTCGGCGCCCGACGTCCGCAGACCTGACACGTAGCCACGCAGCACGTGAGTCTCGAGCTCCACGAGTGACTGCCCGGGTAGGACCTGCATCCACACCGGGTCCAGGATCAGCTGGTCCAGATCCTGCGCGATGGCACCGATTCCGACCTGGGACCAGTCGACTGCGACCGTCGTGCCGTCATCCGCGGCGATCAGGTTCGTGGGCCAGAAGTCGCAGTGGACGACGGTCTGCGGAGCGGTCTCGACGATTGAGAGCAGCGTTTCTCTGGCCGACCACAGCTCCCGCAGCCGTGGCCGCAGCGGCACGAGCGCCTCGAGCCGCTCGTCGGACCAGATCTCGCCCTCGAGGTCAGGCATCCGGTGGGCAAGCGCCGCCACCCAGCCGCGGAGCCACTGGTGTGCGAGCCACTCATGACCTGGCAGGACGCTTCGACCTGTCGCGAACGCCGCCTGCGTCGTTGCCAGATCGAATGCGACGCTGTCGTAGTCGTCGAGCTCGAAGCTGGTGCCCGGGTTGCCCTCGACGTCCTCCATCCAGATCCAGCACTCGTCCGGGCCGTTCTCTGTGGTCAGCAGTGTGCGCGGCGCCCGCAGCTCGCCCGGCAGCGCGTCGAGGAAGCCGGTGCTGAACGCCAGCCACTCCCGCTTCCAGAAGTTGCGGTGGGACGGGTCGGCGCCGGAGACCCACAAGGCGTTCGGATCCGGGTCCTCGCCGTGTCGCACGATCTTGATTACGAGCGACGCGCCGTCGGCGCGGACCCGCATCACGCCGCCGGTGACCGAGTGGATTCGCAGCTCGGGTTCGATCGGCTCGACGGTGTACGACGACACCTCGCGGCCGAAGGCCCGGCTCAACACCCCGATGTCGAGCTCCATCACGCGAGCCTCTCACCGCCCGCCCCTGCGGGCGCTGGCAGTCAGCCCACAGCGCGAGCGGGGCGATGGATCGGGCGAAGGCCTCGGTGGTCGTCGAGCGGTCGCGCCGTCTCGCGGCTGACCTCTGCGACCGTGAGCCACTCGTGCAGGCTCGCCGCGCCGCCGGCCGGGGAGCACCAGATGCCGTCGAGGCGGACCAGCCGCGCCCCCGGCTCGGCCAGCCACAGCAGGATGCGGTCCATCTCCTCGGCGCTGGCGGCCGGGATGGGTCCGATGCCGGGCGTGACCCGCTCCGCGGTCGCGACCAGGGCATCGACGAAGGGCTGGGCGACCCGTACGCCGCCCGGCATCGTCGACGCGCCGGCCAGCCGGCCGTGCCGGACCACGATCAGGTCCCAGCCGCCGGCGAAGCCAGGTTTGGCGGCGACCAGCTCCGCGCACGCGGCCAGTGCGACGAGGCGCTGCATCCTCGCGGCGGTACGCACGAAGGTCGTGGCGCGATCGCGGTGCGCGGCGGCTTCCTCGTAGCGTTCCTGCGCGGACAGCGACGCCATTCGCCGCCGGGCGGCGTCGAGCAGCGGGCGCGCGTCGCCCACGAGAAGCGCTCGTGCGGCGTCGGCGGTCGGCGCATAGTCCTCGCGCGACACGCCGCCCTCGCATGGCGCGGCACACCTCCCCATCCCGGCGAGCACGCAGGCAGCGGTCGGGTGGCGGGGGCTGATCCGCTGGCTGCACTGGCGCAACGGCACGGCCTCGTGGATGGCCGCCATGGCGGCCTGCGCGGTCCGCGGGCTGCCGAACGGCCCGAGATAGGTCGCCCCGTCGTCGGAGATCCGCTTCACCAGTGACAGCCGGGGATACGGCTCGTTGGTGAGCTTCACCCACGACACCCGCTCGGGGAACCGGGAGCGGCGGTTGTAGCGCGGCTTGTGCTCGGCGATCAGCCGGAGCTCGCGGACCTCGGCCTCGAGTGGGTGAGCGCAAGCGATCGCATCGACGCTCTCGGCGATGCCGACCATCTCGGCCATCCGGGTGCGGGGCTCGGAGCCGACGAAGTACTGCCGGACCCGTTGGCGCAGATGCCGGCTGCGGCCGATGTA
>JAFAZI010000142.1 GCA_019239875.1 Frankiaceae bacterium
TGTCGATCGTCGCGGCGGTCATCGCAGCCATCGCCGGCGAGCGGCCGGGGATCTGGAAGATCCCGCTGCCGAGCTCGATCTTCGTGGTCTTGGCGGCGAGGAAGGCGAGCACGGTCGCGGCGTCATTGCCGTACGCCTCGGCCGTCCACACGCTGGTGAAGCCGAGCCGTTCCGCCTCGAGCACCAGCTCGACGTTGTCCGTGTCGCTCGCGAGTCCCCAGTAGCCGAGGTTGAGTCCCAGTTTCATGATCGGCACCCTACCGACGGGCGCGCGCGGCGGTCCGTGCGGCATCGGTCCCGCCGACGCGGCAACGGGAGCGACGCCGACGTGGCAACCCGGCCCGTGACGACGGCGCGGATAGCCTCCGATTCATGAAGCAGCGCCGCCTCGGTACCTCCGGTCTCTACGTGTCCCACCTCGCGCTGGGAACGATGACCTGGGGCCGCGACACGGACGAGGACGACGCCTCCGGCCAGCTCACCGCTTACCTCGACGCGGGCGGAAACTTCCTCGACACCGCCGACGTGTACGTCGAGGGCGAGAGCGAACGGATCATCGGCAGCCTGCTGACCAACGTCGTGAAGCGCGAGGACGTCATCATCGCGACCAAGGCCGTGACCGTGCGTGGCGCCGAGCGGGACCGGGACGCCTCACGGCGTCACATCCTGCAGGCCCTCGATGCTTCGCTCGAGCGGCTCGGCACCGACCACGTCGACCTGTGGCAGATGCACTCCTGGGACCCGCGCACGCCGCTCGAGGAGACCCTGTCGGCGATCGACGTCGCGGTGACGTCCGGCCGGGCGAGGTACGCCGGCGTCTCCAACTACAGCGGGTGGCAGACGGCGAAGGCGGCCGCGTGGCAACGGGCGTGGCCGGGGCGAGCGCAGATCGTCGCGACGCAGATGGAGTACTCGCTGCTGCAGCGCGGCATCGAGCGCGAGGTGGTGCCGGCTGCGGTCAACCTCGGCATCGGGATCCTGCCGTGGTCGCCGCTGGGGCGTGGCGTGCTGACCGGCAAGTACCAGACGAGTACGCCGACCGACTCGCGTGGCGCATCCGACGCCTACGGCCGGTTCATCTCGCCGTACCTCGACGAGCGCGCGTCTCGGATCGTCGGTTCTGTCATGACGGCGGCGGACGGACTCGGCGTGACGCCGTTGGCAGTCGCTCTGGCCTGGGTGAGGGACCGTCCGGGCGTGGTCGCGCCGATCGTCGGTGCGCGCACCACCGGGCAGCTCCGAAGCTCGCTCGAGGCCGACCAGACCGTCCTGCCGGAGGAGATCCGGCGGGCGCTGGACGACGTCTCGATGCCCGAGATCGGTTATCCCGAGGCCGGCCCGTTGATCGGCCGCTGACGCCGTACTCTCACCGTCGTGCCTGACACGGCGTTCGAGGCCTTCTGCGAGGCCGGGTTGTGGATCGGGCTCGGCCGGCCGACGGCGGCAAAGCTTGCCGCCGCGCACATCAACAGCGCCGACGACGTGACCGCTGACGCGCTGTGCGCCGTCACCAACGAGGCGCGAGCCAAGACTCTCGCGAAGGCCTTCGCGGACAGCCGGCCCCGGCTCGAGGTGGCCGAGTTGCTCTTCGCGTCGAGCCTGCCGGTGCGGTTCGCGTTCGGGGCGGTCGACGTCCTGGGCAAGACCGCGGCCGATCAGCTGCGAGTTGATCCGTGGCGGCTGCTGTCGGTCAGCGGCGTCGAGGTCCGGGAGGCAGACCGGTTCGCCATCGCGGTCCTCGAGGAGCGTCCGACGAAGGAGGATCCGCGGCGCGGCCGCGCGCAGGTGGCCTGGGTGCTGGCTCGCGCCGCGCGTGACGGGCACACGGTCGTGCCGGAGGTGACGATGACATCGGCGCTGACCGGCATCGACGCCCCCGACCCTCGATCGGCGATCGAGGCCGCGCTCGACCACGGCTCGGTCGTGGAGTTCGAGCGGTACGACGCGAGCGACGCCGGTGAGCCGACGCGTGAGTTTGGCCTGCTCCGTTACGCCGTCGCCGAGGACGCCATCGCCGAGGGGCTGGCACGGCTGTCCACGACCGCGAAGCCGTTCGCAAGCGAGGCCGAGGATCCCAGCGTGTTCGCCGGGCTCGACCCGGCGCAGCGGGAGGCGGTTGCAGCGGTGGCTGAGCACGGCGTGACAGTTCTGCACGGCGGACCGGGCACCGGCAAGAGCCGGTCGGTCGCGGCGGTGGTCGAGCTCGCCCGCCGCCACGGCAAGTACATCGCGCTCGCGGCGCCGACCGGCCGCGCGGCCAAGCGGCTGGAGGAGCTGACCGGAGAGCCCGCCTCGACCATTCATCGCCTCCTTGGCGCGCACGGGCAGACCGGCGAGTTCAGCCGCAACGAGATGTGGCCGCTCGACGCCGAGGTCGTGGTGGTCGACGAGTCGTCGATGGTCGATGTCGAGCTCGCCGCCGCGCTGCTGTCCGCCTGCGCGGACGGCACCCACCTGCTCCTGGTCGGCGATCCGGCGCAGCTGCCGTCCATCGGTCCTGGCCGGGTGCTCGGCGACGTCCTGGACTCCGGTGTGATCCCCGCGACAGAGCTGACCATCCTGCACCGCCAGGCCGAGGGTGGCGCGATCGCCCGACTGGCGTCGGCGGTCCGAGAGGGAGAGCTCCCCGCCGTGGACGACCCGAACCGCGAGGTCGTCGTCGTACCCGCTGACGGCAGCGCGGACGCCGCGCGCCGGGTCGTCCAGCTCGTGACCGACTCGATCCCGCGCACCCTGGGCATCGAGCCCGCGGACATCCAGGTGGTGACGCCGGTGCATCGCGGCGCGGCAGGGACCCAGGCGCTCAACGCCGCGTTGAAGGCCGAGCTGAATCCCGGCACGGGGACGGTCGGCGGCTTCGACGTCGGCGACCGGGTGTGCGCGACGGCGAACCATGTCGACGAGGGTTTCGCGAACGGCGAGGTCGGCCTCGTCACCGGTGTCGTCGACGGCGTGCTGCAGATCGATTTCGGGGCGGGGCCGGTGCCGGTACCCGGCAAGCTGCTCACCGACATCGTGCATGGCTGGGCGCTGACGGTGCACCGTGCGCAAGGGTCCGAATGGCCCGCGATCGTCGTTGCGCTGCCGCCGGAGGCGAGCGGCATGCTGTCGCGGCCGCTGGTGTACACCGCGCTCACCCGAGCGCAGCGGCATCTGTCGATCGTGCACGGCTCGGGGACGGCGCTAGCGCGAGGTGTCCGCGACGTCGGGTCCCGCCCGCGCCGTACCCGGCTCTCGACGCTGCTGCGCGACGGCGGCTGAACCCGAACGATGTGACAGCGTTACCGCTATCGCGGTAGCGGAACCGCATCGTCGAGGCCCGCGGCGCTACCGTGATCACGATGCCGGAGTACGAGTACCAGCGGATGGACCTGCCGCGGTCCGTCTCGCGCAATGCCGCCTGGCGGCTGCTCACTGATGCCGCGGAGTACGGGCGGTGGGAGCTCGACCGCCTTCGCCTGTATCCCGATGGCCGGCGCCGCGTCGTACTTCGCCGACCGATCATCCGGGTCCGCTCGACCCTCTGACGAGTCGACCCGGCTGCCCGCCCGCTGCCCGGGACCAAGCAATGTCACATTGCTCTCGCCTCGGCTGGGCAATGTGACATCGCCCAGCCAGACAGCGAGCAATGCCACATTGCTTCCCTCAGGTGGCGGCGAGGAAGCGGGACAATGCCCGTACGCCGAACTGCAGGCCGCTGATCGGCACGCGTTCGTCGATGCCGTGGAACATGCCCACGAAGTCCAGGTCGGGCGGCAGCCGCAGCGGTGAGAAGCCGAAGCACCGCATCCCGAGCTCCTGGAAGGACTTCGCGTCGGTGCCGCCCGACATGCAGTACGGCACGCACCTACCGTCCGGGTCCTCGGCGAGAATCGCGGCGTCCATCGCGGCAACCAGGTCCCCGTCGAACGTCGTCTCGTACGCGACCTGGTGCTGCACGACCTCGATCGCGACCTCCGGGCCGACGACCTCCGCGAGTGCCGCCTCGAACCGCTCCTTGCCGCCCGGCAGGTAGCGGCAGTCGAGGTACGCGTGGGCCACGCCGGGGATCACGTTCTGCTTGTAGCCGGCGTCGAGCATCGTGGGGTTTGCCGTGTGCCGGACGGTCGCGCCGATCATCTTGGCGAGCGGACCGAGTTTGGCGAGGACACCCTCGACGTCGTCGGGGTTGAACGCGATACCGAGCGCGTCGCACACCTCGCGCAGGAAGGTCGCGACCGTGTCGGACAGCTCGATCGGGAACGAGTGCCGACCGACGCGAGACACCGCCTCGGCGAGCTGGGTCACGGCATTGTCGTCATTGAGCATCGAGCCGTGGCCCGCGGTGCCCTTCGCGACCAGGCGCAGCCAGGAGATGCCCTTCTCGGCGGTCTGGATCGCGTAGAGGCGCTTGCCGCCGATCGTCATCGAGAAGCCACCGACCTCACTCACCGCGGCGTCACAGCCGTCGAAGAGGTCGGTGTGGTTGTCGACGAGATGGTGCGCGCCGTACACGCCACCCGCCTCCTCGTCGGCGACGAAAGCGAAGACCACATCTCGCGGTGGGCGCTTGCCCTCCCGCACCCAGTCCTTGAGGACGGTGAGCATCATCGCGTCCATGTCCTTCATGTCGACCGCGCCGCGGCCCCAGACGCAGCCGTCCTTCACCTCGGCGGCGAACGGGTCGACCTGCCAGTCCGCGGCATTGGCCGGTACGACGTCAAGGTGCCCGTGCAGGACCAGCCCAGGCCGTGAGGAGTCCTCCCCCGCCCAGCGGGCGACGACCGACGCGCGGCCGGGCTCCGACTCGTAGATCTCCGGTGTGAGGCCGGCGTCGGTCAACTGCCCGCCGACGTACTCGGCGATCGCCCGTTCGTTGCTCGTCGGGTTCGACGAGTCGAACCGGATCAGCTCGCGGCAGAGGTCGACGACCTCCTCGCCCGCCCGGTCGGTGACCCCAGCGTCGCTCATCGGCTCGACGCCGCCGTCGAGGGCACGCTCAGCGGGGTCGGCGTGCCGACCGGGAATGCACCGGCGCCACCGGGAGCGGCAGCGGCGAAGCCCAGTAAGGCCTGGAGGTTGACCGGTGTGGCATCGGCCGGCGCGGTGATCGTCGGGCTGCTGGGAACGAACGTGGCGACGATCGGCAGCGACATCGTGCTGGCGGGATCGAACTGACCGAGGTCGAAGCTCAGCTTCGAGAGCAGGCCGCCGGTGACCGACGCGTTGGCTTTCAGGTCGAGGTTCGGCACCATGTCCGCGGCATCGGACGGGATCGCCGCCTTCAGCTGCGGTATCCCGCTGGCGACCACCGACAGGACGTCGCGGGCGATGTTCTGCAGGTTGCCGGTGACGACAAGCGAGTCGGTGTCACCCGTCGCCGTCCGTGCAACGGTGAGGTCGCCGCCGATCGCGGCGAGAACCTGCTGTCGGAGGTCGGCGATCTCCTGCTGGCTGGGAAGCTCGTGGTTCTTGTCGGCGCCTCGAAGGTATCCCTGCATGAAGTCGCTCAGGCTCTTGATCGTCGAGATCGGCAGGGAGACGAACTTCCCCGCAATGAAGTCCTTCACGAAGGCGGGCGCCGTACTGGTCTGATCGACGATCATCGAGTAGGGCTCGCCGTCGTTGGTCGCGTCGAGGAGAAGCGACTGGAGGTCGAGCTGCGCGTACACGACCTGGTCCACGACGAGCAGCGTGAAGTAGGTCTTGCCCGCGGCTGCGCCAGTGACCGAGATCGCACCCTGCGGGGTGCCGTCCGCGGCGGTGGCGTCGGCCAGGGTCTTTCCGGCCGGCGCGGTGGTCTCGACGGTGATCGTCGCGGTGGCGATCAGGTTGGCCTGCTTCTCGGTGAGGCCGGCCGAGGAGCCGTCGTGGCTGTAGCCGAGGATCTTCTGCGTCGTGGTGTCCAGCGACAGCGTGGTGGTCAGCGCCGAGCCATCGCGCAACGCATGGATCGCGTCGATCAGCTCGGTACGGGGCGGCGCCGAGGACTCGTTGCTGGCGTGCGTGGTCGCGTCCTGCCCGGTCCCGCCACTGCTCGCGGCGCCGCAGGCGGTGACGAGGGCGAGCGCGCCTGCGCCGGCGGCGAGCACGAGGGCGGTACGACGTGGCCTCAACGGACCCCTCTCATAGAAGTGGCGTCGCGTGCACGGTACTCGCACGCGACGCCACTCCAGGCAGATTGCTGACTAGCCGACGCCACTGCCGAGGTTGCCACCGAGGAGGCTGCCGAACAGCTGGCCGAGCTCCTGGGTGTTGACCTGCACTGCGCCGGACGGCGCCGTGATGGCTGGCCCGGTCTCCGCGATGTCGACGACGAGCGGCAAGTGGTTGGTCGCCGGGTCCGGCGAGAACTGGCCGAAGTCGATCGACAGCTGGCTGAGCGCGGCATTGGTCACGCCGGCGTTCACGACGATGTCGCGGTTGGGAACGCTGCTCGGGTCCGCCTGCGAGAGCGCCGATTGGGCCTGCGGGACCAGCGACGAGAACGTGGTGACGAAGTCGCTGGCGAGCGTGCGGCTGTTGGCCTTCAGCTCGAGAGTGTCCGTGGTACCGGTGTCCGTGCGGGTGACGGTCACGTCGTTGGCGAGGATCTGCTTGAGGCCATCGACGAGCTGCTGCGCCTGCTGCCCGCTGCCCGACCCGCTCGAGCCGGTCAGCGACGAGGCCGCCGACTCGGGCAGCGAGACCCACTTGCCCTGGAACAGCGCCTGCACGAAGCTCGGCGCCTGCGCGACGCCCGCCTGGAGCTGGGCGTACATCTGGCCCTGGCCGACCGCGTCGAGGATGTCCTTGACGGCGGCCTGGACGTACAGGGTCTTGTTGACGCTGCGGATGGTGACCCAGTTGGTGCCGTTGTCGCTGACGGTGAAGTCGACGGCCGCGCCGGTGCTGCCGCCACTCGACAGGTCGCCGATCGTCTTGCCGCTCGGAGCGACGACCTCGATCTGGATCTTCGCGCCGGCGATCGCGTTGGCCTGGGCGTCGGTCAGCGTGCTGCTCGAGTCCGAGGCGATGCCCTTGAGCGTGGCGGCGTCCGTGTCGAGGTGCAGGCCGAGGGTGAGTGTCTGCGCCTTGCTCAGGTTCGAGAAGGCGCTGGTCAGCTCGGCAGACGGGGTCTGCGACGAGTTGTTGGTCCCGGTCGCGCCCGTGCTGCCGGTGCTGCCGCCGCTGCTCCCACCGCCGCATCCGGCGACAAGTGCGGCACTGCTGGCCAGGGCGATGACGGCGTAACTCAGTCGGCGTTGCATGAAAGAACCCCTCCGGAAGCAAATGTGTCGCATGAACGGTACCGCCCGTGCCGTGATTCGCAGTACCTAACCTGCCTTTAGAAATACCTATGTTGCGCCGATTTTGTCGAGGTGAGGGTTTTCACACTCGGTCGGCGCTGCCGTACGACGGCCGGAGTGGTACTGAGCGCAGGGCTGCTTGCTGTGGGCCCTGTGCTCCTCACCCCTGCCCACGCCGACACCTCCGCACAGGCGAGTGCGAAGGTCCACGCCTTGCTTGCGAAGGTGCACCAGCTGCAGGCGAAGGCGCAGCGTGCGGAGAACCGTTACTCGCGGGCGTTCAACCAGGTCGCGAACAGCGTCAACTCGGCGATCACCGCAGACCGGGCCAGCTCGCGCGCCGCGACCCAGGCAGCCGCCGCGCAGAACAGCCTCGCGTCGCGGGTGCGGGTCCTCTACGAGTCCGGCGGCCAGCTCGCCGCCGACGCCAGCTTCCTCAACGGCGGGTCGTTCACCGCGATGTACGACCGCAGCGTCCTGGCCAGCCGCGCGGTGGGCGCCCAGGTGCGAGGCGTGCACGACGCGACGGTCGCGGCACACGTCGCGGAACAGGCGGCGACTCACGCCGAGGAGATGTCCCACTCGAGGATCGGCACCGAGCGCAGCGTCGCGGTGGCTGCTGATCGGGTCCAGGGGCTGCTCACACAGCAGCGGGCACTGCTGAAGAAGGCCAACAAACACCTTGCGGCGGTCCGCAAAGCCGAGGCGGCACTTGCCGCGCAGACCGCGACGTACTCGACGATCACGACCGCGAGCATCGCTGGGCTGCACATCCTGCCGCCGTCGGCGCAGTATCTCGGGCTCTACCAGGCGGCGGCGCCCACGTGTCCCGGCCTGCCGTGGACGGTGCTCGCCGCGATCGGGCAGGTTGAGAGCGGCCATGGCCGCAACCCGTCGACGTCGTCTGCTGGAGCAATGGGCCCGATGCAGTTCATGCCGTCGACGTTTGCTGCGTACGCCGTTGACGGCGACCACGACGGCAAGGCCGAGATCATGGATCCGGCGGACGCGATCTATTCGGCGGCGCACTACCTGTGCGCGAACGGCGCCGGCCGTAGCTCCTCGGCGCTCGGGAACGCGATCCTGCACTACAACCATGCGACCTGGTACCGCGACATGGTGCTGCGACTCGCGACCATGTACGCCTCGTCGTACAGCTGAATTTCGTCGGCGAGCGGTCAACCTTCGGGGTGATCGTTGCGTTGAGCAGACATGACTCGTTCTCCGCGACGCGTGGTCGGAGCCGCGGCGACCGCGGGTGTCGCTGTCGCAGGCCTTGTCTCGGCCGGGACCTCCGGCGCAGCTGCCGCGTCAACCGCCAGCCAGGACCTCACGCCTCTGGTGAGTCCGACCGCCTCCGGTCCGCACACGGTCAAGCTGACGCTCGTGCGGAGCAAGTTCCAGACCCAGATCGAGGGCTACAAGATCTACATCCTCGACGGCTTCAAGAAGCCGACCGGACTGCATCACTTGCCGTCACGAAAGCCGGATCGGGTGTATTCGCCGAGTCACGTCCCGACCTTCGCGCATGTGAAGCTCAAGCATTTGAAGACGCGCAAGCCCTACACCTTCTTGGTCTATGGCTATGACAAGAAGGGCAACGTCGACGGGTCCTATGGCCGGGGTTACCCCGTCGACGCCGGGCTGCACGCGAGCGGGACGAAGTTCTACCTGCGCCACGTGACCGGCGGCGACATCGTGCGCGACGCCCAGGGGCGCGAGCGAATGCTTGGCATCGTCCACCCGCCGTCGGCGTCGGATCCGGGCGATGCGCGCCAGGTCTACGCGAGCGGGCGGGCTCACAAGCGTCACTGGAAGCACCACGCGGCCCCGGGCACCTTCAGCGACTCGAACGGCGAAGTCCAGCTCGCGTTGGGGACCAACGGCAAGTCGGTCGCCGCTCTCGTCGACTCCTGCGGACGTGCTGGTACGGCGAAGGCGCCCGTCCGATCGACGCACATGCCGGCGGCGGCCAACCTCTGGGGGACGTACTACTGCGAGGACGCCGAGGACATCCCCGTCGACCCGACGCGGCTTATCGCTGTCCCCCACGGCAAGGTTCTCGTCGCGGCAACCTCGCACGACCAGTCGAATAACTTCGCGGCCGAGGTCCTCGTCGGGAAACCGAACGGTTCGCTCGGCGCGACGGTGCTGCCTGACGGCGACAAGTACGTAGTCACAGACGCCGCCCGCGACGCATCAACCGGGAAGATCACCGTGTTGGGATCCAGCCAGACGGCGCCGTACGGGTATGTGATGTGGCACGGCACGCCGAGCCACTTCAGCAGTCCGCGGCCGTTGTCGGCGGCACCAACCGGCGACGCGACTCACGAGCAATCGATGACGGCTTGCAAGGGCCGGGCGTTTGTTGCCTTCGGCACACCGAAGTCGCTCCAGCTCGTCACGATCTCGAAGTCAGGGCACAGCTCGATCGCGCGGCTCCCGCACACGACGAAGAACGACCGCGGGGCGGTGCTCTACGTCAATCCGGCGACCGGCCACCTCCACGCCGCCTGGAACCGTACGGTCCAAGGCTGCCTCTTCAGATGCAGCGGGCTCATGCACGAGGCTCAGGTTGGTGGCGGGTGGCACAAGCCGTCGTTCGTGAC
>JAFAZI010000102.1 GCA_019239875.1 Frankiaceae bacterium
GGGCGACCTGGAGCTCTTGCGGCGTGAGATGAAAGGCGGTACTCGGATCGCGCCGGCGCGCTGTCTCGCCGGTCGCCCGCAGCTCGGCACGCGCGCGCTCCGCCCAGGGCTCGGCGCGGAGCGCCTCGAACGCAGTAAGTGCGGCGCGCAGGTGGACACGTGCATCGGTTCGGCGACGCGCTCGGCGCAGATGCTCGCCGTAGGTCAAGTGAAGGCGCGCGAGATCCATCGGTCGGGCGACGGCATGCATCGAGAGTGCGCGTTCGAACTCCTCGGTCGCCGTCTCGCCTTCGCTGAGCAGGGCGCGGCACATGGCGAGCCGCGGCTGTGCTGGTGGCGTTCCGGAGTACGACGCCCAGCCTTCGAACAGCGGCAGCGCACTGGCCGCGATCTCAGGTCTACCGGCACGCACGGCGGCTTCGATCTTGTCGGGCAGCATCCACGCGAGAGTCGGGTCTGGAGCCTCGGTGTCATGCGGTATCAAGGCTTCCAGCCGCTCGAGTGCCTCACCCCAACGGCCCTGTCCAAGCTCCAGCAGAGCCAGCGCGTAGCTGGCCGACGAGGCGCGCAGCGGCGATCCCCGCGCCACCGCGTTGTCGATGACCCAGCCAGCCTGCTCGCGAGCCGTGTGCTCGTCGCCGCGCAGCGCGCCGATGATCGCCAACACGGTCCGCGGAAAGAACTCGAGGTTCACGGCGCCGCTCGACTGCGCGAGGTCTTGCGCCTCGCGGGCGGCGATGAGTGCATCGTCGAACCGCTGGTCAACCGCGCAATGGATGGCGTAGGCGCCAAGAGCGTCGGCGAGCGTGCCGAACTCCCCGCGCGGACGGGCAAGTGTGATGGATCGCTCGAGCAGCTCGCCAAATGCACGGTCGTCGGCGATCCAGATCGCGGCCCAGCTGGCCCACATCGCGTGCACCGGCACGTCGGTGGTAGCCCCGATGGCGACCATCTGTTTCAGGATCGCCAATCCTTCGTCGGTTCTGCCTTCAAGCATCGCAGCGCGACCGCGCATCAGCTCCACGACGAACATCCCTGCGGTGTCATCGGGCGGCAACGGCAGGGCGGTCGCGAGTCGCGCCACCTCGAGAAAGGCCTCGTGGTCGTAGCCTTGCCAGGCGGCGCTGGTCGCGATCATCAGCATCTCGACGGCCTTGCCCGGATCTCGGTCAGCGACGGCGCTTGCCGCACCGACGAGAGTGGCGATGGCTTCGTGCGGCCGGCCACTACGAATAGCGGCGAGACCGCGCACCATCGCGAGCTGCGCGCGGGCTTCGGGCGAGTCGACCAGAGACTCCGCTCGCGAGGCGAGACGAAGCGCCTGCTCATCTCTCCCGACGAGGCTGGTGACCCACGCAGCACTCGTCAGCCGCTTGCCGCGGTCAGCGACATTCTCCGAGAGCTCCGATGCCCGTTCGAGTGCTCGGGCTGCGGCTATGTGTCCGCCGCGACTCTGTGCCCGCGCGGCCGCGTCGTCCAGAGCCGCCACCACCCTCGCGTCGTGACCCACGGCCGACGATGCAAGATGCCAAGCTCGCCGGTCGGCGTACTCTTCTTCACCCTCGAAGGCAGCTGCCAATGCCGCGTGAGCCGCCCGACGATCCGCGGTGGGCGCGGCACCGTAGACGGCGGATCGCACGAGCGGGTGACGGAACTCGATTCTCGTCCCGTGAATGGTGATCAGACCAGCGCGCTCTGCCTCGTCCAGCGCGTAGGGATCGACACCTATTGCAACTCCTGCACGGTGAAGGACCTCTACGTTCTCGGTCTCATCGGCTGATGCCAGCAACAGCATCAACTGCGTAGCGGAGGACAACCGCGCCGCACGGTCGTGAAAAACCGCCTCAAGCTGCCGGGTCAGTGGCAGCGCTTCTGGGAGCGGCTCATCACCCCGCAGTTGCGCCTGGGACAGGGCGGACGGCAGCTCGACGAGTGCAAGGGGATTGCCGCGAGTCTGCTTGAGCAGGAGCGCACGCACGGCCGGTGCCGTCACGCCAGCCGTTCGTTCAAGAAGTTCCGCGGCCGCGGCGTCCCCAAGCGCGTCGACAGTGGTGGTCGGGATGCCGGCAGCGTCGAAGGGCCGCGCAGCGTCCTCTCGCACTCCGAGCAGCATGACGATCCCTTCGGCGTCCAACCGCCGCGCAGCGAATTTGATGGCATCAGCGGACGCCTGGTCCAGCCAGTGCGCATCGTCAACGAGACACAAAACTGGGCGGCGCTCTGCCAGCTCCGACAGCAATGACAGACATGCCGAGTAGACGAGGAAGCGCTCCGGAGCCGGCGTGACGGTGTCGACCAGACCGAGTGCCGACTGCAATGCGGACGCTTGCGCCAGAGGCAACCGATCGATCAATGACAGCGACGGCCGGAGCAATTGGTGCAGGCCTGCGAACGCGAGTTCGGATTCAGACTCCACTCCGCGTGCGTGAAGCACATGCATGTCCGCCGCTCGCTCGCGGGCATCCTCGAGGAGCGCGCTCTTGCCGACGCCAGCTTCCCCCCGGATGACCAGAGCGCCGCTACGCGACTGACGTGCCGCCTCGAGCAGTGCTCCGATCTCCAGCCGCTCGGCATCGCGGCCGTACAGCACTCGGCAAGACTAATTCCTGTGGGCCGAGCCGACGACGGTTTCGGTCGTTTCGCCGATGCGACCGGCGTTCGTTTCCGACACGTTCTCCTCATGAATGCCGCTCGAAGGAGGAGTCGTGAGGAGTAGGCAGGACCGACCGAAGGTCGTCATCGTGGGTGCCGGATTCGGCGGGGTCAGTGCCGCTCGTGCGCTTCGTCGCGCACCCGTGGACGTTCTCGTGATCGACCGCAACAACTATCACGGCTTCTGGCCGTTCCTCTATCAGGTCGCTACCGGGATCCTGGAGACTCAGGAGGTCGCGTATCCAATCCGTTCGTTGCTCTGTCGGCACAAGAATGTCGATTTTCGAATGGCTGAGGTCCGCGGCATCGACCTGGCGGGCCGCGAGGTTCAGACCGACCGCGGCTCGTATTCCTACGACTACTTGATCCTCGCCGGTGGAAGCACCACAAACTTCTTCGGGAACGACAATCTCGCCAGTCACGCGCACGGCCTCAAAGACATCGACGATGCCGACCGTCTGAGGAACCACATCCTGCATCGCTTTGAAGCGGCGGCCGCCGAGCCCGACGACACTCGTCGCAAGGCGCTGATGAGCTTCGTCATCGTTGGCGGCGGACCCACTGGCGTGGAGCTCGCCGGGCAGCTCGCGCTGCTTGCGCAACGCACCCTTCCGCGCGAGTTTCCCAGTCTGGATCTCACGCTCACACGCGTGACGCTGGTCAATGCGGGTTCCAGCATTCTCGAGTCGTTTCCCGATGCTCTGCAGAAGCATGCGCGTCGCCGACTCGACCGATTGGGCGTTGAGCTCAGGCTCAACGAGTCCGTCGAGTCGGTTGACAACGACGTCGTACGTTTCAGCGGCGGCGGTTCGACAGCGGCGGGGACGGTCGTGTGGGCGGCGGGGGTGCGCGCCGGAGACCTCACGGCGACCCTCGGGGCGCGGCTGGGGAGTGGCGGCCGGATATGTGTCGAACCGGCACTCAATCTCGCCTCCCATAGCGAAGTGTTCGTCGTCGGCGACATGGCCTTTCTCGACGGCCACAACGGCACTGCTCCTTATCCGATGGTCGCTCAGGTCGCGATCCAGCAGGGCCGGCGCGCGGCACAGAACATCCGCGCGCTCGTCCGGGGGCGCCGGCCGCGAGCGTTCCGCTATTTCGACAAGGGACAGATGGCGATCGTGGGTCCACGGTCGGCCATCGTGGACGCGTTCGGGGTGCGGCTTCGCGGCTTGCCGGGCTGGCTGGCCTGGCTCGCGCTGCACGTGGCCTATCTCCGTGGCTTGCGCAACCGCCTCGTCGTCATGCTCGACTGGATCGCCGTTCTCCTGTCACCCACGCGCGGGACCGGAATCATCACCCGCCCGGCTCCGTTGCGTCAGGACGGCGGATGACTACGGCGACCGAGAGCCCGACGCCGGAATGACGTGTTGTGAGAAGCGTTTGGTCAAACCCAAAGGAGGTCAGGCCCACGATCTTCGATCTGGGCCTGACCTGCATTTCTTGGTGGCGTGGTAATCAGTTCGGTACGTGAAGATCTGGTTCAAAGGACACCGACTGCAAGCGCAGCTACTTCTCATCAGCAGATCGTCACAGTGAAGGCACGACGGAATCCGACCTCTTGAAGTCGGCACGAGCGGCATTACTCATAAGGAGACCGACGGTCGTCAGCCCGGCGACCAGCATCCCCTCGGCGAGCTGCCCCGCCGTGCCGGACCCGCCGTGGATCGTGAGCAAGCAACCGCCAACTCCAGCGACGCAGCTGCCGTAAACCACACCGACCAGGCCAGCGCCGTCGTAGCGCAGCCCCAGCTGGGCGGCCACACCGAACGCGACGGAGACGAGCACAAGCCCGGCCACGATGCCGGCGAATCCGAGAACCACCACCGGAGTCGGCACCATGATCATCTCGTCCTTGAAGGCGTGTGACGCGACCACCATCAGCACGACGCCTGGCGTGGCAGTGAGGCCCGCGAGACCGGTGGCGACCATGGTCGCCACCGACGGCTCGCCACCAATCCGGCGACGCCGGTGAGACGGTGGCCCGGCCGCCGGGAACACAGCCCCCAGCACGTAAGGCCCCAGGTCGGCGCGCCATGGAATCGTCATGAGGCATGAATCGACACCCGAGATGTCCGACCTGAGGGCTGCCGGTCTGACGGTCGTCGGTTCAATCTCGATCTGACTGTCAAATCGGTAGTCAACGCGCCCCGGGGACGCAGAAAGCCATCCCTAGCTTTCGCTGCCGATGGCTTCTGACCTGCGGTTTCGCTTAGTGGCGGGGGCAGGATTTGAACCTGCGACCTCTGGGTTATGAGCCCAGCGAGCTACCGAGCTGCTCCACCCCGCGTCGGTCCAGCCACGATAGCCCGGGTCCCGGCAGGCTTCAAAAACGATCAGCCGGGCGGTGAGGTGGTGCTCGTCGTGGGCGGTGTGACGCCAACCGTTGACGTCGCGGTGGGTGTCGGCGTCGCGGTGGCCGCAGGGAATGCGTGGGTCTGGCTGTTGAGCAGCGCCGCGATCCGGTTGAGGTCCCGCTGCACCCGCTTCTGCTGCGCCGCGTACGCCGCGAGGTCGCCCCGCTTCAGCGCCTTGTCCGCTGCACGCTCTGCCGCCTGCGCGTCTGCGATCACCTGACTCAGCGTCTTGGTCGTCGACTTCGGCGGCTTGTTGCCACCGTTCGGCGGTTCGCTCGGGGGCGACGACCCGCCCTTGGCGCCGAAGACCGAGGTGAGTGCGGCCTCAAGCGTCGGCTGGTATCCGACCGATCCGTTGTAATACGTCGCGATCTGACGCAGCTCAGGAAATGCGCCCGTTCCCGCTGACTGCACGTAGATCGGCTCGACGTACACGAAGGTCCCGTCGACCGGGATGGTCAACAGGTTGCCGAGCGTGACCCGAGAGCCACCCTGGCGGAGCAGCGAGAGCTGGGTCGAGACAGCCGTCGTCGACTCGATCGCGTTCTGGACCTGCAGTGGCCCGGCGGTCACCTGGTTGGACGGGACCTCGAGCATCTCGAAGTGCCCGTAGCCCGGTCCAGGTTGTGAGTTGACCGACAGGAACGCCGTCAGGTTGCGGCGATTGAGAGACACCAGAGGAGAGGTGAGCGAGAACGTCGGAGCAGTCGTTCCGCCGTCCGGGGACATCGTGAAGTAGTACGCCGGCTGCTGTACCGCGGGGCGCTTCGTCGCGGTCAGCTTCGAGTCCACCGTTGGGTCGTAGGGCACGTTCCAGAAGCCATTGCCGTTGTAGAACGAGTGCGGGTCGCTCACGTGGTAGTGCGCCAGCAACGTCCGCTGGATGTTGAACAAGTCCTCGGGGTAGCGCAGGTGGTCCGTCAGGCCCGCGGGCATCGCGCTCTGTGGCTGAACCACACCGGGAAACGCCTTCTCCCAGGTCTGCAGCACCGGATCGGGATGCCCGTCCGGGGTCTCCGTGGTCGGCGCCTGGTCCCAGGCATAGATTTCCACCTGGCCGGTGCTCGCGTTGACCGTCGCCTTCACTGAGTTGCGGATGTAGTTGATGTTGCGGTTGTTCTGAGCCGCCACCGACGCGCCACCGGTCAACGAGGTCTTCGTCGTGCTGCCGAGCGACTGCTGCTCGGAGTACGGGAAGCCCGAGGTCGTCGTGTAGCCGTCGACGACCCACAGGATCTGGTCGTTCAGGACAACGGGATAGGAGTCGCCGTCGAGGGTGAGCCATGGCGCGACTTTCTGCACCCGAGCCCGCGGGTCCCGCACGGAGAGCAACCGCGAGTCGGCGTTTACGCCGCTCGAGAGCAGGATGTTCTTGTCCCGGTACTTCCAGGCGAACATCAGCTGATGCCAGAACGAACCAACGGGGATGCCGCCGTTCTGGTCGTACGTGTTGCTCGCCTGGCCGGTGCCGGTGTCCGTCGGGTAGTCCAGCTCACGGTCCTTCGCCGTCGACGGCGCGCCCACGATCGAGTAGAGCGGCGAGTTCTCCCCGAAGTAGATGCGCGGAGCGTTCGGTGACTCGGGCGGGGCCAAAGCAAGCGGCCCGGTCGGCGGCAGATCCTTCTCGATGAAGTCCGGCGATCCCTTGGCGTCTGCGGTATCCGCGCGAGCTGCGACGACGCCGTACCCGTGGGTGTAGATCAGGTGCTGGTTGATCCAGTTCCGCTGATCGGTCTGGAGGCCGGACAGGTCGATGTCTCGGGTGCCGATCACGACATCGGCGAGCTTGCCGTCGATCGAGTACCGGTCGACGTCGAGTGTGCCTGGGAACGAGTAGAACGAGCGCTGCTGCTGGAGCTGGTCGAAAGTCTGCGACACGACATTGGGGTCGAGCACACGGACCTGCGCCGCGCTACGCGTATCTGCGAGCAGTGCTTTACCCGTCGTACCCGCCGGCGCGACGCCCTGATAACCCGCATCGACGGTCACGTTCTTGTCAGAACCGTCGAAGTTGAGCTCATAGGCGTACCGGGTCTCGATGATGTTGCGATTGATGTACGGCGACTCGAGGTCCTGGGCGCTGGGACTGACCTTGAAGTGCTGGACGAGCGCCGGGTATACGCCGCCGATGACGATCGCCGCCAGCACCATGAGTCCGAACGACACGGCAGGCAACGTCCAGTTACGCGTGTAGATGTTCGCGAAGAACAACAGGGCACAGATGATCGCGACAAAAACCAGGATCGTCTTGGCGGGCAAGACTGCATGCACATCGGTGTAGGACGGGCCCGTCACGATGCCGCGGCCCGAGAACGCGAGCCCGTAGCGGTCCAGCCAGTACGCGATTGCCTTCAGCAGCAGCAGGACCCCCAGCAGCACCGAAACGTGGACCCGGCCAGCGGGGGTCCACTTCGGTCCCGGCGTCTGCACCCGCAGCGACCCGTAGAGGTACGACGTCGCAAGCACCGCGATGAGCGAGACGATGACGATCGCGAACAGCGTCCCGAGGACGAAGCGCTGCATCGGATACGTGAACGCGAAGTACGACACGTCCTTGTGGAACTGCGGGTCCGTGTGGTGGAACGACTGCCCGTTGCGCCACAGCAGCCACGTCTCCCAGCGCTGCGAGGCGGACGCGCCGGTGATGATGCCGATCAGCGTGACAACCGCCGCGAGGATCCAGCCACGCGCCGGTTTGATCATGGTGCGGTATCGCTCGAGCTGCTCCTGCTCCGCGGACACCGGACGGAACGGCGGACGAAGCCGATAGGCGATCACCACGTTGCCCGCGACGATGATTGCCATGAGCGCGCCGAACACCAGGAACAGCAGGATCTCGGTGATCAGTCGGCGACTGAACACCGACGAGTAGTCGACGGATCGGAACCACAGCAGGTCGGTGTACTGGTTGACGTAGACGTTGCCGAGGATCAGCAGCAGGATCACCGCGCCGAGGACCGCGATGAGGGTCCGGCCACCCTTGGTGAGCTTCGGCAGCTCAGGCATCGGCGGGCGTCGCGGAACGTTGAACGTCACCACTTGAACCTACCGCCGGGGCTGGGTCCGCCTGCCTGCACGCTTTGCCGGGGTACGACGGGGCGGCGCGCCGCCGGCCACGGCGGGGACGTCGAGCGAGAACTCCGCACCCTTCCCAGGCGAGGACGTGACGTCGAGTCGCAGGCCGAGCTGCTGGGCCACCCGGCTGACGAACCCCAGCCCGAGTCCGAAACCGCCGACCCGGCGGGTCTCCGACCCGTCGGCCTGCGAGAAGTCACCGAGCAGATCCGCGAGCCGTTCGGTGTCGATCCCGTCCCCAGCGTCGCGCACCGCGATACGGACGTCGCCGCCCGGCGTCTCGGCGGCCGTCAGGGTGATCGAGGCACCGGGTGGGGTGTACTTCACCGCGTTGTCGACCAGCTCGCCCAGCGCCTTGGACAGCCAGACCGGATCCACGTCCATCGCTGGCAGCTTGGCGGCGAGCCGGCGCCGCAGGTCGCTCGCCCGCTCGGGATAGAGCGCCCGCCACTGCTCCAGCCGCTCGTCGGCGAAGGACTTCACGGCCACCTCCCGACGCTGCACCGACACGCGCCCGGCCTCGAGCGCCGCCACGTCGACCAGCAGCTCGACCGCCCGGTGCATCCGCGTCGTTCCGGCGAGGATCTCCGCGACGAACTCCTGCACCTTGGCCGTGGGCAGATCCGGTTTCCGGGCGAGTAGCTCCGCGTAGCCGCGGATCGGGGTCAGCGGCGTCCGCAGCTCGTGACTCACGTTGGACAGGAACTCCGTCTTCATTCGCTCGACCTCGCGGTCACGGGTTCGGTCGGAGAGCACGAGAAGCCGACCCGCCTCGTCCACGAGCGGCGCGACCGAGACGCGCACCGGCAAGGCGGCTCCGTCGGCGCGGTGGAGGGTGGCATCGCTGGCCTCACCGTCCCGGATCCGAGCGAGCACCGGCTCGCCGTTCGCTGCGCGGACGTCAACCGCCGCCTCGAGCGGCCGGCCGAGCAGCTCCGGCTCGGTGAGACCGAGCAGCTGTTCGGCCATCGGGTTCGCGGCCGCCACCAGCCCGCTTGCGTCGGTGGTGATCAACCCGTCGGTCATCGATCCGACGACCGCTTCCAGCCGGCCGCGTAGGGCGGCTTCCGCAACCGCCGCCTCGCGCAGGTCGCCGGTCAGGCCGCGCAGTGAGGTCGTCATCGCCCCGAACGCGGTCGACAACGACCCGATCTCGTCGGTGCCGCCGACCCGCACCACGGTGTCGAGGTCGCCGGTGCTGACCCGTCGTGCCGCCGCGGTGAGCCGGCTCACGGGATCCACGATTCGCTGCGCCATCAGGAAAGCGCCGATCGCCACGACGAGCAGCACCGCCAACGCCGTAAGCACCAGCCGCCGCAGAACGCTGCGCTGCGCGGCCAGTGCCGCGCTCGCCGGCTGGCTGATCGCCATCGTGGCGAGCCGCACATTGTCGTTGCCCTCGCCGGAGATCGGCACGAAGGCGACGGTCGGTGAGTTGCCCTGCGCCGGCACGACGGACTGATCCCTCGGCCCGGACCTGTCGACGCCGGCGTCCAACGCTGCGGCGAGCACCTGGCGGCGGTCGGTCGCGGTGAGACTGCTGGCGATCACGTGCCGGCCGGACAGAATCGTCACGTCGTACCCGATCTGGCTGGCCAGGGCATCGAGGTACTTGCTCGTCAGGCCGATTCCGTAGACCGCCGCAAAGCTTGGTCGCACCTGGGCGTTGTTGCTACCGCCTGGTCGGCCGGGCACCGCCGCGACTATCGCGAGTCGAGGCGGCGAGCCGTGCAGCAGCAGCGCACCAGACGCAGCGAGCTGTGGTGAGGCGTCCCGGGCGAGCGCGCCGGACACGATGTCACTGCCGGCGATCTGCAGCAGCGCGGCACGCTGCAGCGCGTGTCGCGACTGGGCGATGCTGCGGATCCCCGCGCCATGACCTCGAACGTCGACCAGCGCGAAGTAGTCCGGGTCCACCGAGAACAGGGTCAGCGCGTTGACGCTGCACGTGCGGGTCGGACAAGCGGCGACCACGTGCGCGTAGATGCCGGCGCGCGTGGCGACCGCCTGCAACGCCTGCTGTTGCACGGTGGCGACGCCGAGCAACCGCTGGGACTGGTCATGCTGCACCTCGCCGGCAACCCCGATGCCGACGACCGCAACTGCTCCGATCGCCATTGCGACGACCCCTGCGACGATCGAGCCGAGCAGCTTGCCGAGCAGGTTGTCGCGGGCGATGAGGACGAGCACGACACCAAACGCTGCGGTCGCGGCAGCGCGTGCGGCCAGGACGGCGAGCGCGGCGTTGGTGTGGGTCCGGGCAGGGTCGGCGAGGGTCGTCGCGACCGCGGTCAGCAACAGGCCAGCTGCCAGCCAGCTCGCCACCAACCGACCGGTTGCGCCGCGGGCGCGCCAGACCGCCGCGAGCGATGCGGCGAGACCCATGACGCCACCGGCGATCGCGATCGAGGGTCGGGCACCGAGCGGCACGACTATCGCGGGCACTCCCAGTGTCGCGCGCGGAGTGAGCGCCCCCGCGCCGAGCCCGATCGCGAGCAGGGCCAGGCCGCCGAGCCGCACCTCGCCGAGGACATCCGAGGACGCCGAGTGCAGCCGCAGTGCGGTGAGCGCGTCCGCGACGGCCATCGCGATCGCCCCGGCCACGACCAGTGCCGTCGTACGGCGGCGAAGCCGCGGGAAGCACGCGGCGCCGGCAACCCCCAGCCACACGGCGACCGACGCCAGCTGCACGACGCCGAGCAGCGCGAACGGGACCGCAGGCGCCATGAACGGCAGCGTAAGCGCCAGCGCGCTAGCAGTGGGGGAAGTCGGTACTTCCGGATTTGATCGCCTGCAACGACGTGACGGCGTCATGCAGCGTCTTGACCGCGACGAGCGTCATCGTTGCGGGCGCCGCCGACTTGGCGTCACCGCACTCTGCCGCCGGAGCGAAGAAAACGGTGGCGTGCGCTGCCGCGGCGGCCGCGATCTTCTGCTGGATCCCGCCGATCTCCCCCACCTTGCCGGTCGAGCTGACCGTTCCGGTGCCGGCGATCGTTCGACCGCCGGTCAGCCCGCCGGGCGTCAGCTTGTCGATGATCCCCAGGGCCAGTGCCGTTCCGGCGCTCGGGCCGCCGATCACCCGCGGGTTGATACCGATGGTGGCGACGACGTGGTTGAACGTCGGCGCGATCCGCGGCGCGAAGCCGACCATCGTCTTACCGGTGTCGCCGGTGACTGTGCGCACCGACAACGTGAGCCGCTTGCCGTCACGCAGGATGACCATCGGCAGTGGACCGGGCGGTGTGGTGGCCTGGATGATCGCCACCAACCGGGTCGCGGTGCGCACCGGCTTTCCGTCGACCGACTCGATCACGTCACCGCGCCGCAGCACCTTCGCCGCCGGCACCGAGGACGTCACCGATCCGACGACCACGCGGTTGCCGGTCGAGGTGTAGCCGAGCTCAGTGAACGCGGCGATCACCGCGTGGCTCTGCGACTCGCTCATCTGCCGCGCCTCCTGAGCCTGCACCTGCGACGGGTTCTCGTTCGGTGGGCACTCGACCTCGTAGGGCTCCACGGCGTCGTGGTCGTCGAACCAGCCCTTGATCGCCTCCCACAGCGTGGGGCGCGTCCCGCAGGGAAGTGACTGCACAGTGGTCAGGTACAGATGGCCCGAGGAGGTCTGCGTCTTCGCGCCGGAGATGGAGATCACCGGCGCGGTTTCGGCGTTGCCACCACTGCCGGTCTGCACGGTACCGAGGGTGTCGGTCACCGGGCCGGGCTGAAGAATGACGTACGGGACCTTGATGTAGTTCGCGGCGACGATCATCCCGACCAGAAGCGCGAGCGCGATGACCAACGTCGTGTCGCGCCGGGTCATTGGAGAAAGCGTAATGCCCCGTCCGCTTGTGGCGGACGGGGCATTACGTCGTCAGATCAGCGGGCGAAGAAACCCATGCTGCGGCGACCACTCGGGATGACGTCGGGGTTCACGGCGTCGCCGGTCACCTCGTCGGCCGGCATGACCGGCGGGGCGTCCGCGAACGGGCCTGCGGCCACCTCGGCGACCGCCGGCACTTCGAGCGGGGGCTCGACGACCGGTGCCTCCGCGACCCATGCCTCCGACCGGTCGTGGTCCTCGACCTCGACCGGCGCGGCGTCCGCGACCGCCGGTACTGGCTCGCCGACCGCGGCGGGCGCTTCCGCGACCGCTGGCTCCTCGGCTACGGGCTCAGCCACAGGCTCAGCGACCGGCTCGGCAACCGGCTCCGGTGTGACCTCGGCGACCGGCTCGGGTTCCTCGGCGGCTGGCGCGGCCTCCGCGACCGGGTCAGGCTCCTCGGCGGCGGGCTCAGCCGCCGAATCGCGCGCAGCGGCTTGCGGCGCACGGGATTCGCCGCCCTCCGGAACTTCGACGTGGTAGTAGGCGCGGAACGACAACGGCACCGGCGTCAGTGCGTGGACCTGGAACTCGGTGATGTTCTCCGAGTTGCGGAGGTGCTCGACGAAAGCGACAGCGGCCTCGAGGGAGTTGACCCGCTCGAAGGCACCCACGCCCTCAGCGGAGGGGTAGAAGACGACATGCTCCATGACGATCCTTCGTCAGAGAAAAGCGAACTTGCGGACAACCCCACTGTCGGCATCAAGTCGCGGAT
>JAFAZI010000204.1 GCA_019239875.1 Frankiaceae bacterium
TACGTCTGGTCCAAGACCGCCGACCAAATCCTTGAAAGCATCAGCAAATACTGCTCTCGGATTAACGGTTCAGGACACTAGCGGCGGTCGTTCAGGCCGGCGCCGCGGCGCTGCTACTGCGCCGCGTGTGCTTCGCTCTGCGGCTCCGGCGCGGCCTGGGCCGCCTCGATCCGGAACGGCAGCGGAGCGGCGGCGAACCCAGCGCGCGGGCACTCGGCGAGCGTCAGGCCGGCGTGCTGCATCGCGTCGTCGCACAACGTCTCGACGCTCCACCCCTGCTCGAGGCCGTCGGGAGTGATCGAGGCCCGGAAGATCGTGACGAAGTACCGCTGCGGGCTGTCATAGATCGAACGAATCGTGCCGAGGTGGACCGCCTCGCCGGGCTCCTTGGCGCCGTCGGCCCACGGCCGGTCGTAACGCTGCCAGACCCCGGGGGAGGTGAGCCAGTGCCCGCCCTCCCGAACGTCGTCTCGCGCGAGGCCTTTGATGATCTCCCGTGCGGCGGCCTCCATCAGCACGGCAGCCGGGCGGATGACCTCGGTGGTGGCGAACTCGTCGCGGCGGCTCGGCTCGGTCATCAGCTGTCGCCCAGCGGGTTGGGAGCAGTTCCGTCGTCGTACCCCTGCGGGCGGCCGAAGAGGTAACCCTGCACGTGGCTGCAGCCGAGTTCGGCAAGCCGCTCGGCCTGGCCCTCGGACTCGACGCCCTCGGCGACGACGGGTACGTCGAGATCCCGGCACATGCCGAGCACCGCGCGCACGATCGCGAGCGCGCCCGGGTCTTCGAGCAGCGGCGCGACGAAGCTGCGGTCGATCTTGACCATGCTGACCGGGAAGTCGCGGAGCAGCGACAGCGAGGAGAACCCGGTGCCGAAGTCGTCGAGCACGATGCCGACGCCGAGCTCGCGCAGCGCATTGAGGTCGGTCAGCAGCGACCGGCTCGCCTGGATCAGGGCTGACTCGGTGATCTCGAGGTGGAGCTGGTGCGGCGGCAGGCCGGTGCGGTCCAGTGAGCTGGCCACGATCTGGTAGACGTCGGTGCGCGTGAGCTGCACCGGTGAAGCGTTCACCGCGACCCACTGATGCGCGAACCCCGGACCCCCGAGCCCGACGGCGGTGTCGCGGCACGCCCGGTCCAACATCCACCAGCCGAGCGACCGGATCAGGCCGCTGGTCTCGGCGATGTCGAGGAAGTCACTCGGCAACAGCAGGCCGCGCTCGTGGTGACTCCACCGCAGCAGCGCCTCGTGGCCGACGACCTTGCGGTCGGCGAGCGTGAGGATCGGCTGGTAGAACGCTCGGAGCTGGCCGCTCGTCACCGATGCGCGCAGCTCGTCCTCGAGCTGGAGGTCTTCGCGAGTCGCGATTCGGTCGATCGCGGGGTCGAACCGCTCGACGCGGGCCCGACCTAGGCGCTTGGCACGAAGCAACGCCATGTCGGCGCGCATCAGGACCTCGTCCGCGCTGTCCGGCGACCGCCCGGTTGCGGCGCCGATGCTGACCGTCACCGTGTGCAGGTGGCCGTCGACCACCATCGGCTCGTCGAGGGCCGCCGCCAGCCGGGTGGCGAGAGCGATCAGCCCGTCATCGTCGACCATGCGTTCGCATACGACGACGAACTCATCGCCACCGACGCGGCCCACGAGGTCTTCGGGACGTACGGCGGACCGCAGCCGGGCGGCGGCTTCGACGATGACGTCGTCGCCGGCGTTGTGACCGAGGCTGTCGTTGACCAGCTTGAAGCGGTCGAGGTCGCAGTAGAGGACGCCGACGTCGCGGCCAAGGTGCTCGGCGAGCGCGCCGCCGAGCCACTGCTGGACCAGGAACCGATTCGCGAGGCCGGTCAACGGGTCGTGCAGCGCACGGTTCGCGAGCTCGAGCTCTGCCTCCCGGCGCTGCGTGATGTCCTGGATCTGGACGATGACCTCGTGGACCTCGCCGTGCAGGTCGTGCACGGCCGCGGCCGTGATCTCGCCCCAGAGCACGCGGCCGCTCTTCGCCACGAACCGCTTCTCGATCCGGTAGCTGTCGAGCTGGCCGGCCAGCAGCTGGGCGAGCTTGTCCGCGTCGCGGTGCCGGTCGTCCGCGTGGGTGACCTCAGCAAGGTTCATCATCGCCAGTGCTTCTGGACGGTGCTCCAGCATCAGGCCGAGCGAGGCGTTGGCCAGAGCGATGTCCCCGGAGTCCGTGACCAGGGCGGCGCCGATGGGGGAGTGTTCGAAGGCGAGGCGCCAACGTTGCTCGGCCTCGGCCAGGTGATCCTGCGCCACCACGTCGTCGGTCACGTCGCGCGCCATGAAGAGCAGGACCGTGCGGTCGTACTCGGGATGGTGCTCGATCTTGACGCCCGACACGTCCATCCAGACGAGCTGGCCCGAGCGGTGGTGCAGGCGGATCGTGCTGCGCGCTGTCCCGGATTTGGCAACCCGCTCCCAGACCTGGCGGATCGCGTGCACGTCGGCCGGCTCGACCACGGTGTAGAGGCTCTTGCCGACGGCCTCGTCCTGCCCAACCCCGAGCAGGCGGACCACGCTTGGACTCACGTCGAGGCAGCGGCCGCTGGCTGAGGTGACGACCACGAGGTCGTCATCGGTGTGGAGCATCGACCCGCCGCGTGGGGCGGCCGACGGCTGGTCAGCAGGCACGCGCGCCGTCCACTGCGACCGCTCCGTTTCGATGGCGACAGGTCATCCGGTTTGATATCGGACAGATGCCCGGCAACCTTGATCCATTTGGAGGCACCAAGATCGTGCGGCTGGCCGGACCGGAACAGCTCGCGCCTGCCCTCGGCAGCGTCCTCGAGTCGCTTCTCGACGTCAGGCCGGTCACGATCACCGGTCTGACCCGGATGTCCGGCGGCGCGAGCCGGCAGACGTGGGCGTTCGACGCGACCGCCGCCGATCGCACCTTGCCCCTGATCCTGCGCCGTGCCCCGACCGCAGCGCTCGATGGTCAGCTCATGCTGGCCGAGGCCGCCGCGATGCGCGAGGCGGCTCGCGTCGGAGTGCCGGAGCCGGACGTGTTGGTGGCGGCCGCGGATCCGGATCTGCTCGGCGCGCCGTTCGTGATCATGACGCGGGTCGATGGCGAGACCATCGCGCGTCGCATCCTGCGGGACGAGGAGTACGCCGAGATCCGTCCGCAGCTGGCCGCGCAGTGCGGGCGGATCCTCGGGGCGTTGCACACCATGGACCCTGGGGCCCTGCCAACGGTGCCGGACGTCGATCCGCTCGACCTGCTCCGCAGCCTGTTCGAGGCGACGGGCATGGCCAGCCCGACCTTGGAGCTGGCATTCCGGTGGCTGGCGGCGAACCGGCCGACCGCGACCCACAAGGCGGTGGTGCACGGCGACTTCCGTAACGGCAACCTGATCGGCGGGCCTGACGGCATTCGGGCTGTCCTCGACTGGGAGCTGGTTCACGTCGGTGACCCGGTCGAGGATCTCGGCTGGCTGTGCACCAAGGCGTGGCGGTTCGGAGCGGCGCCGCCGGTTGGTGGGTTCGGTGAGTACGAGGACCTGCTCGCGGCCTACGAGTCAGCGTCAGGAGTCACCGTCGTCCGGGAGGAGCTGCGGTGGTGGGAGCTGTACGGCACGGTGCGTTGGGGCGTCATGTGCATCATGCAGGCGGACCGTCACCTGTCCGGGTCGCAGCAGTCGGTCGAGCTCGCAGCGATCGGGCGGCGGCTCGCCGAGCAGGAGTACGACTGCATCGGCCTGCTCGAGGAGCTGATGTGAGGTGATGCCGGATGCTGCATGAGCGGCCGACCGCCGTCGAGCTGGCCCGCGCGGTGGAGGCGTTCCTTCGGAGCGAGGTGATTCCGGCCACGGCGGGTCGACTTGCGTTCCAGTCTCTTGTTGCAGCGAACGCGGTCGCGATCATCGCCCGTGAGCTCGAGCTCGGACCGGAGCAGGAGGCGGCGCACTCGGCCCGACTCGAAGCCTTGGGTGTGGCGGACGACGCCGCGCTCGCCGCAGCGGTCCGGCGCGGCGACCTGGACGATCGCGCGGCGGAGCTGCTCGCCGTACTTCGTCAGTCCGTCGAGGCGAAACTGGCCGTCGCCAACCCTCGGTACGCGCGATCGTCATGGACTTCGAGCTGCCGGCCGACCTCACGGCCTACCTCGCGGAGCTCGACGACTTCATCGAGCGCGTGATCGAACCGCTCGAGAAGTCCAACGACAACGTCCGATTCTTCGATCACCGGCGCGAGGACGCGCGGACGGACTGGGACCGCGGCGGCCTGCCCAACCACGAGTGGGAGGCGTTGCTCGCCGAGTCGCGGCGGCTGGCCGACGAGGCGGGGCACTACCGCTTCCCCTATCCGAAGGAGTACGGCGGAAAGGACGGCTCGAACCTCGCGATGGCGGTGATCCGAGAGCATCTCGCCGCGCTCGGGCTGGGGCTGCACAACGATCTGCAGAACGAGCATTCGATCGTCGGCAACAACGTGGCGCTGCTGCTGATGTTGCACTACGGCAGCGAGGAGCAGAAGGCGGACTGGGTCGAGGACCTGCTGAACGGTCGCCGCTACTTCGCGTTCGGCATCACGGAGCCGGCGCACGGGTCCGACGCGACATACATGGAGACCACCGCTGTTCGGGACGGTGACGAGTGGGTTCTCAACGGCGAGAAGACGTGGAACACCGGCATCCACCTCGCGTCCCACGACATGGTGATGGCGCGGACGAGCGGTGAAGCGGGTGACGGCCACGGGATCACGGCGTTCCTCGTCCCGACCGACAGCCCGGGCTTCACCATCGAGCAGTACCTGTGGACCTTCAACATGCCGACCGACCACGCGCACGTGTCCTTCACCGACATCCGAGTTCCGAATTCGGCCGTCTTCGGCGGCGAGGGTCGAGGGCTGCAGGTCGTGCAGCACTTCTTCAACGAGAACCGGATCCGGCAGGCCGCGTCCTCGCTCGGTGCCGCGCAGTTCTGCATCAACGCCTCGATCGGCTACGCGAAGGAGCGCGCCCCGTTCGGCAAGCCGCTCGCGACCAATCAGGGCATCCAGTTCCCGATCGTCGAGCTACAGACCCAGTGCGAGATGTTGCGCGCGCTGATCCGCCAGACCGCCTGGCAGATGGACACCTACGGAGTGTTCGCCGCCTCGCGGAACGTCTCGATGTGCAACTACTGGTCGAATCGGCTGTGTTGTGAGGCAGCGGATCGTGCGATGCAGATCCACGGCGGGCTCGGGTACTCGCGGCACAAGCCGTTCGAGCACATCTACCGCCACCACCGCCGTTACCGGATAACGGAAGGCTCGGAGGAGATCCAGATGCGCCGGGTCGCGGGCTACCTGTTCGGCTTCATGGGCCAGGAAGCCCCCAAGGGCGTCACGACCTAGGGTCGCTCGACGGCGAGGCGGGCGCCGAACCCGAGGAGTACGACGCCGGTCGTGCGCTCCAGACCGCGGAGCAGTTTGGCGGCGATCACCCGGCGGAACCGGTCGACGCAGAACGCGATCGAGCCGTACCAGACGACGTCGCACGCAACGATCGCGCCGGACATTGCAAGTGCCGCCGGCAGGACGGCGTCCCCCGGTGCGACGAACTGCGGGAACAGCGACACGAAGAAGATCGCGAGCTTCGGGTTCGCGACGCTGTTGATCAGGCCCTTGCGGGCTGCTTGTCGCGCCGTGCGCTCGCGCGGAGGAGTCGCCGCGGGCGCACCGGGGTCGGGCTGCTTGCGACGGACGATGGCGCTGACCCCCAGCCACAGGAGGAAGATCGCGCCACCGACGTGCAGCGCGTCGTACGCGATCCGGTTGGCAGCGACGAGAGCCGACACCCCGACCGCGGACAGGACCCCCCACATCAGCACGCCGACGGAGTTCCCTCCGATGTTGGCCATCGCCGCCCGCCAGCCGTCACGTGCCGCCACCTGCAGCATCAACGCGAAGGCAGGTCCGGGGGACAGGGTCACCGCGAAGGCGATGGCGAGGAAGGCCGGCAGCGAGTGCATGTCGGTCATCGTCGCAGCGTGGGACGCGGTGGTGAACCTATTTTCGGGGGCGCACGATCACCGTGACGTGCTTCGCCGCCGTTGCTCGAATCACCAGCCGCGCGCGCTTGTGCGCGAGGACTTTCGCGCCCTTCAGCCTCGCTCGATAGCCGTGCCGGTAGTGCAGCGGGGACGTGAAGATCACGGTCTTGCCGCGCGCATGGTGATGTGTCACCGGTGACGTCGTGCGGTACGTGTAGCGGAAGCGGCCGGTCTTGTGGTCGAAGGAGTAGGACGCCGGCGTTCCCGCTGTGCGCAGCGGATACGGCTCGTCGAGGAACGGCAGCGTCGTGCGGTTGACGTTCGCGCCGGTTGGTGCCTTGGTCGGGTCGTAGACGAGGGCTTCCGCGTCACCCGCACCGGTCGGGTCGTCACACGCGCAGTACGCCCATTCCAGCCACGGGATCGCGTTGCCGTCGGCGTACTTCTCGACGGACGACAGCTCGCCGGTGTTGGTGGTGGCACCGAACTCCGTCAGCAGCAGGGCATCGCCGCTCGCCTCCGCCTGCTTGACGCCATCCGCCATCGCCGTGTGCTCGGCGTGGTCGCAGGCGGCACGCGATGGTGCGGTGTCCGGCACACCCAGCGCGGCCGCACAGTAGGTGTGGAAGCTGAAGCCGCTCTCGCTGTCCCCAGGCGAGCCGAGATAGCTCGGTGCGCTCTCGCTGAACGGCTGCCACGGTTCGTAGTAGGCGATGTGGTGGGGATCCACCGCGTGGATCGCCTTGATGATGCGCGTCGAGAACGGCGCGAGTCGGGTCTGGTCGAAGGACTGGCAGCCGGCTGGCGGGAAGCAGGTCTGCCACCCGGTGCCCGGCCAGGGCTCGTTGAAGATGTCGTAGCCCAGGACGGCCGAGTTGCCACGGAACGCGGTGGCCACTCGCCGCCACGCACCGGCGTACCAGCTCTGCAGCGGTTTGCCCTTCGGGCCTGCGGCGTTGTCCCAGAAGTTGTCGAAGGTTCGTGCCAGCGCCTCATTCGCGAAGTAGTTGCCAGGGAACCCGAGTGGGGGTGCGTTCGGAACCCCGTCGTCCTTCACCATCCAGGTCGGCAGTCCCTCGCCCTGGAAGGTCGTGGCGAACAGGTCCTGGTGGAAGTCGACGAGGCTTCGGACACCATGGCGGGCGAAGAGATTGGCGGTGCGGACGATCGCCCGAAGGTAGGCACGATCGAACTGCCCCGGCTTGGGCTCCAGCGCCTCCATCAAGATGCCGAGCCGCACTGCCGTGAACCCGTGCCGGTGCATGAAGCGGGCGTCAGCGGCGTTGATACCGACCTTGGACGGCCAGTACGGCGCCTTCTTGATCACGAGGTTCACACCGTGGACCTCGACGACGCGACCGTGCTTGTCGGTCAGCCAGCGACCAGCGTGCCCCGGCGTCCGCGTGGCCGGGGCAGGGGCCGATGAGCCGGGCGTCCGGGCGTGGTTCGCGGTGCGCGCGGACACTGCGGCCGGGGCGGCGAGACCGGTCACAACGGCAAGGACGAGGCACACCCTGAGGATTCGCACGTGTCACAGTTTCGCGGACCGCCGGTGATCTCCTGTCACGACGGCCCCGCGGTGCGACACTGGCGGCACCGATGAGACTCCGCACCACGCGATCACTGGCCGCCGCGATCGGCCTGTCCTGCGCGTCTGCGCTGGCCATGTCTGTGGCGGCCGCCCCTGCCGCCGGCCATGTGCCGCGCCACTTCCGGGAGTCGGCCAAGCTCGATGCCGGCAACCTGCGACTCGCCGCCGCGGCGATCGAAGGTCAGGCGTTGGAGTCGGGGGTGCTGCGGCACCCGATCGGGAACGACTCACCCGCGGTGATCATCTTCAAGTCCGACCTGGCGCTGATCCACGCGGCGATCCGGCGGCATCCGACCCGCCGGCCGGCTGACACCCGTTCTGTGATGGGCCGGGTTCCCTACAACCTCAGCCACCTGCGCCGGCATCGGCCGGCGCACAGTGGCGTCCGCCGGACGCGCGCTCTGCGTCGCTTCCGCCACTCGGTTGCCGTCGGCGGCTCCGCCGGGGTCGGGATGAACCGCAAGTTCCGGGGGGCTCGGGTCGCGCCGTACCAGCGGCCGGACGGCGTGTACGTCGATCCACACCTGCCGGCTCTCGGTGCTCATGCGACGGTCGGCGAGGTCGCGCTTCGAACCGCGCTGCGCCAGCTGGGCCAGCCGTACGTGTGGGGCGGCGCCGGGCCGTCGACGTACGACTGTTCCGGCCTGGTCCGGCGCGCCTACGGCCGGGCCGGAGTCCGCCTGACCCACTTCAGCGGATCGCAGTGGAACCAGGGCCGACTGATACCGGCACGCGACGCGCTTCCCGGTGACCTCATCCTGTTCGGCAACCCGATCTATCACGTCGCGATCTATCTCGGGGCGGGCTGGATGCTCAACGCGCCGTTCACCGGCCACTACGTCGACGTGCTGCCGGTGTGGCGGCACCCCGCCGGAGTCGTTCGCCCCTGACGCAGGCTCAGTCCTTGACGGACGCCTTGCCGAACCAGACCACTGCAGCAGGATGTCTGCCGAGGGACCGATAGGTCGTGCGATGCCCCCGGTGGCGAATCTTGCGGTACTCGGCCGCCCGCCACGACGTGCCGCGACGGGTGATCTTGCCGGCCAGCACGATCTTGTGATTGCACAGATAGCGGCGGGGTTTGCCGTGGATGGCATGCACCGGACCGAGGATGACCAGGCACCGGATGCGGCTGCCGAGCCGGGCGCCCCACGGCCGGTGCACGGTCATGAAGCCGGAGCTGTCGCCGTAGCCGCGAGTGACGTGCAGGCGGGTGACCTTGCGTTGCCACGGCTTCTCGATGCAGAGGACGTAGTGGTGGTTCGCCTGCACCCAGCATGCGTCGTAGATGCCGACCGGCGACGCTGGGGTGAAGCACTGGTACGCCTTCCCGACCGTGGGAGAGCCGCTCGCACAGTTGGCGTTGCCGTAGTGCCGGGCGATCGTGTAGCCCGGCGCGAGGGTTCCCGTGGCGGTGACCGGCGTGATCGTGCGCACTGTGGTCGGCGGCGTGACCGCCGCCGGCCGGGCGAGAGCGGGACCGCTCAGCGCCACGA
Organism: Frankiaceae bacterium; assembly: GCA_019239875.1. GTDB lineage: Bacteria > Actinomycetota > Actinomycetes > JAFAQI01 > JAFAQI01 > JAFAZI01. The sequence continues at coordinate 9,079 of JAFAZI010000204.1, forward strand.
GCGGGCCCAGCGTGACTCCTGCCACGGCCATGCGCGCCGAGCGGGTCACCGCGGCATCTTCTCACCGCGGATCTGCCGCTCGACGTGGCGCCGACGGTGTGTATCAACCGGCGCGGTCGGGAAGGTCAAGGGTCGACCCGACCGACCGGGCCGACAGCCAGGGAGACCAGACAATGCGAGCCAGGCCCACCGGGCTGCTGGTTGTAGTCACCGCCGCGGCGAGCCTGTTGGGCTCCGCAGGCACGGCCCACGCCGGTGCCACCTCCGCTCTGGTGTACGACTACTCGTTGGCCGGCGTGTCCACGGCGTCGGTGCCGAACTCAGCGCCCGCGGGGCCGACCACTGACCTCTCCCTCTACGGCGCCTGGTCGGCGCAGCCGGACAGCGTCACGTTCTCGGGTGACACCAGCGGCCACCGCTCGATCGGGTACGCGCTGCCTACGGCTGGTACTCACACGCTGGATGCCGGCCCTGGCCAGTCTGTCGGGTTCGGGGCGCGCTTCGTGTACCGGCCGCCGGCTGGTGGTACCTGCTTCCGCGACTCGCCAAATCTCACGCAGGTCGGCCGGTTCAATGACTACGCGGCACAGGCCAAGATCCAGCTCTCGAAATGCGCCGACAGCACGAAGGCCGTGTTCGCCGAGTGCCGGTTCGCCGGGTCACTCACGCCAGGGACCGTCACCCCCGTCATGAGCACGCTCCCGATGATCCCCGGCAAGACCTACCTCGTGAAGTGCCAGAAGACCCCGGACGCCTCCGGCCGGGCCAAGGTCACGCTGACCGTGACCAAGAAGGATCCGATCGCAGGGAACCAGACCCGGGTGGACACCTTCGCCGTCGCGGCGACCGGCGCGATTCGCACCACCGAGGCGCTCAGCGTGGCCAACAAGTACCCGTTGCCGGCGGCCCCGAACAACACCGACCAGTTCGTCGGCAACATCCACGAGGCGACGTACTGCGTCGGGAGCACCACAGACGTCACATCGTGCCTCGCGGCATACTTGCCTGCATCTTGACCAACTCACTGGCTGCCGGCGGCATCGTCGACCTCATGCTCGGGTTCCCCGTCGTGGATCCGAAGCTCAACTACGCCTTCATGCAGAAGGCGCTGCGAGAGGTCGATGCAGACACCACCGAGATGCCCGCCGGGTACATGTTCAAAGGTGTGCCCAACGGGTTGAAGGAGGGGGAGGACCCGGTCGAGGTCACGCTGGCGGCGATGGACCGCAATGGCATCGCGATCGGTCTGGTCGGCGCGCACGGCGACGCGGCGAAGCAGGCGCTGAAGGATCACCCCGACCGGTTCAAGGCCAGCCTCGAGGTTGACCCGAACAACGTCACAAAGGCGGTGCGGCGGATCCGCGCGGCGTACGACGAGTTCGACATCAAGGCCGTGACGTCGTTCCCTGCCGGCCTGATGCCGCAGGTCGCCGTCAGCGACCCGAAGTACTACCCGATCTACCAGACCTGCATCGACCTCGGCATCCCCATGATCATCAACGCCGGCATCGCCGGACCGAGGGTGCCGTCGGCGTGTCAGGACGTCATGCACTTCGACCAGGTCTGCTACGACTTCCCCGAGCTGGTCATCGTCATGCGGCACGGCGCCGAGCCCTGGCAGGACCTCGCCGTCAAGCTCATGCTCAAGTGGCCGGGACTGCACTACATGACGAGCGCGTTCGCGCCGAAGTACTACCCGCAGGCGATCATCGACTACGCGAACACCCGCGGCCGGGACAAGGTGCTGTACGCCGGCTACTACCCGATGGGCCTGTCCCTGGACCGGATCGTGACCGAGCTCGCCGACGTGCCGTTTCGGCCGGAGACCCGGCAGGCGTTCCTGCGCGACAACGCGCTGCGCGTCTTCAAGCTCCTCCCGAACTGATCGCCCCGCTTCTGAACACATCCGAGGCCAATCGGAGCTGGGCGAGCGTTGGGTGAGCGTACCGAGCGGCGACGATGCGCCGGTTGACTCGAGAATGTCCGCAGGTTGGGCAGGGTGAGTTGACCGCGTGGTGCGGGTCGATCAGCTGCGCGTTTAGGCGGCGTCGAGGGTGACGGTGTGTCCGAGGGCTTCGAGTTGTGCGACGAGCGTCCGGGTCCGTCGGGCGG
>JAFAZI010000183.1 GCA_019239875.1 Frankiaceae bacterium
ACGGTGGCGGCGGCGGGAACGGTGGCGGCGGCGGAAATGGTGGCGGCGGCGGGAACGGTGGCGCTCAGGGCTGCCAGTCGCCGCCGGGAAGCGCCACCGGTGTCTCTGCCAACGAGGTCAAGATCGCGGTGTTCATCACCGACATCGCCGGGCCGGCGGCCGACAGCTCGTTCGGGGTTGCCGATCCCAAGGTGCAGCGGGCGGCCTACCAGGCGGCCGTCAACGACCTCAACGCACGCGGTGGCCTGGCATGTCGTCACGTGATTCCGACGTACTTCACGGTCAATGCGGCGAACCAGAGCAGCCTGCGCCAGACGTGTCTCGACGTTGCCCAAGGCGGGTTCTACGCGGTGTTGGACTCCGGCGCCTACGCCAACTCAACGCTCGAGACGTGCTACGGAGAGAGCCACATCCCGTACTTCACCTCGTACATCCTGCCGGACAGCATCCGCAAGCACTACTACCCGTACCTGTTCTCGTTCGGGACCTACGACCGCATCTATCACGACAGCATCTTCGCGTTGCGGGACCGCGGCGTCTTCAGCAAGTCGCACGGGTTCAAGAAGCTCGGACTGTTCTACCGGAGTTGCTTCGGTGACATCATCAACGAGGTCCAAGGCTGGCTTCACCAGGCCGGCGTCAAGAGCATCGACACCTTCAATCTCGGCTGCCCCCAGGCGTTGGCCAACCCGCTCGACGTCCAGAACGCTGTCGCGAAGTTCAAGCGCGACGGCGTGACCACGGTGTTCGGCGTCCAGGCACTCGCCGACCTCGGCACCTTCACCAGCGACGCCCAGTCCCAGGGGTTTCACCCGCACTACGCCCTGGCCGACGACGAGCTCGTCACCGTCACCCAGTCAGGTTCGTTCACCAAACCGAACGCCGCCAACTTCAACGGCGCCCTCGCGATCGCCTTCGCGCGGGATGGTGAAGAGCACACGTCGGGCGCGCACCCGACGGCAGGGACGGTCCGCTGCAATCGGATCATCGCGAAACAGGGCCTCAGCACGACCTACCGGGAGAAGTACGCCGTCGGCAATGCGTGCGATGCCGTGTGGATGCTCGAAGCGGCGGTCGACCACGCACCATCGATACAGCAGAACGCATTAAGTGCTGGCTTGCAGGCGGCGAAATCGGTCGACTTCTCCTTCCCGCAAGGGCCCAACTCCTTCAGCGCGGCCGGTGAGACCGCAGCGGGTCAGTACTGGCGGCCAGTTCAGTTCGCGGCGGGCTGCGGATGCTGGCATGTCGTGTCCTCCGGCTTTCACCGGAGCACGTATTGAGTACTGGCGGCGCGACGAACGCGGCCGGGCCGGGCGCAAGAGGCGCGGCCCTGGAGGTGCGCGACATCAACTTCGCGTACGGCCATCTACAGGTCCTCTTCGACGTGTCGATCCAGATCGCCGCGGGGGAAGCGCTCGCGCTGCTCGGTACCAACGGCGCCGGAAAGTCGACCCTGTTACGGAACATCTGTGGGCTGGAGCGGCCCGATTCTGGGGCGGTGACCTTGGACGGCCGCGACATCACCGGCATGCCGGCGGAGCGGCTCGCGGGGCAGGGCCTCGTTCTCATTCCCGGCGGTCGGGCAGTCTTCACCGATCTGACGGTTGACGAGAACCTCGAGATGCAGGCACTCGGTCTGCGCCGGCAGAAGGGGCTCCTCGACGAACGCCTGGACCGGGTTTTCACGACGTTTCCCAGGCTCGCCGAGCGCCGGGGCCAGAAGGCGGGCCTGCTGTCCGGCGGTGAGCAGCAGCAACTCGCGCTCGCCAAGGCGCTGCTTCTCGACCCGCAGCTGCTCTGCATCGACGAGCTCTCGCTCGGCCTCGCACCCGTCGTCGTCGGCGAGCTGCTCGAGATCGTTCAAGCGATCAGCGAAAGCGGTGTGACGCTCGTCGTTGTCGAGCAGAGTCTCAACATCGCAGCCGAGCTCTGCAGTCGGGCGGTGTTCCTCGAGAAGGGCGAGGTGCGGTTCGAGGGCCGCACCTCCGAGCTGCTCGAGCAGGATGACATTGCCCGAGCGGTGTTCTTCGGTGCCTCGTGAGACGGCCCACATGAGACGACGCGGCGCCAGCGTCCTGCTCTTGGCCCTCATGACCTGGGGATTGACCGCCGCCACAACGGGACGAGCGTCCGCCGACAGCCCTGTGCGACAGGGATGGTGGACGATCACGAACCCCGGCACCCCTGCGGTGGCAGTCGCGCCGCCGGATGTGCCGAAGGACGGCTTGCTCGTCCAGGGTGGACCCACTGGTTCGAATGCGTACGCGGCACTGGACTACGCCGTCGATGGCGGGCAAGTCGCGACCCTCACTCTGCGCGTCACCAAGGGATCGGCCAGTGTCCCGGGGGCGGCGCTCCAGCTCTGCCCGTTGCGCAACAAGTCGTTCACCGCTGAACAAGGCGGCCCCATCGCTCACGCGCCGGCGTACCGCTGCGGCAAGCCGATCGTGAGTGCGAAGCCCGACGCGAGTGGCGCCACGTACAAGTTCTCGGTCACTTCACTGATATCCGGCGGCTCGCTTGCCGTCGCGATCCTGCCGACCGACCCGACCGCGCGGGTCGTGCTCGACGCTCCAGGGTCCACGTCGCTGGCATCGCGCCCGGTTGGGACGCATGAATCGCCGACGCCCTCACCCACCCCGACTTCCAGCGTCCACCCGAGCGCCCCGCCGCCCACTCACCCTGCCGACACGAGCGGTGGATCCAACGGTGGATTCACCTCCGGAGGCGGCTTTGGCGGCGGACCGTCAACGGGCGGCGCAGTGCTGGCCGCGCCGGAGGCCCAGCCGCGCCCCGTGGTTGCGTCCGCGCCGGCGGCGGCGAGCGCCCCAGCAACCTTCAACGCTGCATCGGAACGCGGGGCCAGCAGCGATTCGGCGACGCCGGGCGCCGTCGCTCTAGGTGTCGGCGTACTCGCATTGGCCATAGCGCTGTGGACGCTCTCGGGTAACACCGAGTCAGAGACCAGCGAACCCGAAGCGGCCTGAGCCGTCGGGTACCCCGCCGGGACTAGCGGCGACGCGTCAACCAGATGTGCAAGGCCACGACGTTGAGCGTCGCGCAGGTGCCAAGCATCACAGCAAAGGTCAATGCGACCGGCCACAACGGACCGTCGTCCGGGGCCCGGTGAGATTTATGACGAGGGCGCCGACAAAGTAGATGACAGGGAGCGCTGGCACCACGATCGGCAGAGTCAGGGCGAAGGCCGCAGCCTCGACCGGATCGAATCCGCTGTGATCGCGCCCCCACGCGATGCTCGCCAGGACCACAACGGTCACGATGTACGCCGTAGCAAGCAGGCGACGCGGCCACGTGGTCGGCACGCGTTCGATCGTACGAAGGGCCGTCATCTCGAAACGGCATGGCTCGTCGCTGTTGAGTGCCTCGCACGCATGGGCCACGGCTGCTGACTTGGGGACACTGATGGGCCACCCACCTCCCAGAGTCAGCAGCGGTGGGTGCCATGCGGGCAGCGAACAACGATGCCCGCTACGGACTGGGCTTCGACACGAGGTCGGAGTTTGCCACCGCGCGACGCTGCAGCAGCATTCGCTCACCCTCGTTCCGCGTGTGCGCCGCGGCTTCAGTGAAGGCCGCGGCCGCCTCGGCATGGTCCCCGGCTCGTTCGAGAAGGTCACCGCGCACGCTGGCGAGCAGCGGGGAGTCACCGAGCTCCCCAGCATCCACCTTCGCCACGATGGCAAGGCCGGCAGCCGGGCCGAAAGCTCGTCCGTGCGCGACGGCGCGGTTCACCTCGACGACAGCCCCTGGCGCAGCCTGGGACAGCAGGTCGTACAACGCGGCGATCTGTCGCCAATCGGTGTCCTCGGCTCGGTTCGCACGGGCGTGTACCGACGCGATCGAGGCCTGCAGAAAGTACTTTCCGACTGGCGTGCCACGAGCGGCGAGCCGCTCAGCCTGCCGGAGCGCAATCAGGCCTCGGCGGATCAGCAGCGGGTCCCATCGGCTGCGATCTTGGGCCTCCAGCAGGACGGGTTCGCCGCGTTCGTCGATTCGAGCCCGCATCCGCGAGCCTTGGATCTCCAGGAGGGCCTGCAGTCCTAGGACCTCAGGCTCCTCAGGTGCGAGTGCCGCCAGCATCCGAGCTAGCCGCATCGCTTCCGCCGCGAGGTCCGGCCGCATCCAGTCGTCACCAGCGGTGGCGGAGTAACCCTCGTTGAAGATCAGGTAGATCACGGCCATCACGTCGTCGAGGCGCTCGACGCGCTCATCACCCGTCGGGAGGTCGAAGGTCGCCCGCGCATCGGTGAGCGTCTTCTTGGCGCGTGAGATCCGCTGACCGATCGCTGATTCGGTCGCCAGGAAGCCGCGCGCGATCTCACCAGTGGTGAGCCCGCCGACGAGGCGGAGGGTGAGCGCTGCCCGGGATTCAGGGGTCAAGCACGGATGGCAGGACAGGAACATGAGCCGCAACGCGTCGTCCTCGATGTAGTCGACTTGTGCATCGAGGTCGGGCATCGACTCCTCCTCCCCCTGAAGCTGGGAGTGACCGAGCTGTTCGGTCTTGCGGCGCAGGTTGTCGGCGCGGCGCAGGTGGTCGATGCCGCGGCGTTTGGCTGTGGTCATCAGCCAGGCAGCCGGGTTGTCGGGGATGCCAGCTGTCGGCCACTGCTCCAATGCGGCCAGCAACGCGTCCTGAGCGAGATCCTCCGCGAGCGCCACGTCGCGAGTCATCCGAGTCAAGGCGCCGACGAGGCGTCCCGACTCCGCTCGCCACGCGGTCGTGATGGCCTGAGCGGTGGACAGGGCTGGCACAGATCCAGCCTAAGAGCCGTACGTCGGGGAGGGCCGCCGTCTCCGGCGTGCGGCCGTCCCCGACGTACGGATCAATCAGGCGTCAGCTGCCTCCGGCGGTGCCTCAGAGATCTGACGCAGCGTCGCGACCATCGAGCATTCGGGCCAGTATTTCGCGTGCAGGTCAGCGAACTCTTGTTGCGCGGCGATGGCCTCCTCGACCGTGTCGAACTGCAGGATCGCAAATCCGCCGACGACCTCCTTGGCCTCCGCGTACGGGCCGTCGACGCGGGACGTCTCGCCCTTGCGGACCACGAAGTTGACGGCATCCTCGGTCCCGTAGAGGCCACCACCATCGAGGAACACGCCCTTGGCGGCTTGCTCACCGATGTAGGTGTCCATTGCCTCGAACAGCGCCTGCGGCGGCGCCCCGATGCCTTCTTCCATCTTCACGAATCCCATGAAGCGCGGCATGTTGATCAGTCCTTTGGGTTGGTGGGAGTTGCTGTCTCGCCCGTACGTCGAACCGCGACGAGGAACTTCGACATCGCGGTCGGGAGTTTTTCAGACCGGTTACAAGCATCGGTTCCCGCGATGCGTGATGACTAGGCGCGGGCTTCGAGCAGGTCGAGGTCGCGGACGCAGAAGCCGTGATGTTCTCTTACCTCATTGAGCACGGTTCCGAGACAGTCCCGCGTCGAGCGCCCGCGCGCGTACGGCGGCCACCCGGGGCCATCGGGAACGGGTGCTGTCGCGGCTAGTTGCGAAGGCGTGACCGTGCCGAGCCACGTCTCGAGCTCCGCGACCTGTTCCTGGCGTACGGCAACCACCTCGTCCAAGCCTGGGTCGGCGCCGAGATCAAGTCCTTGCGCTTCGCGGTCAGGAACGAAGTCGACCGCAAGGCCCATCGGGGTGAACGGATCGGTCGACCCGAGCACGCAACGCCGGAACCAGGAGTCGTGCACGAAAACCAGATGACGAAGTGTCTGAACCGCCGACCACTCGCCGTTGACCGTACGGCGCTCCAGTCCGGGCGAACTTCGGAGCCGGTCGATCGTCGCCGTCCAATCAGCCTGTAGCTGTCGAGACGCTGCGAGCAGGTCACCGGGATCCTCGGAGCGGATCAACAGGCGCACCGGATAGCGGCGGTCGAGCTCGCCCTCGACGTACGACGAAACCTCTACGCCGTTCACGACGAGGTTCGTGACCAGACCGTCGATCTCCGCGTCGCGCATGACGACACCGACGAACCGTGTGCCGTTGAGCGCACACTCGCGAAACTCAGTGTCGCTGAGGTCCTCCTCGACGAAGCGCTTCACCGGGGTGAGATTAACGTCGCCATGACGGAACGCGACACGCCTGACACCGATCAGTTCTGCCCTCCGGCATCGTCACTAAGGCAAGGTGGCGGCGGTGGCGCCGGCCCGTGGGCTCGCAGTGAAAGGACAACCCGATGCGCAACTTGATCTACACCGCTTTCGTCTCCCTCGACGGCGTCGTCGACTCACCTGGCGGCGGCAGCTTGACCGAGGCTCATCGCAGTGGTGGCTGGACCTTCAAGGACATCGACTTCCTGCCGGAGGCCTACGAGCTGAAGGGTCGTGAACAGACCGAAGCCGGCGCCCTGATGCTCGGGCGGGTCAGCTACCAGGCGTTCAGCCCGGTCTGGCCATCAATGACCAATGAGTTCCCGCGCTACAACGAGATGCCGAAGTACGTCGTGTCCACGACCCTCACCGACGATGACCTGGTCGACGACTGGGGCGAGCAGACCATCCTTCGTTCGCTCGACGACGTCGCACGGCTGAAGCAGACCGACGGCGGTCCGATCAGCGTGCACGGCAGCGCCACTCTCGCCCGGAACCTGTCCGACGCTGACCTGATCGACCGCTACCACCTGCTGGTGTTTCCCGTCCTGCTCGGCGCCGGTAAGCGGATGTTCAGCGACGCCGACCGCGACAAGAAGATGCTGAAAGTCCTCGAGTCCGAGACCTACCCCAACGGCATCACGAAACTCGTCTACGACGTCGTGCGTTGAAGGCTCTCGGCCGGGCGTCGAAAGCTACGACGGTGCCAATGTATCGGCGTACTGAGTAGAGTGACGGCATGGCGGATGCGAACCTCGGCAGCTTCGGGCGGTACGCCGGACCCGCGACGCTGATCCTCTCGAGCCTGGCCGATGGCCCGAAGCACGGGTATGCGCTCACCAAGGACATCGAGGAGTTCGCCGGCCTCCGGCTGGCGCCGGGCACGATGTACGAAGCGCTCACCCGCCTCGAGGGACAGGGCATGATCAAGTCGCTGCCCGCGCAGGACCGGCGCAAGCCGTACGAGCTCACCGCCGCCGGCGCAGCCGCGTTGCAGGCGCACCTCGACGACCAGCGCCGCGTCGCGGAGGTCGGCCTCCGTCGCCTGAAGGCCGCGGGCGGCACCGCATGAGCCCGGAAGCCCGCGCCGAACGGCTGCTCCGCTGGTACCCCGCGATGTGGCGCGACCGGTACGGCGCCGAGTTCGCAGAGCTGCTCATCGCAGAGATCGAGGAGCAGCCGAGGTCATGGCGTCGCACAGCGGACGTCGCACGAAGCGGCCTCGTGGCGCGGCTGTCCCTCGCCGGCCTGGGCAACGGACCGGTGCGCGACGAGCGGTCGGCGCTTGGCGCTACCGCAACTCTCGTGGCCGGCTTCGCCATGCTCGCCACCTCCCTGTGGACCCAGCTCGCGACCGGCGCGCGCGTCATGCCGCTGGACTCGCACGCCGCCGTGGTCGGCCTGGTCGTGCTGACCGCGTCCCTGGCCTACCTGGGCGTCATTGCCATCCTGGCGGTCGCGCCGGTGGCCGCGGTGCTCGCCCGCGACATCCGCCGACGCGGACCCCACGGCGTGATCGCACCCCTCACCGTGATCGCGGTCAGCCTCACCGCCCTCGCGATGGGCGGCCGGCACCTCGCGACTCACTGGACAGTTCTCGCCAGCCACGGCTCCGGCACCAGCCACATCCCCGACGGCATCGCGAGCTTCGCGTGGGCGGAGACCTACAGCATCAGCACGGCCTGGGCGCATCCCACTCTGCTGCTGTCGATCAATCCGGCGCGGCTTGGGTGGATGGTGGTCAGCCCGCTGGCTCTCATCAGCGCCCTGACCGCGGCCTGGGTCCTGGTGCGCCACCTCGATCTACCCGCGGCAACGCTGCGCTACGAGTCGGCACTCGCCCGGGCAGCGGTCTTCGGCATGCTTCCGATGTTGCTCGCAGGCGCCTGGTGGGTCATGACCTCGCAGCACAATCCGGCCGCGACGTACCGCGCCGGCACCCTCGACCTCGCGCTGGTTCTCGTCATGACGGGCGCCGCCGCCGCGGCGCTGCACAGCACCCGAGCCCTCCGCAGCGCGTAGCGAGCTCAGGCTCGGCTGAACGCCGGGCTGCGGTTGCCTGCCGGTGGCCCGTCGTACGGCGCCCGGATGTCCGCCACCGTCGGCCCGCAGCGGTCCGCGTGTGGTTGCAACGCGTCGAGGTCGAAGCCGTAGACGCTTGCCGCAGTGCCGCCGAGGATGCCTCGCAGCTCTTCCGGCTCGGCGTCCTGGAACGACCGGCGGAGCCCGAGCAACGTGTCGGGATAGGTGCTCTCGTCATGCGGGTAGTCGCTCCCCCACATGTATCGGTCGAGACCGACGGCGTGGCGTGACGCTGCCTCAAGCGGGCTCGGGAAGCTCGCACCCACCCAGCAGTTCCGCGCGAAGTACTCGCTCGGCGGCTTCGGCAACAAGGCGTCCTCGTCGTACTTGAGCTCACCGATCCGACCCGTACGGCGCGCCTGCGCGTGGTAGCCGTCGAGCTGTGCGAGCAGGTCCGGGATCCAAGAACAGCCGGACTCCGTCAGGACGAATCGCAAACCGGGAAACCGCTCGAACGCGCCACCGAGCAACATGTGCGAGAGCGGCCGGCGCGAGAAGAACGTGAGCTCCGCGATCCAGATCTGTCCGGCCGCGGGCCCCGGGCCGTAGTCGGGCAGTCCGGTACCGCCGGAGTGCACGTTGACCACGACGCCCAACTCCGCGCACTCCTGCCAGAGCCGGTCGTAGGAGTCGGTGTAGAGCGGCGCGAGGTGCTTCATGTCGTCCGGAACGGGCGGCAACAGGATCCCGCCGCGCAGGCCGTTGGCGTGACACCACCGCACCTCGGCGATCGCGTCGTCAATGTCGTTGAGAAAGATCTGGCCGATGCCGGCGCGCCGCTCGGGGTGCGCCGCACACCACTCGGCCAGCCACCGGTTGTGCGCACGGAGACCGGCCAGCCGCAACTCGTACTCCTCCGGCAACGGCGGCCGAGCCACGACAGCACCAGTCGGGAAGAACGGCGGGATGGTGTTCGGAAAGACCACCTCGGCGACCACGCCGTCAGCCTCGAGCTCGCTGATGCGCCGCTCGTCGTTCCAGTTGCGGTCCCGGTCGCCGCGGGTGAGATCGCGGAACGGATTGGAGTACTGGCCGCGCCACCGGTCGAACTCGTCCCGGTACGACGGGTCGAGGTACTCGCGATAGGTCTCGTGGTTCGCGCCGGCGTGACAGTCAGCCGAGATCAAGACGAGCCGGTCGTCTACCGCCATGCCGCACTCCCTTCGCACCATGAGACTACTTGACAATGTCAAGCAATTGCGATGGCCTGCAGCGGTGACCGGCCGGCGGATCGAGTACGCGGGATCGGTTCACGACGAGCGCGAGATCGAGGCGGTCGTCGAGGTGTTGCGCGGAGGGCCGACGGCGTTGCGCATCGGCCGCAACGTGCGCGCGATGGAGCAGCAGGTGGCGGCGCTGTTCGGCAAGCGTCACGGCGTGATGTGCAACTCGGGAAGCTCCGCGCTCTACCTGGCGATCGAGCTGCTCAACCTCTCACCCGGCGACGAGATCATCACGTCGCCGCTGACCTTCTCGACCGACATCGCGCCCATGGTGCGGGCCGGCGTCGTACCGGCCTTCGTCGACGTCACGCCGGACACCTTCCAGATCGATGTCGACCGCATCGAGGCGATGATCGGGCCGCGGACCAAGGCGATCCTGGCGCCCAACCTGATCGGCAACGCGCCCGACTGGGACGTCATACGAGCGGTCGCCGACGAGCATGACCTTCGCGTGGTCGAGGACTCCTGTGATGCGCTCGGACTCACCCTGCGTGGGACGCCGACCGGCACTCGGGCTGACCTCTCCGTGACGAGCTTCGCGTTGTCGCACATCATCACCGCCGCCGGCACCGGCGGCATGCTTTGCACCGACGCCGCGGACTTCGCCGACCGCGCGCTGATGTTGCGGCGGTGGGGCCGCCGGTCGGAGGTGCAGATCTTCGGCTCGGGCAAGGGTCGCGGCGACCGCTTCTTCAGCGAAGTGGAGTCAGGGCTCGAGTACGACAACCTGTTCATCTTCGACGAGCTGGGATGGAACTTCGAGCCCTCGGAGCTGTCCGCCGCGTTCGGTCTGGTGCAGCTCGCGAAGCTCTCCGACAACCTCGCGCGGCGGCAGCGATGCGCGACCCGGACCGCGTCACACCTCGGACAGTGGCCGGAGCTGTTCACGCTGCCGCGGCTGACCGACGACGTGGTCACCGGCTGGCACATGTTCCCGTTCCTGATCGCGCCTGAGTCCGGGGTCCGCCGTGCCGAGCTTCAGCAGTGGCTCGAACAGCGGGGCGTCGACACCCGGATGGTGTGGACCGGCAACGTCGCCCGCCAGCCCGCGTTCCGGGGTCACCGCCATCGGCAGCCGCCTGCCGGTCTCCCGAACGCCGATCACGTCATGTCATGGGGACTCGTGCTGCCCAACAACCACGCGATGACCGAGGACGACTGTGACTACATCGGCGAGACGATCGGCGGATTCGTCTCCAGTAAGGGACTTCGGTAGATGAGCGGACAGCTCAAGGGTCGCCGCGCGCTGGTGACCGGCGCTAGTCGAGGAATCGGAAGGGCGATCGCCCATCGGCTCGCCGCCGAGGGCGCCGACGTGGCGACCAGCGCACGCACTCTGGAGCGTCATCACCACCTCGACGGCAGTCTGACCGAGACCGTCGCCGAGCTCGAACGGTACGGCGGCCTCGCCGTACCGATCGTCGCCGACCTGACCGACCCGGACGCGCGGGCGACCATCGTTCCAACGGCAGTCGCGGGCCTCGGCGGACCGATCGACATCCTCGTGAACAACGCCGCCGCCGCGATCTACGAGCCGCTTGCCGGGTTCTCGCTGAAGCGTCGTCGCCTGATCTTCGAGGTCAACACGTTCGCGCCGCTCGACCTCGCGCAGGCCGTCATCCCCTCGATGAGGGAGCGCGGCGAGGGCTGGATCGTGAACCTGTCGAGCGGCTCGGCCAGACCTGTTGGTGGCCCGCCGTACGAGGCGGGAGTGCTCGGGACGACGATCTCCGTGTACGGCGCGTCGAAGGCGGCGCTCAACCGGATCAGCAGCGGTCTCGCTGCCGAGCTCTACGGCACCGGCATCCGCGTGAACTGCATCGAGCCACGCGCCGCGGTCATGAGCGAGGGCGCGACCGAGCTGCTCGGCGATTCGCTGAGTGCTGACCAGATCGAGACGATGGAGGAAATGGTCGAGGCGGTGGTTGCGCTGTGCCGCTGCGGACCCGATGACACCGGACGGATCGCGGTGAGCTTGGATCTGATCGCCGAATGGGGGCTCACGGTGCACAACCTCGACGGAGGCGCGCGATGACCCTCGACGGGAGGGTTGCGCTGGTGACCGGCGCCGGCCAGGGCGTCGGCATCGGCATCGTCGAAGCGCTTGCCGCCGCTGGCGCCACCGTCGTCGTCAACGACCTGTTCGAGGACCGCGCCGCAGCCGTCGCCGAATCGGTAGGTGGGACGGCGATGGCGTTCGACGTGACCGATCGGGCGGGGGTCATGGCAGCGATCGAAGCGATCGGCCGCATCGACATCCTCGTGAACAACGCCGGCATCCCGGCTGACGGTTTTCCACAGGTCGAGTTCAAGGACAGCGACCCGGACCTGTGGTCGACGTTCGTCGATCTCAACCTGTACGGCGTCATGAACTGCACCCATTCCGTGCTCGCCGGGATGTGCGAGCGCGGCTGGGGCCGCGTCGTGACGACCTCCTCCGAAGCGGCCCGGATGGGCATGCCGATCCGGATATCGCTGTACGCCGCAGGAAAGGCCGGCGCGATCGGTCTCATGAAGCACGTCGCGCACGAGGTCGGGCGGCACGGGGTGACGTGGAACGCCGTCTCGCTCGGCGGGATGGAAGGCATCCCCGGCGACGGGTCGCGCAACCCGATCCCCCGCCACGGCACCGGTGCGGACGCGGGCGCGACCGTCGCCTTCCTCTGCTCGGAAGGCGCGCAGTGGATCACCGGCCAGGTCATCCCGGTCAACGGCGGCGCGATCACATGAGCACGGACGACCCGCCGCTCGAGGCGATCAACCGATCCGTCGCGCGGCTGCTGCGACTCAACGCCTCCCGCAGCGCGTTCGCACGGTCAGCCGACGCCGCAGGAGTGACGCTGACGCAGCCGAGGTACCTCTTGCTTCGGGCGATCATCGAGCAGGGACCGATCTCGATGCGGGTGCTCGCCGCCGCGGTCAACATGGATCCCGGCCTGGCCGCCCGTCAGGTCGCGAAGCTCGTCGCCGATGGGCTCGTCACGCGCAGATCCGATCCCGAGGATGGGCGGGTGTCGATGGTCGCCGCAACGCGAGCCGGTACGCGGGCCGGCAGAGCGCTCACCGACGTACGAACCCGTCATCTCAACGACTCGGTGGCCGACTGGTCCGACCGGGACCTTGCCACCTTCGCGCGCCTGCTTTCCTGGTTCGTCGACGACATGGCCGCGACGAGCTACGAAGCAGGCACCTAGCGCGGATGTGTGAAGACCTAGCCGTACTGGAATGCGGCTAGGTCTTCACAAACCGAGAGTTAGCTGGCGGCGGCCTTGCGGTACTTCGCGGTTGAGACCTCGGGGTCGGTGTCGATCTTGGGGATCACGTGCTTGCCGAGCAGCTCGATCGTCTTGATCGTGTCCTCGATCTTGGCCGGGCCGATGCCGAAGACGAGCTGGTCGACACCGCTCTCTTCCCACTTCTTGCACTGTGCGAGCGCCTCGTCGGGGTCACCCATGATCACGCCGCCGAACTCCGATGCAGCAGCCGCTGACTCGAGGTTGCCCTCGGGGAGGACCTCCGGCCACGGCGGGATCCACTCGGGGCGCGGGAACGTGTCGTGATAGCGGTAGACCTGCGACAGGAAGTAGCTGGTCCGGGCGTCTACGTAGGACTGCTTCGCCGCCTGCGAGTCCTCGGCCACGTACGCCGAGACGCACGACATCAGGTTGTCGTTGACGAATGAGCCGATCGGCTCCGCGTTCGCGATCCCGTTCTTGTACGACGCGAGCAGTTTGTCGACCTTGTCCCAGCGGTCGAGGGAGAACCCGAGCACACCCATGCCCATCCGGCCGGCCATCTCATACGACGGCGGGTTGCCGGCGGCGTACCACATCGGCGCGTGCGCCGGACCGAACGGGCGCGGCAGGATCTTGCGCGGCGGGAGCGACCAGTACTTGCCCTGATAGCCCTCGTACTCGTCCTGGGTGAACATCTTCGGGAACTCCCGGATGACGTCCTCCCAGATCTCCTTGGTCTGGTCGGTGTTCGTGACGCCGGCGTGGTTGAGGAAGCCGAGGATCTCGTGGCTTCCCGCACCGCGGCCGGTGCCGAACTCGGCGCGGCCATGGCTGAGCTGGTCGATGTAGTTGACCCGCTCGGCGACCTTGGCCGGGTGGTTCACCTGCGGCAGCGGGTTGAAGATGCCGCCTCCGATGTGGATGTTTTCGGTTTTGGCTGCGAGGTAACCCGCAACGACGTCGTTCGCCGACAGGTGCGAGTACTCGTCGAGGAAGTGGTGCTCGGTCAGCCAGACGAACTTGAACCCGGCTTTGTCCGCGGCGATGACCGCCTCGATGTCTTCGAAGATCGCCTTGTGCTCGGCCTCCGGATCGGCTTCCTGCCGAAACTTGGGCACGTAGTTCTGAAGGAAGAGGCCAAACTCCATCAGGTTGCTCCCTCGAGGTCGCTGCCGTTCATCAGGCGGTCGTTAATTGCATTAGACGCTGTAACGTTACACCAGATCTGACGCCTCGTCAGATGCGGGTCAGGAATCCTGCTTGGGCTCGGGTCGCCAGTAAACGGCGAGCAGGGCGAGGGCGCCGATCACCCCGAGCAGAGCCACCAGGACACCCTTGCCGCCGTAGGTCCATCCGTGCAGGTGGTCGTTGAGCTTGAGCGCCTTGTCGATGGAGATTCGCCCCCCGCCTAGTGCAGCGAGACCGAACGACGTCAGGGTGATGAAGAGGACATATTCGTATCCCTCCCCCGGCCGGAAGATGAAGTAGCCGTTCTTGAAGTGGTTCGCGATCAGCGCCACCACCATCACGCCGATGACCATGGCCGCGGCCAGCGGCGTCAGGAACCCGAGGAACAACAGCACTGCCGCCGCGAGCTCGGTGGCCGTTGCCAGGAACGCGTGAAGCGCTCCCGGCTTCATGCCCATCGACTCGAACCATCGCGCGGTGCCCGGCAGCTTCCCGCCGCCCCACGCGTGGTTGTAACCGTGGGCAAGCATCGTGATGCCGAGCGCGGCTCGCAGGAACAGCGACGCGTAGTCGATGCCGTGAACCGATCCGAACGGGGTCATCCGAGCTCCTCTTCCGGTACAGCGCCGTGCAGCGCCTCTGTGACGGCGGCAGCGGCACCGCGCAACCGATCGACGGTGAATGCCAGGTCGGTGTCCAACGAGCGCCGCCCGGCCACGACCGCCGAGAGCACCATGACCACCACTCCACCCGGCCCGAAGACGGGGGTCGACACGGTACGAACCTCGCGGACGTCGACGTTGGGCGACTCGTAGTCCGGCGGCAACAGACCGATCAACTGGTGCAGCTGCTCGGACGTCTCGTCCTGGTGCAACACGGGTTCGTCGCGGGACAACACCTCGGCCGCCTGCGAGTGCCAGCGGTGGCCACGGCCGACGGCGTAGCCGGCGGCCCGGACCTCTTTGACGGTGCGCTGCAGCACCTCGAGGTAGTCCTCCGGCGCATCCTTCGACAGCCGGTCGAACCAGGTCTTCTGCGCCGACGGCGAGGCCCATGCGACGTACGCCGATCCCACAGGCGGCTCGAACGGGATCCGCTGCCCGACCGCCGTCGGCAACGCCGAGGACTCGAGCTTGCCGGCACGGGCGATCAGCACCATGTCAGAACCCACGACCGCGCTCGCGACGCACTCGACCTCGAGCTCGTCGGCGAGCTCCTCCATGTAGGGCCGGGCGAGGTCGGCCGATCGCATCTGCAGGGCGAGGTCGCTCTCCCAGGCCGCCAGCGACAGCGCCGAGAAGCGGCCGTAGCCGCCTTGGAAGAACACCAGTGGCATCTGGTTCGACGCCGTGTCGAGCTCACGGACCTTGCCGATCACTATCCAGTGGTCGCCGGCCTCGTGGACCACCTCGATGTCGCAGTCGATCCAGGCCAGGACGCCGTCGAGGATCGGCGAGCCCGACCCCGCCGGCTGCCACGCGAGCTCGGCGAACTTGTCTCCGCCGCTGATCGCGAACGTGCGGCAGACGTCTTCCTGGTCGGAACCGAGGATGTTCACGCAGAAGTGGCCGGAGTCCTTGAACTTCGGCCAGCTGCTCGACTTCTTGTCCGGCATGAAGGCGACCAGCGGCGGGTCGAGCGATACCGAGGAGAACGAGCCGATGGCCATGCCGGCCGGGCTTCCCGCAGCATCGACACCCGTGATCACCGCGACCCCGGTCGGGAAGTGCCCGAGGACCCTGCGGAAGCGGGCAGGGTCGAACTCGTCGGTCACGGGGTCAGAGTATTGCGCAGCTCGAACTTGAGGACCTTGCCCGACGCGTTGCGCGGGAGGGAGTCCACGACTGAGACCGTACGCGGTGCCTTGAAGTTGGCCATCCGCTCCCGGCACCAAGCGACGATTTCGGCCGGTTCGAGGACCTCGCCGGGGCGGGGTACGACGAAGGCCGCACCGACCTCGCCTAGCCGCTCGTCAGGAACGCCGACCACTGCGCACTCCGCGATCCCGGGATACGACATGAGCATCTGCTCGATCTCGGCGGGATAGGCGTTGAAGCCGCCGACGACGAACATGTCTTTGAGCCGGTCGGTGATCTTCAGGTTGCCGGCGTCGTCGAGCATGCCGATGTCGCCGGTGTGCAGCCAGCCGTCGACGACGGTCGACGCGGTCGCCTCCGGATCTTCGAAGTACCCCTGCATCACGTTGTAGCCGCGGACCACGACCTCACCTGCCTCGCCGGGCGGCAACGCGTTGCCGGTCTCGTCGACCACGCGCACCTCGGTGTCGGGTATGGCGCGCCCGGACGTGGTCGCGATCGTCTCGGCGGAGTCCCCTTGCCGGCACATCGTGACGGTTCCGGTCGACTCGGTCAGACCGTACGCCGTGAGGATGGTCTCGACTGACATCTCGTCCCGCAGCCGTTCGATCAGCACCACCGGTACGACGGCGGCGCCGGTGACGATCAGCCGCAGGCTCGACAGGTCACGGGTCGCTCGGTCCGGCGCGTCGAGGATCGACTGGTAGAGCGTCGGCGGGCCCGGCAGGACGGAGACCTTCTCGGACTCGATCAGGTCGAGGACCACGGGTACGTCGAACACCGCCTGCGGGATGATCGTCGCGCCACGCAGCAGGCACGCGATGATGCCGGCCTTGTAGCCGAACGTGTGGAAGAACGGGTTGACCACGAGGTAGCGGTCGCCGGCTCGCAGCCCGACGATGTCCGACCATGTGTCGAACACCCGAATGGTCTGGGCATGGGTGGTGACGACGCCCTTCGGCCGTCCCGTCGTACCCGACGTGAAGATCAGGTCGCCCGTGTCCTCGGGCGAGATCGCGGCGATCCGGGCGTCGACCTCGGCGCCCGCCTGATCTGTCAGCGCGTCCGCCCACAGCGACGCCTCGAGGACCACCGTGTTGTCGCGGGGCCCGAGCATGGCGGGATAGTCGTTGCCGAGGAACGGCGGCGACACGAAGGTCATGGCGGCGCCGCTGCGGTCGAGGATCCAGTTGGCCTCCTCGCCCTTGTACCGGGTGTTGAGCGGGACCAGCGCGGCGCCAGCGGTCAGCGCGCCGAGAGCGGCGACCACCCAGTCGAGAGTATTCGGCGCCCAGATCCCGACGCGGTCGCCCGGCTTCGCGCCGCGGTCGATGCACACCGCTGCCGCACGCCGGGTCAGCTCATGCAGCTCCGCGAAGGAGACCCGGCGGCCACCATCGGCCACCGCCTCAGTGCCGTCGAACTCGGCGGCGGCCGACGCGACCAGCGCCGGAATCGTGCCTGGCAGGCTCACCCCAGCGCACCGGCCTCGCGCAGCTTGGCGATCTGTGCGTCGTCATAGCCGGCGACGGTGCGCAGCACCTCATCGGTGTGCTCGCCGACCGTCGGCGCTCTGTCCGGGACCGGCAACGGCTCCGACACGAACTTCACCGGGAACCCCAGCTGGTCGGCGCCGAGCTGCGACGCGGGCAGCCATTCGAAGCGGTCCTGGAACTGCGGGTCCTCGGGCAGGTTCTTCGGCGTGTTCACCGGAGCGATCGGCGTGTTGACCCGGCCCCCGAACTCCATCCATTCCTCGGAGGTCTTGGTCGCAAAGATGTCGCGCAGCTCCGCCTGCAGCTCACGGTTGCCGCGGGCGTGATCGGCGTATGTCGAGCCGGGCCACCGCTCGAAGAGATCCATGCGATCGAGCGCCTCGCAGAAGTTCTTCCAGAACGCCTGCTCGCTCGCCATGAACAGCAGGTGGCCGTCCTTGGTGGCGTAGATCTGGTAGCGGACGCCCTCGCGCATGCCGCCGGTGCCGGGGGCGCGCCGCTCGTAGTCATCCGAGGCGTTGCCGGTCACCTCGGTCTCGGGCCGCTCGTACGCGCGCCAGGTCTCACTGCGATACCAGTCGAACGCCGCGGCGCAGTCCGACTGCGCGAGCTCGAGGTTCGCCCCCTCACCTGTCTCACGGGCGCGGATCACGGCCGCGAGGATCGCAAGCGCGCCATAAAGTGGCGCCGCGAAGATCCCGATCGAGATGTGCTCCGGGATGTAGCTGAAGCCCTCGTCGTCGATGCCGGGCGTCACGATCCCGGCCCAGGTGTCGTACGCGATGCCGTGGCTCGGGTAGTCCTTGTAGGGACCCGTTGCGCCGTACCCGGAGATGCTCGCGAAGACGACTTTCGGGTTGATCTCCTTGAGATTCGTCGGGCCGATCCCCAGGCGCTCCAGCGCGCCGGGGCGCATCGCCTCGACGACGACGTCGGCATCCGCCGCGAGGTCGCGGAAGATCTGCTTGCCCTCGTCGCTGCGCAGGTCGAGGGTGATGCTCTTCTTGCCGCGGTTGAGGTGCAGGTGCATGAGCGACACGCCTTCGACGATCGGCCAGGTCATCTGGCGGATGTAGTCACCAGCAGGCGGCTCGACCTTGATGACCTCGGCACCGAGATCGATGAGAGCACTGGTGATGGCCGCAGGGCCGAGCATCGAGCACTCGACCACACGCATTCCGGCGAGTGGGGCGGACACGTTCACTCCTCTTCCAGTACGGCGTCGGCGACGCGAGTGCGGTGCCACGCCTGGTCGCCCCACATCGAGGTGAGGCTCCACGTGCGCTTCAGGTACATGTGCAGGTCGTGCTCGTAGGTGTAGCCGATACCGGCGTGGACCTGCAGTGCTGTGCGAGCACTCAGCCGCGCCGCGCGCCCGGCGGCGAACTTCGCGTGCGAGGCGTCACGCCAGCTCGACGGCTGATCGGTCGCGACCGACCACGCGGCGCGCGCGACGACAGGTCGAGCGAAGGAGTTCGCGACGTACACGTCCGCAAGCTGATGCTTCACCGCCTGGAACGATCCGATGACCTTGCCGAACTGCTCGCGTTGCAGGGCGTACTTCACGCCAAGGTCGAGCATGGTCTGCGCGAGGCCGACCAGCTGCGCGGCGACTCCGACGATCGCGACGTCCAGGAAGTCGTCCGCGTTGACGTCGGGCAGCCGCGTCGCGGGCGACGGTGACCAGTCGACGTGAGCCACCCGGATCCCCCGGTCGACGGAGGTCGCCGGGTTCATCGTGACCTGCGACGGCTCGACCAGGTGAGCGTCGCCGACGGGGTCACGGAGGATGAGGACGTCGGCCCATTGGGCGCCGAAGACCAGCTGGCCAGGACCGAGTCCCAGGCCCACTGCGGCGGCACCCTCAGCGATCGCGGGCAGCCACTGCTTGGCGGCAGAGCCCCCTGCCGCGGCGAGCAGCGCCGATCCGACCAGGGTCTCGACCAGCGGTTCCGGGACGGCGTTCCACCCCGAGGCGACGAGGACGGGAAGCACGGAGCGAAGATCGAGGCCGAGGCCGCCGTAGTCCTCCGGCACCATGGCGCCCAGCACACCGATCTCGGCGAGCCGCGCCCACAGCCCCGGGATGCGACCTGCGTCGGAGTCCCACGCGGCTCGCAGGGCCGCCGAGTCGGCGATGTCCTTGTAGAGGTCGGCGACGCTCTGGCCGAATGCGAGCGCGTCCTCGTCCGCGGAAAGCCTCATGAGCGCGGGAGCCCCAGCACGCGCTCGGCGATGATGTTGCGCTGCACCTCGTTGGTGCCGGCATAGATCGGTCCGGCGAGCGCGAACTGGTAACCGTCGAGCCACGGGGCGGCGGTCTGGTCCGACTCGAGCGTCGCGCGCTCGGCCAGCAGGTCGAGACCCGTCTGGTGAATCGCGATGTCGAGCTGGGACCAGAACAGCTTGTTGGCACTGGACTCGGCGCCGATCGGCTCGCCGTCGATCGCCTTCAGCGCTGAGGCCAGGACGAACAGGCGATAGGCGTCCGCGTCCATCCAGGCCTCCACCACCGCGTCCGCATTCGCGGCGGCCGTGTCAGGCGCACGGTCGGCGGTGTCCTGGTAGAGGTCGACGAGCCGCTTCGCCGACGCCATGAACCGGCCGGGCGAGCGAAGAGTGAGGCCACGTTCCGACGTCGTGGTCGCCATCGCGACGGACCAGCCCTGACCGACCTCGCCGAGCACGTGCTCGTCCGGCACGAAGACGTTGTCGAGGAAGACCTCGGCGAAGCCCGGCTCGCCGTCGAGCTGCCGGATCGGCCGGACCGTCACACCGTCGGCGTCGAGCGGGAACAGGAAGTAGGTCAGTCCGTGGTGCCGGTTGGACTCCGGGTCGGAGCGGAACAGGCCGAACATCCAGTCAGCGAATGCGCCGCGGGTGGACCAGGTCTTCTGGCCGGACAGCCGCCAGCCGCCGTCGACCCTCTCCGCCTTGCTGCGGAGCGAGGCAAGGTCGCTGCCGGCGTTCGGCTCCGACCACCCCTGGGCCCAGACCTCCTCGGCCTTCGCCATCGGCGTGAGGAACCGGTCCTTGATGAGGTCCGTGCCGTACTCGAAGATCGTCGGCGCGAGCAGGAAGATGCCGTTCTGGCTGACCCGCACCGGCGCGCCGGCGCCCCAGTACTCCTCTTCGAACACCAGCCATTCGAGCAGGCCGGCCCCGCGCCCGCCGTACTCCTCCGGCCAGGTCACCACCGACAGCCGCGCGTCGTAGAGCCGCTGCTCCCAGACCCGGTGTGCCGCGAACCCCGCCTCGGTGTCGAGCGACGGCAGTGGGTCGGTCGGGACGTTGGCGGCGAGCCACGTCCGAACCTCGTCACGCCAGCTCGCGAGCTCGGCAGATTCGGTCAGATCCATCGCGTGCAGATTATCTGACGCCTTTTCAGAAACGCCACGAGAGAGCGGTATTCTCGGGGTATGCCTGAGGCCTACATCGTCGATGCCCTTCGTACTCCGGTCGGCAAGAAGAACGGTGGGCTCGCACATGTCCACCCGGCCGATCTCGGCGCGCACATCCTCACCGCTCTGGTCGAGCACTCAGGCATCGATCCGGATGTCGTCGAGGACGTCGTGTTCGGTTGCCTCGACACGATCGGCCCGCAGGCCGGCGACATCGCGCGGACGTGCTGGCTCGCCGCGGGCTACTCCGAGGCAGTGCCAGGTACGACGATCGACCGCCAGTGCGGCTCGTCACAGCAGGCGCTGCACTTCGCGGCGCAGGGCGTCATGAGCGGCACCCAGGACGTGGTGATCGCGGGTGGCGTGCAGAACATGTCGAAGATCCCGATCGCGTCGGCGTTCACCGCCGCTCAGGCGATCGGCGTGGAGGACAAGGATCCGTTCTCGGGGTCCACCGGCTGGGTGAAGCGGTACGGCGACCAACCCGTGACGCAGTTCCACGGCGCCGAGCTGATCGCGCAGCAGTGGGACATCAGCCGCGAGGACATGGAGGCGTTTGCGCTCGAGTCGCACCGGCGCGCGCTGCAGGCGATCGACGAAGGACGGTTCGAACGAGAGATCGTGCCGCTCGACGGGATCTCCGTCGACGAGGGCCCGCGGCGCGGATCGACTGCCGAGAAGCTCGCCTCGCTGCCGACGCTCGCTGAAGGTGGCCGGATCACCGCGGCGACCTCGTCGCAGATCTCAGACGGCGCCGCGGCGATCCTCGTCGTGTCGGAGAAGGCGCTCAAGGACCACGGGTTGACGCCCCGCGCGCGGGTGCACCACCTCTCGGTGCGCGGCGACGACCCGATCAAGATGCTGACCGGCCCGATCCCGGCAACGCGCTACGCACTCGACAAGACCGGCATGTCGCTCGACGACATCGACCTCGTGGAGATCAACGAGGCGTTTGCACCCGTCGTCCTGGCCTGGCAGAAGGAAACCGGCGCGGACCTTTCGAAGGTCAACGTGAACGGCGGCGCCATCGCGCTCGGCCATCCGCTCGGAGCGACCGGCGCCCGGCTGATGACCACCCTGCTGCACGAGCTCGAGCGCACCGGTGGCCGCTACGGCCTGCAGACGATGTGCGAGGGCGGCGGCCAGGCCAACGTGACGATCATCGAGCGCCTGGGCTGATCCACCTGCCGATTGCGTGCCGCGCGCTGCGGCATTGCACGAGGTCCTACGTGTCGAAGCGGCCGGCGTTGCTTGCCCGGACCAGGTATCGCAGGGTCAGCACCGACACGGCAACTTCCAGCAGCGCACCGCCCGCCAGCAATCCGCGGAGCCACCAACGATCTGCCGCGATCGCGAAGGCTGAGAGCACCGAGAACGCGCACATGGCCCAGATCACCGTGATCGCGACGCCATACGCGCGCATCCCTCTCCACATGTGCAGCCATGCGTCGTTGACATGTCGGAGGTCCACGAGCCGCTCGACCATGTCGACATGATCTCAGCCACGCGGCAGGCCGAGGAGCCGCCGGGCAAGGATGTCGCGCTGGATCTCGTTCGAGCCGCCATAGATCGTGTCCGACCGCGTGAACAGGTACAGCCGCTGCAGCTCGTCGTAGTCCGTAGCGCCAGCCGGTCCGACGTCGAGCGCGTTCTCGCCCTGCACTGCCATCGCCAGCTCTCCCAGTCGCTGATGCCACGGCGCCCACAACAGCTTGGAGATCGAAGCCTCCGCACCCGGCGTCGCCACCGCCAGCATCCGCAGCGCGGTGTAGCGCATGACCCGTAGCTCGATCCAGGCCTGTGTCAGCCGGTCGGCGATGATCGGGTCGTCGATCGCGCCGGTACGACGGGCAACGTCGAAGACGCGATCGAGCTCGTCGGCGAACCCGATCTGCTGGCCGAGCGTCGCGACGCCTCGCTCGAAGCCGAGCGTTGCCATCGCGACCCGCCAGCCGTCACCGGCCTCTCCCACAACGTTCGAGGTTGCGGTCCGGGCGCCGTCGAAGAACACCTCGTTGAACTCCGACGTCCCGGTCAGCTGGACGATCGGGCGGATCTCGATGCCGTCTTGCTTCATCGGCACCAACAGATATGACAGTCCGGCATGACGCGACGATCCCGCCTCGGTCCGCGCGATGACGAAGCACCAGTCGGCAAGATGCGCGAGCGACGTCCAGACCTTCTGCCCGGTGATGACCCACTCGTCACCGTCGAGCTCGGCGCGGGTCGCCACGTTCGCGAGGTCCGAGCCCGCGTTCGGCTCCGAGTAGCCCTGGCACCACAGCTCGTCGCCACTGCGCACCGGCGGCAGGAACCGCTCCCGCTGCGCGTCGGAGCCGCAAGCGATGACGGTCGGGGCGAGCAGGTTCTCCCCCATGTGGTTCACCCGGTGGGGCGCGTGTGCCTTCGCGTACTCCTCATGGAAGATCACCTGCTGCATCAACGAGACGTCGCGGCCATGAGGAGCGGGCCAGCCGATGCCGATCCAGCCGTGCTCACCGAGCAGCCGCTCCCACGCGCGCCGCACCTCGAAGCCCTCGTGCTCGCGACCCGGGCCGCCGGCGTCACCGAGGTCGGCGTACTCCCCCACGAGATGTGTCGAGAGCCAGTCCCGCACCTCGGCGCGGAACGCCTCGTCCGCCTCCGAGAACCTCAAGTCCACATCGCTACGGTAGTTGATCTGACGCCCCGTCAGATCGGGAGGTACACGTGGAGATCGGTACGACGACGGTGTCAGCCAACGGCCTGAGCTTTCACGCGCGGACATGTGGCAACGATGGCCCGCTGGCGCTCTGCCTCCACGGCTTCCCCGACTCCGCACACACGTGGGACCACCTCCTGCCGGAACTTGCGGCGGCTGGGTTCCGCGCCGTGGCTCCATTCATGCGTGGCTATGCACCCACCGAGATCCCTTCCGATGGCGACTTCTCCGGAGCGGCGCTGTCCACCGACGCGAACGCGTTGCACGATGCGCTCGGCGGCGACTCGGACGCCGTACTGGTCGGCCACGACTGGGGTGCGATGACGGCGTACCAGGCTGCCGCGGATGTCCCGGACAACTGGCGTCGGGTCGTAACGATGGCAGTCCCACCGCCGGCCACGGCGGCCAACGCCTTCTTCACGTACGCACAGCTCAAGCGCAGCTTCTACGTGCTGCTCTTCCAGACGCCGTTCGCGGAGATGGTCGCCGGGCAGAACGACCTCGAGTTCATCGAGAACCTGTGGGCCGACTGGTCACCGGGCTACGACGCGACTGCCGACCTCCCACATGTGAAGGACGCGCTGGGTGATCCGGCCAACTTGACCGCCGCGATCGGCTACTACCGCGCGATGTTCGCAGCCGGCTTCAGCGGCGGTGTCCCCACCCAGCCGACGCTGTATCTGCACGGCACGACCGACGGGACGTTCGGTGTCGAGGGAGTGCGCGACACCGCAAGCGAGCTCAGCGAAGGATCGCGCGCGGAGATCGTCGACGGCGTTGGACACTTCCTCCATCTCGAACGCCCCGCGGAGATCAACAAACTGATCCTGGACTGGGTGCTGTCGTAGGCCGTTGTTACGTTGAGCCCATCGAGAGGAGATGTGATGGGTGCACCGATCGTCCACTTCGAGATCGCCGGCAAGGACGGGGCGGCGCTGACCACGTTCTATGCCGAGCTGTTCGGCTGGAACGTCAACGCCGACAACCCGATGAACTACGGCATCGTCGAACGGACCGACAACGTCAACGCCGACGGCATCGGGATCGGTGGTGGGATCAGCGGCCTGCCCGAGGGCACGCCCGGTTACATCACCGTGTACGCCGAGGTGCCTGACGTCGAGGCCGCGCTGCAGAAGGCGGAAGGTCTCGGCGCCACCAGGCTGATGGGGCCGGAGCAGGTGGCGGAGGGCGTGCAGATCGGCATGTTCGCCGATCCGGAGGGTCGGCCGTTCGGGGTCATCAAGGCCGCCTCCTGAGCGACGAGCCGCCGCAGGCGTCGCTGTTCCGGATGCAGGCTGAGCAGGCCCGCACGAAGGCGCCGCGGTACGCAGCGATCTGCGAGTCATTCGCCACCGACGAGCGGATCGCGGCGCTCATCGAGGACCCGCCGCGATGGGACGCTCCGCTGCGGGTGATGAGCGCGTTGCACTATCTCGTGCTGGCCGGCCGGGCGAGCTGGGACGACATCGACACGGCGCTGGTCGAGCACGCCGACTTCCTTCGTCGTCACATCGCCCAGCAAGGCGTGCAGACCAACGAGGTGCAGCGGTGTTGGTCGTTGTTGCCGTGCTTTCTCGAGGTGGCACATCGCACGGGTGCCGCGGTGTTCGACGTGATCGAGCTCGGCTCGAGCGCCGGACTCAACCTCGGCTGGGACAGCTACCGATACGAGTACGCCGCGGGGACGTGGGGTCCGGCGGACGCCACCGTTGCGTTCACCGGAGAAGAGCGCCGTCCGGTGCCAGCGCATCTGCTCACCCTGGCGCCGGTGGTGCGGACGCGAACCGGCGTCGACCTGAACCCGATCGATCTGACCACCGACCACGGCATCCACCTGTTGAAGTCGTTCATCTGGGTGGGACAGGACGACCGGCTGGCACGACTCGACCGGGCGATCGGCGCGCTCCGTGACAACCCGCCCGAGATGATCGCCGGGGATCTCGCGGATGTCCTCCCAGTGCTGCTCGCGAACCGGGCCACGGACGCGCTCACCGTCGTGTGGCAGACCGCCGTCCTCGGTTACCTCCCGGAGCAACGGCGAGAACTGGTCCTCCAGACTCTTGCCGAGGCCGGCGCCGTGGGGCCACTCGCGTTCATCTCGACCTCAAGCGCGAATGACGGGTCGCACCTCTACTACGGGCTCACCATCCAGCTCTGGCCGAGCGGGGAACGCGTCCAGGTCGCCCACGCTGATTGGCACGGCGCGTTCATCGACTGGCTCCCTGCCGACCAGCGGACCGCGGACGACGCGGTCATCGCGTTCTGAGCACTCAGCCCAGCTTGCCGAGGAACACCGCAGGGCCACTCTTCAGGCGAGCGTGGATGGCGACCTCACCCGAGTCGTTGCAGGCTTCGATCGCAGAGAACGCGTGATGCACGTGCGGCTTGAGGTTGATGACGTGGTTGTGGCCATGGCGGCGGACGAAGCCCACCTCGTAGCGGTGCGGGCCGGAGCTGGCGCCGCACACGGTGCCGTGATTCGCGCCACCGAGCAGGAAGGTTCCATAGCCGAGTTTCTGGCTCGCACCAGGTGCGTCGATGACCTTGGTCTTGCCGTGAGCGCGCACGAAGCCGCGAAGGTTGCCGTTCGGGTACTGGTAGAAGCTCCCGATCAGCGCACCCCGGTCAGTGATCTCGGAAAGGTTCGGCAGGAGCTGCTTCCGCTTCAGCGTGAAGGTCGTGAAGGAGCCCCGGCGATAGATGAACGATGCAGACTTCGAGCACTTGTGGTTCAAGCAATAGATCCCGACGGCAGCGCCGTACCGGTTCACACCGTTGACGACCGTGTCGTGCCCGGCGGCGGCCGGGTCCACCAGCGCTGTGATGTCGCCGTTGCGCGCCACGAGGTAGCTCGTGCTCTTGCCCCCGGTCTTGTGCTGTCCGACGACGGCCATGATGCCGTTCGAGGAGATGTTCGAGGCGTACGTGTATCGCCCATACTTCTTCGGCAAGCGGTACACGGTCGTGGCGCCGGACGGCTTGCGCACGAAGGCTGCTGATCGGCCACAGAATGTTGTGCCGATCACCGTGCCGTTCTCGGTCATCCCATTGATGACCGCCTTTCCGCAGACGTGGCCCTTCGACAGCCGCACTGTCACGCGATGCAGGTTCTTCACCCCGTGCGAGGCGGCGAGCCGCGCGGAGGCAGCCGGCGCAGCGAGTGCAGCAGCGGGCAGCGCAACAGTGGCGGCGACGATGAGGCAGGTGCGGCGCATCGGACGCTCCGATCGACTCGGCGGACAGTACCGAGCATCGTGGCGGATGGGATCCGCCCACCGCAGCCGATTGCCGATCTTGATCGATCGCGCCCAGCCGGCGACGAGCTCCGCGGTCATCGCGGTCTGAGTTCGATGCAGCGACCTAGTCGGACTGAGTCAGCACAATCCGCTTGGCGACCTTGCTCGTCGGCCCGACCAGTCTCAGCTTCAAGGTGGTCGTACCGGTCCCGACGACCTTGAACTTGTAGGTCGTGGTGATCGGTGATCCCGGGCGCGGCGGTTTGTAGACCACCTTCCTGACGGTCTTCACCTTGTAACGCACGACATCCCGATCCGGGTGCTTCTGCCAGCGCCATTTGTATCCGGTGCCGCTGTTGACCTTCGTGCGGACCTTAAACTTCTTGCCGACCGAGAGATGGACGGTGCGGTGACTGTCCTTGACGGTGTAGACCGGCGTGCCGGCGTGCGCTCCGTCCGCAGCCAGGGCGCCTGACATCGGGGTGAGTGCAATAGCCGTCGCGACAGTCAGCGTCGCCGCTCGTTTCATGTGCATCCTTTGCCATCGGAAATGGATGGTGTCAGCCGTTGCTCCATATGCCGACCAGCTGATCGGTCGTGACAACGGTAGCGAGCACCGACAGCGTGTTGACGATGACGGCGTTCGCGTACTCGCGCGGCACGCCGGCGACCGCGTCGCGGACGACGACGACCTGATAGCCGTTGTTCACGGCGTCCATCGTCAGATTCGTGACCGCGACGTTGACCGAGACGCCGACGATCACGATCGTCGACACCCCGAGGTTGCGAAGGATCGGATCGAGGTCGGTGCCGGCCATCGGGTTCAGCCCATGGATCCGGGAGAGGACGAAGTCCGAGTCCGCAACCTCGAACTCCGGCACGACCTGCGTCGCCGACGTACCGAGACCCATCTTCACCGGCGACCGGAGAATCGCGCCGAACAGTCTCGCGTTGCGGTTCGAGCCGCGATCGTCCGATCGACGTCCCGCGGTGCAGTGGATGACCGCCGCGCCGCGGGCGCGCGCCGCACGGCAGACCGCGGCACCGTTCGGAATCAACTCCTCCGCCGCCGCGGCGGCGAGCTCCGGCAACACCGACTCAGCCCCGATGACGCCGTTCTGGCACTCGCTGGTGACAACCGCTGTGTGCTTGGGGTCGAGCAGACTGACGAGGTCGACCGGCATGTGCGGACTCTAGAAGGTGAGTACGCCGCGAGCAGTCAGGTCGCCTGCCTCCATGTCATGGATCGCCGTCTTCATGTCGTCGAACTTGTACTGCGCCGACACGAGCTCGTCCAGCTTCAGTCGGCCGCGACGGTAGAGGTCGACGTAGCGCCGGACGTCGAGCTGCGGGCGTGACGAGCCGTAGCGGCACCCCATGATCGTCTTGTCCAGATACATCGACGCCACGTTGTACGACGCCTCGTCGGCGAACCCAGGGACGCCGAGCATCACGCAGGTGCCTTCCCAGTCGAGCAGCTCGATGCAGGTGCGGATCAATGCCGTGTGTCCCACGCACTCGAAGGCGTAGTCGACGCCGTTCGG
>JAFAZI010000128.1 GCA_019239875.1 Frankiaceae bacterium
CTGTTCTTCGCGCAGGCGGTCGGGCGCGTCGTCCGCTCCCGACGGCCGGGTGAGTCGGCGACGGTCTTCCTGCCCGCGGTGCGACCGCTTCTGGCATTGGCCGCCGAGCTGGAACAGGAGCGCAACCACGTGCTGCCGCCGCCGGCCGGCGACAGCCATGACCTCGACCCGCTGCCAGCGCTCGAGGACGGCGGGGGTGCCGACGGCTGGCAAGCGCTCGACGCCGAGGCCGAGTTCGCCCACGTGGTCGAAAGCGGCCGGGCCTTCGTGCCGACCCGAGGCGCCGAGACGGAGGACGAGCACGACTACCTCGGCCTGCCCGGCTTGCTCTCCGCCGAGCAGACCGCGACCCTGCTCGCCCGCCGCGATGCCGCGCACCGCCGCAAGGCCGGATCGACCGACGACATCGACCTCGCACCTCGTGCGGCTTGGAAGACCGCCGACGGGTTGCGCAAGGAGATCAGCAGCATGGTCGGTCAGCTGGCGGCACGAACCGGCGACCCGCACGCGGCAGTTCACGCCAAGGTGCGCGCCGCGGTGCCGGGCCCGCCGTCTGCGACCGCCGCGGAATCGATCCTTGCTGCCCGCCGGGACTGGCTTCTCGAACGACTGACCGCCTAGCGCCAAATCGGCGCGTTCGGTGATCATGGACCGACCGGACATGTCAGGATCAGACAGGCTGCACGACACCGGCTGAACCAAGGGAGGGCGCGACCGTGAGCACGATGGGGTCTGCGACCCCGCTCGCGAAACAGCCGTCGGGCATCGCAGGCCTCGACGACCTCACGGGCGGGGGCTATCCGCAGGGGCGACCGACGCTCGTGTGCGGTGGTGCCGGCTGCGGCAAGTCGATCCTCGGGATGCAGTTCCTCGTCAGCGGTGCGCGCGACCATGGCGAGGCCGGCATCTTCCTCTCGTTCGAGGAGCCCGTCGATGACATCGTCGCGAACGCCGCAAGCCTCGGCTGGGACCTGCCGTCGCTGGTCGATGCCGGGAAGCTCCTGATCGATCACGTCGTCGTCGAACGCAATCTCATCGAGGAGGCCGGTGACTACAGCCTTGACGGATTGTTCATCCGGCTCGGCGCAGCGATCGACCGCATCGGCGCGACGCGGGTCGTCATCGACACGCTCGAAGTGCTGTTCTCGGCGCTTGCCAACGAGGCGGTCGTTCGCGCCGAGCTCACGCGATTGTTCCGGTGGCTCAAGGATCGCGGCGTCACCTGCATCGTGACCGCCGAACGCGGCGACGGCTCGCTCACGCGGCACGGGCTGGAGGAGTACGTCTCCGACTGCGTCATCCTGCTCGACCATCGGGTCATCGACGAGATCTCGACCCGGCGGCTGCGGATCGTCAAATACCGCGGCTCGGCTCACGTCACCGACGAGACGCCGTTCATGATCGACCGTGACGGGTTCCATGTCCTGCCCGCAAGCTCGCTGCGGCTCGAGCACGAGGCATCGACCGAACGCGTTTCGAGCGGCATCCCCCGGCTCGACGCGATGCTGGGCGGCGGCGGCTTCTACCGGGCGAGCAGCATCCTCGTGTCCGGTACACCCGGCTCCGGCAAGACGACGATTGCCGCGTCATTCGCAGCCGCGGCATGCGCGCGCGGTGAGCAAGTCCTCTACTTCGCGTTCGAGGAGTCTCCGTCTCAGCTAAGGCGGAACCTCGCGTCGATCGGGCTCGGCGTGCAGGATTACATCGACGCCGAGACGCTGCGGGTGATGGCGACAAGACCCGCCGCGCACGGCCTTGAGACGCACCTTGCGCACATCCTGCACGAGGTCGACGAGTCCGGGGCGAAGGTCGTCGTCGTCGACCCGATGAGCGCGTTCGGCGCCAACGACCTGGCCCGCGCGAACATGCTGACGCGTCTCGTGGACCTGCTCAAGGTCCGAGGCGTGACGACCATGTTCACCACTTTGACGAACGAGGCGCAGAACGAGGCCGGCACGCAGATCTCGAGCATGATCGACTGCTGGCTGAGCCTCGAGACGATCGACTTCAACGGCGAACGCAACCGGAGCCTCACGATCATCAAGGCGCGCGGCACTGGACATTCGAACCAGATCCGCGAGTTCGTGATCACGTCGAATGGCGTCGAGCTGGTTGACGTCTACACCGGCGTGGGCCCGGTGCTGATGGGAACTGCTCGTCTCGCGCGCCAAGCCGCCGACGCCGCCGAAGCCACGACCCGAGCCGAGGCGATGGACTCGCTGCGGCGCGCCATCGAGCGACGCACCGCCGCCGTCGACGCGCAGATCCTCACGCTCCGGGCTGAGCTGGCCGCGGAGATCGAGGCGATAGAGGTGGAGCTACGACGTGCGGAGTCCGTCGAGAGCCAGCTGGCAGCCGACCAGGAGGTGCGAACCTCGGCGCGCGGTGCCGACACTTCAGCAGATGGAGGTAGCCGATGACTGACGAGTTCGACCCGGCCGGGCGTTGGCTGTTGAAGCTGTACGTCGCCGGCAAGACACCTAAGTCGATCACCGCGTTCTCCAACTTGAAGCGGATCTGCGAGGAGCATCTCGCCGGCCGCTACGACATCGAGGTGATCGACCTGCTGGAGCAGCCGCAGCTCGCTGCCGGCGACCAGATCCTCGCCGTACCGACCCTCGTGAGGCACCTTCCGGAGCCCCTCACCAAGATCATCGGTGACCTGTCCAACACCGAGCGCGTGCTCGTCGGACTGCAACTACTGGAAAAGTGAACGAGCCGAGCTCCACCACTGGATTCGAAGCTGCGCTCCGGGACCGGGCCCAGCAGGCATACGTGCTGCGCCTCTATGTGGTCGGGCTGACCCCTGCCTCGCAGCGGGCGATCATGCGGCTCCGGGAGATCTGCGAGCAGCATCTCGCGGGCCGCTATCAACTCGAGGTGATCGACATCCACCTCCAGCCTGAGTTGGCCGCCGAGGCCGACATCATCGCCACCCCAACCTTGCTCCGGCTGTTGCCCGAGCCGGTGGTTCGAATCGTCGGTGACCTGGCGGACAACCACCGAGTGCTCGTCGGACTCGATCTGCGCCCCGACGAGTAGCCGTGACCGCCTCCCAGCCCTCATATGACGACGTCACGCGGCGCCTGGCCGAGGCCGAGCAGACGCTCGACGCCATCCGCTCCGGCAATGTCGATGCCTTCGTCGTGTCGACCCACGGCGGCCCGCAGATCTACACACTGGAGAGCGCAGACGTTCTCTACCGCCTGTTGATCGAGCAGATGCCGGAGGGCGCGGCGGCCCTGACCGCTGACGGCACCATCGTGTTCGCGAA
>JAFAZI010000148.1 GCA_019239875.1 Frankiaceae bacterium
TGCCGCGTACCGCTGTTCCACCAGACCCAGCTCCACCAACATGACGGCCTCCCTCGGGATCCGTGGACGCGAACGACCACAGCGAAGAAGGACAGCCCTGGCCACACGCGGACCCTCACCGATCGCGAGGTGTCAGGCAGGTCCCGGGCCACTGTCGCCCAGGAGCCGGAACCGCGTCCTGAAAGTGTCAGGCAGGAGCCGGAACCATCGTGTCCATCATGAACCGGGCTCGCACACCTGCTCGCGATCGTTCTGCCCGGGCGGCATGCTCACTATCCGCTCACTTTGTGGTCACGGAGAGGTACGTTTATGCCGGTCAACCAGCGAGAACGCGGGTGTCGGCAAGGGCTGCAAAGCCTTTTACACCGGTTCGATTCCGGTCGCCGCCTCCATATCGAAGCTCGTGTGAGGTTGCTGCTGCGCTCGGACGCCGAGGCTCGGACGAGCCGCTGGCCGAGGCATCGATCTGCTCGCCCGTGAGCGCGTGAAGGGGTGCACGGCGAGGCTGAGCGCCGTCCCTCCGTTCTCGCCGACGAGCGGGGCGCTCATTGCCGTCACCAACTGGGCAAGGCCGGCGGGGTGTCGTCCGCTATGGCGCCGACTGCGGTGGTGATCTCGAGGAGCTCTTCGTCGATGAGCTGGCGGCGCTGGTGTTCCGGTCAGTGGGTCGTTCGCATCATTCCGAGCGAATCGCCTCAATCGACGCCTTCGTTCGCCGAAGGTGCCTCGAACTGAACGAGCGTCGATCGCACGGGGCGTAGATGGTCGCCTGTCCCGGCGGGAGCTAGTGGCGAACCCACCGTTCGAAGTCCCCTTTTCGAGCGAGGAGTCGCACAGTGGAGATGACGCCTTCAGACGGGCAACCGGCAACGGTTCGTTCCGGGCGAGGCCGTGGACGAGGCATCGTGGCGGCGGGTGCAGTGATCGCATTGAGCACTGTCGGGGCCCTGTTGCCCTCAGCTGTGGCTGTCGCTTCCACGTCCTATTCGCCCGCCGCTGACGTGTACTCGCAGGCCAGCGTCACTGCCCAGATTGGCGCTAGTCGCTGGTGGGACGCGGGTTTCACCGGCAAGGGTGTCGATGTTGCGGTGATCGATTCGGGCGTGTCGCCAGTGGAGGGCCTGGACCAGCCGGGCAAGGTGATCAACGGCCCGGACCTGTCGTTCGAGTCGCAGGCACCGAACCTCACCCATCTCGATGGGTACGGGCATGGCACGTTCATGGCCGGTCTCATCGCCGGTCACGACGCGAACCTGACCGCTCCGTACTCGAAGGCGCCGGCCGACGCGTACCGCGGCGTTGCGCCTGACGCCCGGATCGTGAACGTCAAGGCCGGCGCGTCGGATGGCGCCGTGGATGTGACTCAGGTGATCGCTGCGATCGACTGGACCGTTGCGCATCGCCATGACAACGGGATGAACATCCGAGTGCTGAGTCTTTCCTACGGGACGAACTCGACCCAGTCCGCCACTACCGACCCGCTCTCGTTCGCGGTCGAGCAGGCCTGGCGCAAGGGCATCGTCGTCGTCGCCTCCGCTGGCAACACCGGTTACCAGCGTGGTGCAGGAGCGCCCGGGTTGGCGTCCCCGGCCTACAACCCGATGATCCTCGCGGCCGGCGGCTACGACACCCACGGCACCGCCAGCTTCAGTGACGACACCGTCGGCACCTACTCGGCCAGCTCGGCCGGGTGCGGTTCCCGTTGCAAGAACCCCGACCTGGTCGCCATGGGGTCCCACCTCCAGGGACTGCGGGTTCCCGGTGGCTACCTCGACACGTTCCACCCCGAAGGGATCCTCGGGGACCGCTACTTCCGTGGCAGCGGAACCTCCCAGGCCGCAGCGATCACGGCCGGCGAGGTCGCCCTCGTCCTCCAGAAGTACCCCGCCCTCACCCCCGACCAGGTCAAGCGCTTCCTGACCAACAACGGCCAAAAGGTTCCCGGAGCCGACTCCCAGGCCCAGGGCGGCGGTGAGATCGCACTCGCCACACTGGCTACCAAGACGCCGGCCGCCTATGTGCAGAACGTCAGCCCGGCAACCGGAGGCGGATCGCTCGAGCTGTCCCGAGGCACCGACCACCTGAACTCCGACGGCGTCACCCTCACCGGCGCCCAAGACATCTTCGGGCTCCCGGTCGACACCGTCGCCCTCGCCAAAGCAGAAGCCTCCGGCACCGCCTGGACCGACGGTGACTGGCTCGGCCGCAACTGGGCTGGCCGTAGCTGGGCCGGCGACACCTGGTCCTCGGTCGCGTGGACCGGTCGCAGCTGGGCCGGCCGAAGCTGGGCCGATAGCACCTGGTCCTCCGCGACGTGGACCGGCCGCAGCTGGGCCGGCCGCAGCTGGGCCGGCCAAAACTGGAGCGGCTCCACCTGGTCCGGTCGAAGCTGGGCCGACGGCAGCTGGAGCTGAGACGGCAACCCTGCCCGACCTACGCTTTCGGCTCACTCACACACGTACAGCACCGCGATGATCGTGCAATGACGACGAGTCGGCGAACGCAAGGTGGAGTTCCCCCGGTTTCCGTGTCACCACACCCCAGGTGTCCGGGAAGCCGGGGGAACACACATCGGTCTACGCTGTGCTGTCGTCGAACAGCGGGTCTGCGACTCGTCGACCAATGGCGTCGGCGTGAAGGCGTTCTCGACCAACTCGACCGGCGTGTCGGCACGTTCGACGAAGGGAACTGCGCTCGTGGGCTCCGGTGCGATCTACGGCGGAGACTTCGCGGGAACCAACGCCGCGACCGGCTCCAAGCTCAAGGCACGGCCGGGGCGCCGACCACTGGTGCCTGTATCAAGGGCGAGGTGCTCTGTGACGAGAAGGGCGTCCTCTGGTTGCGCACCGCCGGCGGCCTCAGCGGCGGCACCTGGAAGCAGGTCGAACTCGCCTCGGGGGGTCCGGCAGCAGCTGCGCAGCGCTACACGACCCGCTTGCGGGCTTGACCGTCGAGCAGGTGGAAGGTGTCGCCATGGACCATGGCGCGTGCGAAGTCGGCCGTGATGAAGTCGTGCGGGAAGCCGTAGGGGATGGCGCTCACCTCGTCGAGTCGTTGCCATTGCGCTTCGTCGAGCTCAACATCAAGGCAGCCGATGTTCTCGACGAATTGCTCGATTCGCCGGCTTCCAATGATCGGCACAACTGAGCCCGGGCGCCGCAGCAGCCAGGCCAGCGCTACCTGGGAGGGCGTCCAGCCAGCGGCGGTTGCGATTTCGTCGACGGCCGCGGCGATCGCGAGACCCCGCGTGCTTGGTCGGTTGCGCGACCGCGACGACGGAGCCATCCGGGTGCCGGCGTCACCGCTTCCGCGGTTGTACTTCGCAGTGAGGACGCCGTTGCCGAGCGGAGACCAGGGCATGAGCGTGAGGTCGAGCGAACGGGCCATCGGGGCAAGCTCACGTTCGGCGTCTCGCTGAACCAGGCTGTACTCGGCCTGCAGCCCGGCGAACGATGACCATCCCCGCAGTTCGGCGATCGCGCAGGCTCGGGACACGACCCAGGCCGGTGTGTCGGAGACCCCGATGTAGCTGATCTTGCCGGCGGCCACCGCGTCGTCGAGCGCTCGGAGCACCTCGTCGACCGGTGTGAGGTAGTCCCAGATGTGGAGCCAATACACGTCGATGTGGTCGGTCGCCAACCTCCGGAGGCTTCCTTCGAGCGCGGCGCGCAGGCTCTTGCGGTGGTTCCCACCTGCGTTCGGGTCGTCGTGACGCGTGCTCAGCGAGTACTTCGTGCCGACCACGAAGTGGTCGCGATCGTGGTTGACGAGCTCGCCGAGCACCGTCTCGCTGGTTCCGTTGGTGTAGGTGTTGGCCGTGTCGATGAAGTTCCCGCCGAGGGTCGCGTAGCGGTCGAAGATCTCCCTGCTCTGGCGGCGGTCGGCCCCCCAGCCCCAGTCCTCACCGAAGGTCATGGTTCCGAGGCACAGTTGCGACACGCGGAGACCGGTGCGGCCGAAGACGGTGTAGGGGATCGTCGCGGGGGAGTCGTTCATGATCCGAGCTCTGCGACGAGCGCCTTGAACCGGGCGTAGGCGGGTTTCGGCGTGTAGTCGTCGCGCATGATCCCGAACTGGTGGAACAGGTCGGACTTCGCGCTGTCCGCGTCGCGTAGACCGAACAGCATGTAGTGCGTGATGTTGTGCGATCGGGCGAGGCCGTGCACGGTGCGCACGATCGTCTCGATGACCGTTGCCTGCTGCGCGTCGGATCGGACGGCCCCAGTCATCGGGTTGACGCCGGTCGGCCACCCGTTCTCGGTCACCCGTAAACTGACCGTCGAGGGGATGCCGGCAGACGGCAGATCGCGTGAACGCACGTCATGGAGCAACCCAGCCACACGTCTGGGGAGCAGGTTCGGTTCGACCGGTTCCTCGAAGACGTCGACGTAGAAGTTGTGTCCCACGAAGTCGACGGCATCGGCGAGCTCTGGGCCACCGCGATCCCGGAGCTCCGGCCAGAACTCCGGAAGGGCCACCGGGCTCTGCGGCACCGACCCGAAGCCGACCTCGAGCGGCAACCCACGACGGCGCGCCTCGTTCTTCGCGGCGATGACCCCGGCCACGAGGGCGTCGTACACGTAAGGCTTGGCGCCATCCATGAACGACAGGTTCGGCTCGTTGGTGATCTGCAGCGACGAGAGCCGCCGGCCATGGCGGGCCACGATCGTGCGGACCAGGTCGGACCACCGGTCGAGGTCGAAGCCCTCGTCGCGCATGCAGCCCAGGACGACGTGGCCGAGCAGGCCAAGATCCCGATATCGGTCGGCGAGCTCGAGGACCGCTTCTTCCCCGCCGGGTTCCATGTCCACGAGATAGGTGCGGGGCGCGACGCGACCCGACAGGTCGTTGAGTGCCGCGCGTACTTTTTCGTACGCGTCGGGCGGCCCGGTGGCGAGGCCTTCTGGCGTTCCGGCCACGCCCAAGGGGTAGACGCCGAACGCGAGGTGGGGGCCGGGGCGGCTCATCCGACGAGCCGTTCGAGTAGCGCTACGCCCGCTCCCAGGTCGTGGATCGGAGCGCCGAAGCTGCCCTCGAGATACCGGTCGGTGAGGTTCGTGAGCATGCCGGCTGCGGCGATGAAGGGCTCCCCGCCCTGCGACGTACGACGGACGCCTGCGGCGACGAGCGCATCGAGGTCAGGCGCTCCGGTCCCCACCATGACGTTGACCGGGAGTTCGACCGCTCCCGTGATCGCCGAGAGCGTGACGGGATCGAGGAGCCCCGGCAGGAACAGGCCGTCCACGCCCGCTGCTGTGTAGATCTCGGCACGGCGGAACACCTCATCGAGCTTCAAGGTCTCGGGGACGTCGGCACCGAAGTACACGTCACACCGCGCGTTGATGAACAGCGGGATGTCCGCGGCCACGCATGCCTCCCGAGCGGCAGCATGGCGCGCTGCCTGCACCTCGGGTGGGAACATCTCGCCCGGCCGCCCCGGGACGCTGTCCTCGATGTTGACCCCCACCGCCCCTGCCTGGATGATGTCCGCGACGGAGCGGCGCACCTCGGCGGCCGTGGCGCCTCGTCCGGCTTCGATGTCGACCGTCACTGGGACGTCGACGGCATCGACGATCGACCGGGCGATGGAACAGACCTGATCCCAGGGAATTCGCTCGCCGTCGGGATGACCGTGTGCGAACGCGAGCCCGAAGCTCGTCGTCCCGATGGCCGGGGCCCCGGCGGCGGCGAGAACCCTGGCCGATGTCGCATCCCAGGCGTTGACGATCTGCAGGACCGGACCCGTCGAGTGCTGCGTACGGAACTGCTCGCAGCGCTCGACCTGCTCGATCTTCTCCATTGTTGGCATTGTTGGCTCCTTCGTGCCGGCGGGCGTCTGCGCCAACGGTGGACCCACGCGCTTGCCGCGCGCTGTCCGGTTGCTGACCGCAAACTGCCGTGACTTCGCGCACGGCACGAGGCGTACCGTTGGCGCAGTGGAGTTCGGCATCCTTGGTCCCCTTCGGGCCTCGGAGGACGGGCACGACGTGCCGCTCCGCGGCGCGCGGCAGCGAGCGCTGCTGGCGCTGCTGCTCGTGCGTCGCGGCGAGGTGCTGAGCGCTGACCGCGTCATCGAGGAGCTATGGGGAGACGCGCTACCCCAGGATCCTTCGAACGCTTTGCAGTCGGCGGTGTCGAAGCTCCGGCGCATGCTCGGCCACAGCGCCGGCCTGCTTCGCACGGAAGCTGCCGGCTACGTGCTCGACCTGGGCGCCGATGAGCTCGACGCGACCCGATTCGAGGCGGCTGTCGGTCGCGGTCGTGCGGCCCTCGAAGCGGGCGATGTAGCCAGGGCATCTGCGCTCCTCGACGAGGCGCTCGGGCTGTGGCGGGGACGCGTGCTGGCTGACCTGTCGGAGTGCGACTTCGCCAGCGCCGAGGCCACGCGGCTGGAGGAGCTCCGCGCCGCGGCGGTGGAGGACCGCTTCGAGGCCGAACTCGGGCGCGGCCGTCACGGCGAGGTCATCGCCGAGCTCGAGTCACGGGTCGGCGAGCATCCGCTGCGCGAGCGCCTCCGCGGTCAGCTGATGGTGGCGCTGTACCGGTGCGGCCGGCAGGCCGACGCGCTGCGCGCCTACCAGGACGCACGCGTCACCCTTGCCGACGAGCTCGGCCTGGAGCCCGGTCCGGAGCTTCGCCGCCTCGAGGCTGCGGTGCTGGCGCAGGATCCGGCGCTCGAGCTGGTCGAGCCCGCCGCCAGGTCGGGTCCGCGCCGGTTGACCAACATCGGTGCCCCGCTGAACGCGTTCGTCGGTCGCGACACGGATCTCGCCACGCTCCGCGAGCTGCTCGGGCGTCACCGGTTGGTGACCGCGCTCGGCACTGGTGGTGCCGGCAAGACGCGGTTGGCCCTCGAGCTCGCGATGCAGATCGCACCCCAGATGCGCGACGGGGCGTGGCTGGTCGACCTCGCACCGCTCGGCGACGGAACTGCAGTGGCGCTCGCGATGGCCGCCGCCCTGGATCTGCCCGAGCTCGGGACGGTCGGCGTGGCGGAAGGAGCGGTCCCGATCGTGGACCGGCTCGTCGACCACCTCGGGGGCCGACACGCACTGGTGGTCCTCGACAACTGTGAGCACGTCGTCGACGAGGTCGCGGGAACGGTCGCGACGTTGCTCGCCGCGTGTCCCGGCCTGACGATCCTCGCGACGAGCCGCGAAGCCCTCGGCGTGCCGGGCGAGGCGCTCTGGCCTGTTCCCCCGATGGTGCTTGCGGACGCGGTCGCCCTGTTCCGGGCCCGGGCCGCCGCCGCCGCACCGGACTTCGAGCTGACGCCCGACGTCGAGCCGGTAGTGGCCGACATCTGTGAGCGGCTCGACGGCCTCCCGCTGGCCATCGAGCTCGCCGTCGTCCGGTTGCGGACGTTGTCGGTGCGCGAGCTATCCGCACGGCTCGACGACCGCTTCCAGTTGCTGACCGGAGGCGCCCGCACGGCACTCCCGCGCCACCAGACGCTGGGCGCGGTCATCGACTGGAGCTACGAGCTGCTCGCCGACGACGAGCGACAGGTCCTCGACCGGCTGTCGGTGTTCGCCGACGGGTGCTCGCTCCGTGCGGCGGAGCGGGTGTGCGCAGGGGGCCAGGTCGCCGACCGAGATGTCGTGGATCTGCTCGCGCGTCTCGCCGAGAAGTCGCTGGTGACCGCGGCTACCTCGACGCGCACGACCCGGTATCGCCTCCTGCAGACGATTGCGCTCTACGGGCGCGAGCAGCTCGACGTGACCGGGCGGACGGCGGAGGTCCGCGATCTCCACGCTTCGCACTTCGCCGAGCTGTGTTCGAGGAGCACGGCAGCCTGCCGGGGAAAAGAGCAGCGGCACTGGCTGCGGGAGGTCGCCGCGGAGCGCGGGAACATCCAGGCCGCGTTCGAGTGGTCGGTCGCGTGCGGTCATGCGCAGCGTGCGGCGGCGATGGCTGGCGACCTCGGGTGGTACTGGTGGCTGACCGGACGTGTCGTCGAGGGAGCCGAGTGCCTCGAGGCTGCTCTTGCCATCGGCGGCGCGGTGGACCCGGCCACGAGGGCGCGGGCGCTGTGCTGGGCGGGTCAGCTGGAGGCCGACCTGCAGCTGAGCGAGGACTCGGTTGCTCTTTACCGTGGCACCGACGATCTCGAGGGGCTGGGACTCGCGACGATGATGTTCGGCCGCAGCCTGCTGGGCCGGGGCGATCTGGCCAGGGCCGAAGACGTCCTCATGGAGGCGGATCGCGCGTACCGGGTCCTCGAAGACGGACCGGCAGCGGCCACCCGAACTGCCATCGCCGGCCACCTCGCTCTTCTGCGGGGACGCCGCGACGACGCTGAGACGCTGCTGCGCTCCTGCGCCCACGAGTTCGCCGCGCTCGGCGACGAATGGGCCACGGCCATCAGCCTCGAGGCCGTCGCCTACCTCGCAGAGCAACGGGGCGCCGGAGCCGAGGCTGCGGCTTCCCTGCGCGCCGCGGGTGACATCGCCCGCGAGCTGGGCCTGTTGGGGTTCGAAGCCGGCGTCCTTGCCCGGCTCGGCACGATGGCCGCAGCGGAGGAGCAATGGGACGAGGCCGACCGGCTGCACCGCGAGGCGCTTCGGCTCTCACATGAGGTCGGCTTCAAGGCCGGCGTGGCGCTGACCCTCAACGGCATCGCGTTCTCCCGCCGGGCGCGCGGCCACCTCGACGAGGCCGTCGCCTGCGCAGAAGAGGCACTGGAGCTGTACGCGAAGGCCGACCTCGCCGGTGGAGCGGCCGCCGCCCTCGGGACCCTCGGCTTCGCCGCCGAGGAGCGCGGCGACGCGGACGCCGCCCGCCGGCTGCACCTCGCCGGCCTCGATCAGGCGAAGCGGGTGCCGGCGCCGCTCCCCACGGCTGTGGCACTCGCCGGTCTCGCCGGCGCAGCGGCCGCCGCCGGTGACGCACGCACCGCGGGCCTGCTCCTCGGCGCGGCAAGTCGTCCGCGCCACTCCGCGCCGTGGCCTCCCCCGAGCCGGGCCGCGGACATCGATCGCGTGTCTGCCGCGGCGTCCGCCATGATCGGATCGGCGGCCTTCGAGCAGGCGGTCACACGAGGTCGCGAGGCTTCGCTCGACGAGCTGCTCCAGCTGGTCAGCTAGAGCGGCGGCGAGCTCGCGGGCGAGCTTGCCGGGCGAGCCGGCGGCGGTAGGCACGATCCCGCTCGACGCGCTGACGGTCTTTGGCGATGTCGTAGGTGTGAGACGGATGCATGGTCATGTGCCGAGCGTCGGACGACGTCCTGCCGCCGACCTGTCGGTTGTCTGCCT
This sequence comes from Frankiaceae bacterium, assembly GCA_019239875.1. Classification (GTDB taxonomy): domain Bacteria; phylum Actinomycetota; class Actinomycetes; order JAFAQI01; family JAFAQI01; genus JAFAZI01. The sequence goes on from JAFAZI010000148.1 coordinate 9,255, forward strand.
CTGATCGACCGCGTGTCGCCAGCGCCCGGACAGGACGATCCCCGATGGTGAGCGCCGGTCCGCAGCCGCGGACGCTCACACCCGAGGAGTCATCCCATGTCCGAGTTCCTCTTCAACCTCGGCCGACGCTGTGCTCAGCACCCGTTCCGGGTGCTCGGGATCTGGCTTGCGTCCGCCGCGATGGTGTTCGGCATCCAAGCCGCGGTGGGCGGACCGTTGAACAACAACTTCCGCGTGCCCGGCGTCGAGTCCCAGACCGCGGCCGACATCCTGACCGCGCGCTTCCCGGCTCGTGCTGGCGCCAGCGGTCGGGTCATCTTCCACTCGACGAAGGTCCCGCTGACCGATTCCCGGGCACGAACGGCCATCCATGACACGCGCCGGGCGCTGGCCGCCGGCGCCGACGTGGTAGCCGTGTCGGATCCGTTCAATCCGCAAGCCGGTGCTCTCTCACCGGACCGGCGCACTGCATACGTCGACGTCAACTACTCCGTGCAGACGCTGAAGGCCGCGCACGCGACGGATGCGCAACGCGCGGTCGCCATTGCGCGGCACGACGGTCTGCAGGCGGAGATCGGCGGCTCGATCATGAACGCCAAGCAGGGCGCGTCGGGCTCGGAGGGATTCGGCGTCCTGGTCGCGATCATCGTGCTCCTGGTTGCGTTCGGATCGGCAATGGCCATGGGGATCCCGATCGCCACGGCGTTCGTCGGCATCCTCGTCGGCAGCGCCGGCATGGGGATCTTGGCCGGGCTCACCGACGTGCCCTCGGTGTCAGGGATGCTCGGCATGATGATCGGCCTCGGGGTCGGCATCGACTACGCGTTGTTCGTGGTCACCCGACACCGCCAGCATCTACGTGACGGCGCAACCGTCGCCGACGCGGCCGGTGTTGCCAACGCCACGGCAGGTAAAGCTGTGCTCTTCGCCGGTGGGACGGTCGTCATCGCCATCCTCGGCCTCGTGGTGGCCGGGCTGCCAGCGGTCACGATCATGGGCGTCGCCATCGCGATCATCGTGGTCGTCGCGATGGCCGCAGCGGTCACGTTGCTCCCCGCACTGCTCGGCCTGGTCGGGACCAAGATCGACAAGCTGTCGATCCATCGCCGGTCGCACCTCACGACGCCCTCCCACCAGACGCTCTCGGGACGGTGGGCCCACCACGTCGGACTACACCCGGTCCGTTACGCCGCGATGAGCCTGCTCGTGCTGTGCGCGATCGCCCTCCCGGTGTTCCACATGCGGATCGGCCTCGCCGACGACAGCAACGCGGCACCGTCGTCGACCCAGCGCAGGGCGTATGGCCTGCTCGTCTCCAGCTTCGGCAAGGGCTTCAACGGGCCCATCGTCGCCGTCGTCCAGACGCCAACAGCAGGTGACCGCGTGGCGGTCGCACGGCTCCATGAAGCGCTCGAATCCGATCGAGGTGTCGCGGCAGTGAGCCCGCCGCAGTTCAACCGGGCTGGCGACACCGCGGTCCTGAAGGTCGAGCCGACGACGTCGCCGCAGGACGCGGCAACCGACGAGCTGGTCCGACATCTTCGAGCCGACGTGCTCCCCGCCGCGATGCGCGGAACGGGTGCGCACGCATCCCTGACGGGTCGAGCGATGATCACCGACCTCACGGAGCGGATCTCGGCCCGACTGCCGTTCTTCATCGGCGCGGTCGTGGCGCTCTCGTTCGTCTTGCTGATGATCGTGTTCCGGTCGGTCCTCGTTCCGTTCAAGGCAGCGCTGCTGAACCTGTTGTCGATCGGCGCCGCCTACGGCGTGGTCGTCGCCGTGTTCCAGTGGGGCTGGGCCAAGAATCTGATCGGCCTCGACAACACGATCCCGGTCAACCCGTTCGTGCCCATGATGATGTTCGCCATCCTGTTCGGGCTCTCGATGGACTACGAGGTGTTCCTGCTGTCACGGGTGCGGGAGGAGTTCGTGCGCAGCGGCGACAGCCACACCTCGGTCGTCGATGGGCTGTCGACCACGGCCCGCGTGATCACGTCGGCCGCCCTGATCATGATCAGCGTGTTCGGCGCGTTTATCCCCGGCGACAACGTGACCATCAAGATGTTCGGCGTCGGGCTCGCAGTGGCCGTGCTCATCGACGCCACACTCGTCCGGCTCGTCCTCGTGCCCGCGACGATGAGCCTCCTCGGCTCGGCCAACTGGTGGCTACCTCGGTGGCTCGACCGCCTGCTGCCGGACCTCGACCTCGACGGTAGGGTCGCCGTCGAGGGGCCCTCCGTCGACGAGTGCGAGCCGGCGCTCGACGCCGCATGAGGTCAAGGGCCGATGGTGATCCGCACGACCGCCCGCGCAGTCTCCAGCGCCACCCACACCGATCCGTCTGGGCCGACCGCGAGACCGTGGGGCTCGGACCCGGAGGGAAGCTCGACGCGATCGGTGACAAGGCCCGCGGAGTCGACACGGACGACGGCGCTGGCCGCCCATAGCGTCGCCCAGCACCCGCCGTCGCTCGCGTCGACCACCGCGTGCGGGCGGCACTCCGGGTCACCGAGGTCGAACTCCTCGACGTCGCCGCCGCCGGTGATGTGCCCGATCCGACCCGCGGCGATCTCGGTGAACCAAACACCGTCGGTCGTCGCCGCTATGCCCACCGGCCCGGCGCTCGCGGTCGGGAGCGGGATCACGCGGAGACGGCCGCCGGCGATCGCCCCGATCGCGTTGGCCCCGTGCATCGTGCACCACAGCATTCCGTTCGGATCCGCAACCAGAAGCGACGGCATCGCACCCGGTGGGGTGGAGATCGATTCAGCGATGTGGTCACCCTCGAGCCGAACGATCCGATCCTCGCTGAGCAAGGCGCACCACAGCCTGCCCAGACCCGGGACGCACAGGCCATACGGCGCGGCGGGCAGCTGGATCGGCAGGGAGGTCACCCGACCGTCGCGATCGACGCGGCCGATGCGGCCGTCTCCACAGCTGAAGTAGAGGTCGTCATCCACTCCTGGCACGAGCACCATCGGACGAGAATCGGGGCGATCGAGGTCGAAGCGATCGACCGCTCCGTCCGGATCGATCCGAGCCAGAGCCGACGCATCCGCCAGCGTGACCCACACCTCGCCGGAGTAGCCCATCGCAACCCCATAGGCCCCTCCGCCGACGTCGTGTCGATCAATCCTCGGCATCACCGCCTCCTGAGGTTGTGGTTCCCCCGAACGCCGACGGACATGCGGTCGAGATCCGACACGGCGTCGATCCGCCCGGTGAACCCGCCGCTCCTCGCCTCCTCGACGAACAACCGCTCCTCGCCCTCGCCACGGGGCGTGGGCAGCAAGTGGGTGAGCGCCAACTGTCCGACTTGCGCATCGTTTGCGAGTGAACCGACCGAGCAGGCGCTCGCGTTCCACGCCAAGGCCTCTGCCGAGCTGCGTTCGCTCAGGAGAGCTTCGTGCACCAGGAGGTCGACCCCCGAGGCGAGGTTTCTGATCCCGTCGCAGACGACGGTGTCACCGCTGACCGCGACGGCGAGCCCATCGAGCTCGATGCGGTAACCCGTTGCCGACTCGATCGGTCCGTGATCGACCTGCGCGCTCAGAACCACCCACCCGCCCTCGCCGAGGACCCTGGCTGGCGCGATCGACGGCACGAATCCCTGCGCACCGACAGCCGGTCGCTCCGAGACCCCGGCCGTGCGCTGCGAGTAGAAGGCTTGGTCCTCGAAGCCATCGAGGCACGTCTCGGCGAAGCGCCGGCACGGCCCGGCCGGTGCCACGACCCGGAGCGCACTCGGCGCGCCGGCGACAAACCGCGTGATCGCAAGGGTCGCGAGGTCGCTGACGTGGTCGGAGTGATGATGCGTGAGCAGCACCGCGATCAGCGAGCCGAGATCGAGACCAGCCTCGAGCGCCCGGTGCGTGACGCCCCGACCACAGTCGACCAGAACCCAGCTCGCGTCCCGGCTGATCACCGCCACGCCGGAACCGCACCGGAGGGGGTCGGGGCTGGGAGTGCCGGTTCCGAGGAAGCAGACCTCCACGGGAGAAGTGTGGCAGGCTCCGGTCCCGGTTTCTTCCGCCCCCGGTGGCTGGACCGAGTCGGTGCACATGTCGGGGCGATGCGTTCGACGGACGACGACGTCTTCAGTTTCTCACGGTGCGCAAAAGTTCACGGTCTGACGTGGGCATTTGTCGGCCAAGCGTGGAGCCCCGCCCGGCGTTGAAGAGGCACGATTCGACCACAAGGCGCCCGGACCGCGTGCGCGGTGCCCTGATCGTGGTGCGATGGGCACGTCCCAGAGCTGGCGGCCAGGACCACTGTGATGAGGGCAGTGGATATCGAGGCCAGCCGTCCAAGGCGGCGGCCGCAGTGAGGGAGAACGCGGCGAGGATGACGACTCGAGGGCGAATCGGGCGATCTCGTTGGCGGCCCTCATGGCGCAAGAGCGGAGTCGGGCGCCGGACCGCTCAGCCTGTAACAGGTCGACGTGGACAACGGGGCTCCTTCTGATCTCGGCAGGCAGGCCTATCCGCCGCGGCGGCGTCAGTCTTCGAGGAGGAGCACGGCGTCTTCGCCGTGTAGCCGAGTCTCGCCGTCGTCGGCGGTCTCGACGTCCGCACCCGTCACGGTGAGGTAGGCCACGAGCCCGATGATGATGGCGAGGAAGGTGAACGTCGTGAGTCCGGTGCCAAGGCCGAGACCACCGTCGGCCGGCTTCTGGAGGAGGTAGTCACCCAGTGATGCGCCGAGCGGGCGGGTGAGGATGTACGCGAGCCAGAACGAGAGCACCTCGCCCATGTGGAACACGTAGTGGGCCAACGCGACCAGACCGATCAGG
>JAFAZI010000143.1 GCA_019239875.1 Frankiaceae bacterium
TCTACCGCGTGGGATCCGTCGAAGCGATCACGTTCCGCCAGGACCCGGTGCGAGGCGCCGTACACGATCGGTTACGCCCCGGCCGACAGGTTGGCCGAGGCACACGATCGGGGACTGGACTTCGTCGCGCTCACGGACCACAACAACGTGGTCAACCAGCACGATCCGAGCGCCCTCGCCTGGCAGCGCTCCCACCCGGCGTTCATCGTGGTTCCTGGATACGAGAACTCGCAGGCAGGGCATGTTCAGATGCTCGGCGCGCGTCGGTGCTACGGGAACCATGGCGCGTTGCGCCACCGAACAATCGAGTGTGACGCCGCGGTCGACGACCGATCGTCACGCGGCATGCATGCCGTCGCCCGCGGCCTGCGTCGCGCCGGTGGCGTGTTCCAGATCAACCATCCGAGTGACCGCTCGTGGCTGGGCGCCTATCAGCGCACCTTGGTTCCCGACACTGTCGAGGTGTGGAACATCGGACCCTGGGCGTTCCAGAGTCCGCTGCCCAGCAGCAACGACAACGACTTCTCGTTGCGGTGGTACGACGGCTTCCTCCGGCGCGGTGACCAGGTGGCAGTCACCGGTGGCAGCGACTCCCACTGGCGCTCGACCGATGCCGTGCAGGGGATCGGGGACCCGACGACGTGGGTGTTCGTCCGGCATCGGACCGTCCGTGGGGTCCTCGCCGGACTTCGCGCCCACCACACCTACGTGTCGACGCTGCCACCGTCGGAGGCGGGTCCGCGCTTGTTGCTCGAGGCTGACACGGACCACGACGGTGGATTCGAGGCGATCCCGGGTTCGACGTCGACACAGCGCGCGACTTATCGGCTGGAGACGGTGAACGCGCTGCCTGGCTCACAAGTACGGATCGTGACCGATCGTGGCGAGGTGCAGCTGCCGCTACCGGCATCAGGCACCCTGACCTTCGAACTCGGCCGTGATGGCGTCCCGCACGCTGCGCGCTTCGTCCGGGCTGAGCTGCTCGCCGACGACGCCAAGCAGCTGCGCGCAGCTGGGTGCGATGCCTTTGTAGGCTCGCGCAGCACGTTGTGCCGGAATGACCTCGCGATGGAGTCGCTGACCAGTCCGATCTTCATCCCCAGCCGGCCGCCCGCGTAGCAGCGGCCGCTAGGGCACCGAGCACAACGACGACGATGAAGGGTGCCCGCCGCGAAAGAGCGATGGCCGCGACGACGAGACCGATCACGCGCGCGTCGACCGTGAGGTGCCGGCCGGTCGCGAAGGTCTGCGTCATCACCAGCGCCGCCAGCAACGCGGCGGGCAGCACCGTGAGTGCCGACGAGATCCGCGGCTGCTCCAACCAGCGTGGCGGGATCAGGTAGCCGCTGAGCTTCAGGCCGAACGCGATCACCGAGGCCAGCAGTACGGCGGTCCAACTGGCGCTCATCGCGACACCTGCCGAAGGCCGGCCACCAGGCCGACCGCTCCGGCCGCAACGATCGGCAGGCCGGCAGGGAGGACCGGCACCAGACTGAGATCCACGACGGCGCCGAGCGCCGCGATCTGCAAACCACTGCGATGTCGCAGCCGTGGCCACACGAGCGCGAGGAAGGCCGCCGCCGCGGCCGCATCCAGCCCGTAGGTCCTCGGATCGCCGATGGACCGGCCGATGAGGGCTCCGAGCAGGGTCATGAGGTTCCAGCCGACGTACACCGTCAGGCCGGTGAGCCAGAACCCGAGGCGTCGCCCCGCGTCGTCTGACTGCGCGACGGAAACAGCGGTCGACTCGTCGATCGTGAGCTGCGCGGCGGCTGGCCGGCGCCAGCCCTGCGGCCGGATCGCTGCGTTGATCTGAAGGGCGTACAGGCCGTTGCGGATCCCCAACAGGCTCGACGCGGCGACCGCGGCCCACACGCTGCCACCACTGCCGAGCACGCCGACCAGGGCGAACTGTGAACCGCCGCTGAAGAGCAGGAGCGAGGTCAGGCAGGCCTGGAGCACGCTGAGCCCGCTCGCGACGGCGACCGCGCCGAGGCTGATCCCGTAGAGCGCGGTGGCCAACCCGACCGAGAGCGCCTGCCTACGGACACCGGCCGGCTCGAGGGTCACCACCGGACGGTTCTACAGGACGGGTGGCATAGTCATGCCGTGGCCGTGTCCAACCCGCTGGTCCGCGAGACCGGCAGCTTCGTCCAGATGTCGATGGACACGATTCGCGCCGCCTTCCGCCGACCGGTCCAGTGGCGGGAGTTCATTCAGCAGTGCTGGTTCGTGGCGAGCGTGTCGATCTTGCCCACCTGCCTCGTGGCGATCCCGTTCGGCGCCATCATCGCGTTGCAGACCGGTGCTCTGATCCGGCAGCTCGGCGCCCCCTCGCTGAACGGTGGGGCCTCCGTCGTCGGCGTGGTCCGTGAGGCCAGCCCGATCGTGACGGCACTGATCATCGCCGGCGCGGCGGGGTCGGCGATCTGTGCGGACCTCGGCGCACGCAAGATCCGCGACGAGATCGACGCGATGGAGGTCTTCGGCATCAGCCCGATCCATCGCCTCGTGGTTCCGCGTGTGATGGCCGTCATGTTCGTCTCGCTGCTTTTGAACGGCCTCGTCTCGGTGGTCGGCGTGGCAGGCTCCTACTTCTTCTCCGTGGTGCTCGAGCACGGCACTCCTGGGCCATACTTCGGGTCTTTTACCGAGCTCGCGCAGCTCGCCGACCTGATTCAAGCGGAGGTGAAGGCCGTCATCTTCGGCCTGGTCGCGGGGTTGGTCGCGTCCTACAAGGGCCTGACCGCGAAAGGTGGGCCCAAGGGCGTCGGCGACGCGGTGAACCAGTCTGTCGTCTTCACGTTCATGCTGCTGTTCGCGATCAACTTCCTCGCGACGTCGGTCTACCAGCAACTCGTTCCACAGAAGGCGCTTTGACGCCATGACATCGACGCCAGCCGAAGACGGGCCCCGCGCCCCGGCCGTCGTCGTGCCTGCGGCGCTGCGCCCATTCGTCAAGGTGTGGGAACGGATCTCCGCCGCACTCGACGCACTGGGTCAGCAGGCGGCGTTCTCGGGGCGTGCGTTGAGCTGGACCTTCAAGGTCCTCAGCCGATACAAGAAGGAGACGCTGCGGCTGCTGTCGGAGGTGGCGTTCGGCACCGGCGCGCTCGCGGTGATCGGCGGCACCGTCGTGATCGTCGTGTTCATGACCTTCTTCACGGGTCTCGAGGTTGGCCAGGAGGGTTACACCTCGCTGAACGGCCTGGGTGCCGCGGTCTACACCGGGTTCATCTCGGCCTACTTCAACACCCGTGAGATCGCACCGATCATCGCGGGGATCGCGCTGTCCTCGACCGTGGGCTGCGGTTTCACCGCGCAGCTCGGCGCGATGCGGATCAGCGAGGAGATCGATGCGCTCGAGGTGATGGCGATCCCGTCGCTGCCGTTCCTCGTCACCACTCGCGTGATCGCTGGGATGCTCGCGGTCATCCCGCTCTACGTCCTCGGTCTGCTCTCGTCGTACTTCTCGACGCAGCTGATCACCACGAAGCTGTTCGGCCAGTCCTCTGGCACCTACCACCACTACTTCACTGAATTCCTGCCGCGTAGCGACATCTACATCTCGTTCGGAAAGGTGATGGTCTTCGCGCTGATCATCATCTTGTTCCACTGCTACTACGGCTATCAGGCGAGCGGTGGGCCGGCTGGTGTGGGAGTTGCGGTCGGTCGATCCGTGCGGCTGGTCATCACGTCGATCGTGGCGATCGACCTCCTGCTCGACCTCGCGATCTACGGATCGCAGGTCACGGTTCGGATCGCCGGATGAGCGGCCCCGGCCGGCACCCGTACCGGACGTATGGCGTGGTTGCGCTGGTCGTGATCGGGGGCTTGGTTGCCCTCTGCCTGGTGGCCTTCGCGCAGCTGCTCACGCCGAAGGCGGATGTCACGGTGCAGGTGGAGCGCGCCGGTCAGCAGCTGCTCCCCGGCTCGGACGTGAAACTGCGAGGCATCAACGTCGGCACCGTGTCGTCGATCACGTCCGACGGCACCGGCGCCGAGCTCCACCTGCACATGAAGCCGAGCATGTTGAAGGACATCCCGGACAACGTGCTGGCCCGAATCATTCCGAAGACCTTGTTCGGCGAGAAGTACGTCGATCTCGTGCTCCCGGCGCAACCGTCGAGCTCGCGGTTGCATGATGGCTCCGTCATCACGATCGATCGCACGACGTCCGCCCTCGAGATCGACAAGGCGCTCAATGACCTGCTGCCGGTCCTCCAAGCGGTGCGGCCGCAGAAGCTGAACAGCACGCTGAACGCGATCGCGACTGCGCTGCACGGGCGCGGCAACGAGCTGGGTGCGACCGTCGAGCACCTCGATGCCTATCTGAAGGGCCTGAACCCGCACCTGTCGCAGCTCAAGCACGACGTCACCGCGCTGGCCAGCGTCTCCCACACCTACAACCAGGCGGCCGACTCGCTGCTGCGAATGCTCGACAACCTCGTCGTGACCAGCAACACGGTGGTCGACCAGCAAGCACAGATCGAGCGCCTCCTTGCGGACGTCACGACCGCGTCGTTGACGACCCGGGACCTGCTGAAGCAGAACGCGACGAACATCGTGCAGGTCAACGCCGTCAACCGCGACGTGGTAGCGCTGCTCGCCAGGTATTCGCCTGAGTTCCCTTGCTTCTTCCGCGGCGACGCCGGTCTCGCGCCTCGGATCCATGATGCGGTTCCGACTGGGCCGCCCGGCCTGAACCATGCGGCGCACGTGGTCGTCGAGTTCGTGCCGGCGTTCCCGACCTACAAGTACCCGATCGACCTGCCGGAGTTCGGCGACACCCGTGGGCCCAACTGCTACGGGCTGCCACATCCGAAGCTCCGGCTGCCGGTCATCCGCTACAAGGACGGCACGCAGGACGATCCGCGGTTCGCGGCCCAGGGCCAACCCGGTCCGGTCGGCAGCACGTCAGCGACGAAAGGGCAGTCCGCGCGGGGCTCGGCGTCGATGGGAGACGCTGGGACCAAGAAGGAACGTTCGATCCTCAATCAGCTGCTCGGCCCGATCCTGGGTCTCAGCTCGACCAAGGTGCCGGACATCGCCGACCTGCTCTGGGGCCCACTCGCTCGTGGGAACGGGGTGAACCTCAAATGAGGCGCCTGCCCGCCGTCAGAGTGTGGTGCTGCCGATGAGCACCCTTGCGTCGGGGATTCGCGTCCTCATCTTCACGGTGTTCACGGTTGCTGCCACGACCCTGCTCGCGACCACGATCGCAAACGTCGACAACCACTCGTCCCGGAGCTTCAAGGCCCTCTTCGTCGACGCCAGCAACCTTCACTCGGGTGATGAGGTCCGGGAGGCGGGGGTTCGAGTCGGCACCGTCTCGGGCATCTCGCTCTACGACAACCGCGAGGCCGAAGTCTCGTTCAGCGTCCACGACGACGTACCCGTCTGGACCACGACACAGTTTGCGATTCGGTACCGCAACCTGATCGGCCAGCGTTACCTCGCAGTCCTCGACGCGCCCGAAGGCCCGAATCAGAATCCCGAGCAGCTCATCCCGGACACGCGGACGTCGCCGGCGCTCAACCTCACCGAGCTGTTCAACGGCTTCCGGCCGCTGCTGCAGGGACTCAGCGCCGACCAGGTGAACACGCTGTCCTACAACCTCATCCAGGTGCTCCAGGGCGAAGGCGGCACGGTCGACTCGCTTCTCACCGAGGTCGGGTCCGTGACGAAGTCACTCGGCAACCGTGACCAGCTGATCGGTGAGGTGATCGACAACCTCAACGGCGTCCTCGGCCCGCTCGATCAGCACGACCAGCAGGTCTCGGCCCTGATCGACAACCTGCAGCAGTTCATCACCGGGTTGTCGGCGGACCGCGGAGCCATCGGCCGGTCGCTCACGAGCATCGACCAGCTCGCCGGTACGACGCAGTCCCTGCTCGCCAAGGCCCGGCCGAACCTCAAGGCCGACATCCAACATCTCGGCGTGCTTGCCGAGAAGCTCGACTCGAAGCAGAGCCAACAGATCATCCGGCACTTCCTCACCTACACGCCGTTCAAGCTGAAGGTCGCGACGCCGGAGGCGAGCTACGGGGCCTTCCTCAACTTCTACGTGTGCGGCGTGAACTTCATCCTGCCGGACGGGACGAAGACGCAGCCGTCCATCAACCAGGCACAGAGGTGCGTGCGATGAGCCCGGCCCGCGGCAGCACGTTCCGCCAGTTCCGCGACATGAACCCGACGCCGTTCGGGTGGGTGGCGATCGTCGTCTTGATCGGCATGGTCGCGCTCTCGTTCAACCTGACCAACCTGCCGTTCAACTCCGGTCGCAGCTACAGCGCGGCATTCTCCGAAGCGGCTGGCCTGCGTCCGGGCGATCAGGTCGAGATCGGCGGCGTGCCCGTCGGCAAGGTCAAGTCGGTGTCCCTGGAGGACACGCACGTCAAGGTCGACTTCCGCATCACCAACTCACACGTTCACCTGGGTACCGACACGAAGGCGTCGATCCAGATCGCCACTCTGCTCGGCAACAAGTACCTTGCGCTGGAACCGGACGGTACGTCCGAGGTGTCAACGGGGTTCCAGATCCCGCTCGCTCAAACCACCTCGCCGTACGACGTCGAGCCCGCGTTGCAGGACCTCGCGACGACCGCCGGCGCGATCAAGACGAAGCGGCTCGAGACGGCGTTGAACACGCTGTCGACCACCTTCCAGAACTCTCCCAAGCCGCTTCGCTCGACGATCTCCGGTCTAAGCCGGCTCTCGGAAACGATCGCGTCCCGCAACGCGGCGCTGGGAGAGCTGCTGCACCACACCTCGAACCTGACCGCGATCCTGGCTCAGCGCCGCGGTCAGTTCACGCAGATCCTCGGCGACGGCGACAAGCTGCTGACGATGCTCGATCAGCGTCGCCAGGTGATCTCGGACCTGCTGACCAACACTTCCCGGCTCGCGATGCAGCTGACCGGTCTCGTCCATGACAACCAGGCAACCCTGCATCCCATGCTCCGCCACCTGCACGGCGTTCTCGCGCTGCTGAATCACAACCAGGACAACCTCACTAAGATCATCCAAGAGCTGTACGTCTTCGTCCGAGGCGAGGTCGACGCGACCGGGTCGGGACCATGGTTCGACGGGACCGCTATCAACGTCATCAACCCGGTCACGCCGCTCGGTAACGCGAAGCCGTCCGGCAGGACGCCGCAGACCCTCGATGACCTGCTCGGGCTGGGTGGTGCGCCGTGAGCCGCCGCACCACCACCCTGCTCGCGAGGGCGATCGTCGGGGTCCTCGTCGTCGGACTGCTGGCCCTCGGCGTCCATGCCTTGACGAAAGGCCCGAAGCAGAAGACGGCGATCGCCTACTTCCCCGAAGCCGTGCATGTCTACGCCGGATCCGACGTCGACGTGCTCGGAGTGCGGATCGGCTCGGTCAAGTCCGTCACGCCGGTCGGCGACCGCGTGAAGGTCGTGCTGTCCTACGACGCCTCACACAAGGTCCCCGCCGACGCTTCGGCGGTGGTGCTCGATCCCACCCTCGTGGCCGATCGCGTCGTCCAGCTCGCCCCTGTCTACAGCAGCGGGAGCGTCCTCGCCGACGGGGCGACGATCGCGATGCAGAACAACGCCGTACCGGTGGAGCTGGACGAGCTCAATCGCAACCTGTTCACCTTGACGCAGGCGCTCGGACCGAACGGTGCCAACAAGCACGGAGCGTTGTCTCGGGCGATTGCGGTCGGCGAGGCGAACCTGCACGGCCAGGGCGCGAAAGCGAACGCCATGTTCCACCGGCTGTCGGCGCTGGTGCAGACGCTCAACGACAATCGCGGCTCGTTGGTGTCGACCGTCGACAACCTCGAAGCGTTCACCCAGACGCTGGCCGCGCACGACTCGCAGACGCGGAGCTTCGCCTCGGAGCTCACCCGCGTGTCGGGCCAGCTCGACAATGAGCGTGCGGCGTTCGCCGCCGCGCTGCACAACTTGCAGATCTCGTTGGCTGAGGTGTCGACCTTCGTCCGTGGCAACCGCAAGGCGCTCGCGACCGACGTGCACGGGCTGGCCACCGTGTCGACGATCCTGGCCCGTGAGCGGACCCTGCTCGCCCACATGGTCGACATCGGTGCCACCGGCATCAGCAACTACCCGCACATGTACACGCCATCGCAGCGGACCTACAACGCTCGGTTCAACTTCAACACGATCGGTGACAACCCGGCGGTGTTCGTGTGCCAGCTGCTGACCTCGGTCGGTGCCTCCCCGGATCAAGCCAAGCAGTGCCTGCAGGCCCTGTCGATTCTCAAGGGCCTCTCGATTCCGCCATCGACGAAGGCGAAGCCGTGATCGGCCGCCGGCTGCGGGTGGCGGCGATGACCGCAGGCGCTGTCGTGACCCTTGGCGGCTGCGGCGGCTTTGGAGGCATCTACTCGCTGCCGCTGCCCGGTGCCGCGGGCACCGGCTCCGACACCTACACGATCACCGCCGACTTCACCGACGTCCTGGACCTGGTGCCCTACTCGGCGGTCAAGGTCAATGGGGCCACGATGGGTCACGTCACGAAGATCGATGTGACGAATGGTCACGCCGTCGTGACCTGCCAGATCAGCAATCGCGCGAAGCTGCCGGAGAACTCGACGGCACAGATCGAGGAGACGAGCCTGCTCGGTGAGAAGTTCGTCGAGCTCGAGCCGCCCACCGCGGGGATACCGACCGGCACCCTGTCCGACGGCGACAACATCGGTCTGCCCCAGACGTCGCGAGACGCGACCGTCGAGGAGGTGCTCGGTGCGCTGTCGACGCTGCTCAACGGCGGTGGTGTCGAGCAGGTCAACACCATCGCGCATGAGTTGAACACCGCGCTGGACGGCCGCACCGGCGTCTCGCGTGACCTGTTGCATCAGCTCGACGTCTTCGCGGCAGGTCTCGACGCCCAGAAAGCACAGATCATCCGTGCGATCCAGGGCGTCGACGATCTCGCCAAGACGGTCCGGGCGCAGGAGAACACCCTGACGTCCACCGTCGAGCACGTGCCGACCGCACTGCGGGTGCTGACCCAGGACCGCAAGGACCTCACGACGATGCTCGTGTCGGTCAAGCACCTCGGGCATGTGGCGGTCAACGTCGAGAACGCCTCGCAGCGGGACCTGCTCGCCAACCTCGCCAACCTCCGCCCGACCCTCGACAAGCTCTCACGGGTCGGCAAGGTCATCCCGAAGACGCTCGAGATCCTCATCACGTACCCGACGGCCGACAGCGTGGAGAACGAGTACGCCGGTGACTACGGCAACCTGTCACTCACCCTCGACCTGTCCGCCAAGTCGCTCGTGAACCTTCTGGAAGGCAGCCAGCTGCCGGCCAGTGGCACCAGCAGTCAGAAGAACAGGAAGTCAGCGCCACCGTCCACCTCGGTGCTGACGCAGCTGCTCAAGCAGGTGCTGCAGTGATCACCCGCGCCGTCCTCGTCAAGTCCGTCGTCTTCGCGCTGGTCTCCCTGCTCGGCGTCGGCTACCTGTTGGTGAGCTTCCTCGGCTTCGGTTCCGGCCTGGTCGGGCAGCACTCCTACACGGCGTATCTCGACCTGCCCAACTCCGGCGGCATCTTCACGACGGCGAGTGTCACCTACCGCGGTGTGGAGGTCGGCCGGGTCGGTGACATCACGCTGCGCCCGGATGGGATCCGCGTCGCGCTCAACGTCAAGACCAAGCTCGACATCCCCTCGAGCCTCACGGCCGTCGTCGCCGACGGCTCCGCGATCGGCGAGCAGTACGTCGATCTGCGCCCCACCACCGATTCGCCGCCCTACCTCCACGGCGGCAGCGTGATCGAGGGCTCTGCGGCCAGCCTGCCGGTCAACAGCCAGGACGTCCTGGTGAGCGTCGACAAGCTGGTCAACTCCGTCCCGATCGGCAAGCTTCGACGGCTCGTGGACGAGCTGGGTACGACGTTCGACAACACTGGCCCGACACTGCGCCGCATGCTCGACGCCACGAACTCGCTGATCCAGACCGCGCAGACCGACCTTCCCAAGACCATCAGTCTGCTCAACCACGGCGGCACGGTCCTCGACACCCAGAACGACTTGTCGAACGACATCGTGGCCTTCTCGCGGCACCTCGCATCCTTCACCGACACGCTTCGAAGCAGCGACAGCGATCTCCGCAAGCTGATCGCGAACGGCGATCCGGCTGCGAACCAGCTGACCAAGGCGATTCACAGCATCGACGCGACGTTGCCGATCGTTCTCAACAACCTGGTGTCGGTCGGCCAGGTGACTGCGGTCCGCATCCCCGCGATCCGGCAGGTTCTCATCATCTACCCGTACGTCGTCGCGACGTCCTACGGGTTGTTCCCCAACAACGGGTCGACGCGCTTTGGGGTGCCGGTACCGCCGTCGAACGACGGTCCGCCGTGCGACGTCGGCTATGTCAAGAAGTCCAAGCGTCGACTACCGACTCAGCTGAAGTACCCGAGCGTCAGATACAAGGCGTTCTGCGATTCACCTACTTCCTCCGGCGTCAACGTCCGGGGGTCCCGGATGGCGCCCGAACCCGATGGCAAGCTGCTCGGCGATGAGCCGTCGTACCAGAACAACGCTGGTCTTCCGGGCGGCGCGCCGGGTGATTCGGCAAGCTCGGTCGCCACCTCCCTCGGCACCGTCTCCAAGTCCGGGGTGTCCTTCGTGGGTCCCGACGGCCACCAGTACCTCCTCGGGTCGACCGGCGGTCAGCGGCGCGTCATGGGTGACCAGTCGTGGCTGTGGTTGGTGTTCGGGCCGCTCTCGTGACAGTTGCACCACGCGATCGACCGCTCGTGGTCGGCGCGGCGACCTTCCTCGTGCTTGCCGCTGCCGCGACCGCCATCGGCGCCGTCACGCGCAACGCTGACGCGCCGAACGCGTCATCGGCGAGCCCCACTGAAGTCGCGGCGCTCGCGGCGGCGCGAAGCGAGTCGCTCGCACTGACGACGATCCGCTACCAGAGCGCGGACGCCGACCTCGCCCGGATTCTCGCCGGCGCCACCGGTCAGCTTCGCAGCCAGTTCGAGAAGCAGAAGCAGCAGCTGTCCAGCACCCTCGGACCGAACCACTCGTCCTCGACCGGCATGATCCTCTCGGCCGGGCTCACGTCCTTGAGTGGCGACACCGCCACGGCGGTCGTGGCGGCCGACGCGACGGTGAGTGGCAGCGACCTGGGGCCATCCGGCGTGGTGAAGCACTACCGGATCGTCGTGACACTGCAACGGCAGAACGGCCGCTGGCTCGCAAGCGACGTCTCCTTCGAGGGTCAGCCGCAATGAGCCGCCCGATCGGTCGCGCCGCGGTGGCGATCATGGCGCTCAACTGGCTAGTGGCTGCTGGCGCCGGTGTGACGCTGGCAGAGCGGGCGCCAGCGCAGTCCGAGATCGGAGCGCTCACCAACCCGAACGCGAGCGACGCGGTGGCGGCAGCGAAATCGGCGGTGCACACGATCCTGTCCTACGACTACCGATCCCTTGATGCGGACATCAAGGCAGCCAAGGCCGATCTCACGGGCGAGTTCGCCAAGGAGTACGCCGCGAGCGCGCCTCGGCTGCTCACCGAGGCTGGCCAGCTCAAGGCGATCGTTCAGGCAACCGTTGGGTTCTCAGGGGTCGTGAGTGCCACGCCAGATGACGTCGTGGTCCTGCTGTTCGTCGACCAGGCGACCGTCCGCCAGAACCCCGGCTCATCGGTTCCGACGACCCGAATCGACCAGAGCCGGGTCCGCGTGACGATGACCCGCGTCGGCGATCGATGGCTCGTCTCGTCGCTGAACGCACTCTGACGCGGCACTCGCTCGGCCGCTCGGCCGGTCGACCTGTCAAGAATCATCACGTTTCGTCCGATTAACAGGTCGAGATTGCTCCGAACGGGCGAACCTTGCGATCTCCCGTAGCCCAGCGAACCGCCGCTCGTTGGGCCGATGACTGAACTGCACAAGTGTCTGGCGCGACCTGCCAGAACAGACCGGGAGGACGTGACGCCGTGCGAGGGGTGGGACGCAAGAACGCCTTGACGGTTTTTGCTGTCCTCGCGCTGACTGCTTTCGTCGTCTCCACCATCCCTGGCGTCCGTCCGCATCCCGGCTACAACCTGTGGCTCGACGGGGTCCTCAACAATGTCGTCTACGGCCTCGCCCCAGCCGTCGCGTTCCAGCGCGCTCGTCGGGCGACCACGTTCCGGCCGAGCTGGTTCGTCCTTGCCGTCGGTCTCGCCCTGTACGGCGCGGGGAACATCTACTGGACCATCTTCATCCGGCCGCTCGACCCCGAGCCGTTCCCGTCGCTGGCCGACGCCCTGTGGCTGAGCTTCTATCCCTGCGCCTTCGTGGCTCTCGTTCTGATGGTCCGGCAACACTTCAAGCGGTTCAGCCTCAGCCTGTGGCTCGACGGGATCGTCGGCGGCCTCGCTGCGACCGCCGGCGCCGCGGCGGCGATCATGGGGCCGGTGCTTGCCGCGACCTCCGGCAGTACGGCCGCGATCATCACCACCACCGCGTACCCGCTGCTCGACCTCGTCGTGCTGCTGATGCTGGTGGCGACCTTGTCCCTCTACCACTGGCGGCCGCCGGTCGGGCTGTGGACATTTGCCGGCGGCCTGTTGCTGTTCGTCCTCGCGGACGGTATCTACGTCGTGGCTACGGCCCATGAGTCCTATCAACCGGGTGGGCTGACCGACGCGATCTGGGTGGCCGGCACGATCGGCATGGGCTTCGCGCCGGGCTGGCCGGATCGGCTGGCTGGCCTACGGCTGTCTGGCTGGTCCTTGCTCGCCGTACCCATGGTGTCGACGCTGTGCGCCCTCGGGCTGCTGATCTACGGCGACATCCACCCCATCGCGGTCGGGCTGGCGGCAGCCACCATCCTCGTCGCACTGGGACGCCTGATCGTGACGTTCCGTGAAGCTGCGGTCCTCGCTGACAGCCACCAGCTTGCGCTCACCGACGACCTGACCGACCTCGGCAACCGTCGCGCGCTGTATGTGCGGTCTGAGCAGGTGCTTGCCGAGGACGAGGCCCGCGCCGCACTGTTGCTGCTTGACCTTGATCGCTTCAAAGAGGTCAACGACAGTCTCGGCCATCACGCCGGTGACGAGCTCCTGCGCCTGGTTGCCGGTCGGTTGCGAGCCGCCGTGCCGAGCACCGACTCGCTCCTCGTGCGCCTCGGCGGTGACGAGTTCGCCGTCCTCTTGCTCGGTGCAGAGCAGAACATCGCCGAGCGGGTCGCACTCGACATCCGCGACGAGCTCACCTCGCCGTTCGCGCTCGAGGACGTCAGCGTGCAGGTCAACGCGAGCATCGGCGTCGCCATCGCACCTCAGCATGGCCGCGACATGGCGGGCCTGCTTCGCCACGCCGACATCGCGATGTACCGCGCGAAGTCGCATCGAACCGGCCACAGCGTCTTCTTCCGCACCG
>JAFAZI010000141.1 GCA_019239875.1 Frankiaceae bacterium
TGTTGCCGATGGTGGTCGCCGAGTCACCAGGATTGATCACGATCGTCACGGAACCGGTGCCGTTCCCGCTGTAGTCGCCGCCGGATCCGAAGAGGTGCTTGATCGGACCCGCAACGAAGATCGCGATCACCAGGATCAGCACGAGCAGTCCCACTGCCGCGACAATCGCCGCACGCCGTGAATTCGGCTCGTCCGGCTCGTCCGCCATCCAGTCGAAGCTCACGCCTGCACCATCTCACCAGGGGCGACCCCCGTCGCGCGCTCTGCATCCAGGGCGTGTTGCAGGATCACGGCGGCGGCGGCGGCGTCGATCGTGCCGCGTCCGGCCTTGGCGCTCACTCCTGCCGATCGCAGGCCGCGCGCGGCTTCGACCGTCGACAGGCGCTCGTCGACCAGCCGGACCGTAACGGGCGCAACCCGCCGGGCGACGTGCCGCGCGTAGTCCCGGGCCAGGTCAGCGGCCGCGCCGTCGGTGCCCGATAACGTCCGCGGAAGCCCGACGAGCACCTCCGTGGCCTCCCGCTCGGCGACGATGCGGGCGAGCTCATCGAGGTCCGCACCACGCTTGCGGTCGCGAGCGAGAACCGCTACCGGCGAGGCGAGAATGCCCGCGGGATCGCAGGCAGCGACACCGACCCGCACGCTCCCGACGTCCACCCCGAGCCTCACGCCTGTCCGCACCGCAAGCATCACCACGGCCGAGCCGTCATCCAGATTCGCCGGCCCGGCGCCCGACGAGGGTCGGCAGGTCGCGGATCACGTCGTCGAGTGCACTCGCGTTCGTGCCACCGCCCTGGGCGAGATCGTCTCGACCGCCGCCACCACCGCCGAGGACTACCGCCGCCTCCCGAACGAGCTCACCCGCGCGGATCCCACGGCTGCGAGCGGACTCGTTCACGGCGACGACGATGATGGGCCGGTCGTCGGCGATCGAGGCAACGGCGACCACCGCTGGCCCCCGCTGCTCCAACCGATTGCGAAGGTCGAGAGCGAGCTTCCGAAGCCCATCGGCATCGGTCCCGTCCGGCGCCCGGTGGGAGATGACCGACACACCGTTCTCGTCGGTAGCGGTCTCCGCGAGGTCGCCCGACCCCGCCATCACCGCAGCACCGCGGAGTCGCTCGACGTCCTTCTCCAGCTCGCGAACCCGGGCGATGACCGCGCTGATGCGCTCTGGGAGCTCCTCCGGTGTGGCGTTCATGAGACCGCTCAGCTGCGAGACGAGGACGTGCTCGCGCGCAAGGAAGTCGTAGGCGTCGGCACCGACGAGGCCTTCGATCCGGCGGGTGCCGGTGCCGATCGACCGCTCACTCAGCAGCTTCACGAGGCCGAGCTGCGCCGATCGCATCGCGTGCGTCCCGCCGCACAGCTCACGGGCATAGTCGCCGACCTCGACGACCCGCACCGCCTCGCCGTACTTCTCGCCGAACATCGCGATCGCACCGATCTTCTTCGCCTCGTCCTGCGTCGTGACGAACGCGCGCACGGTCAGATCAGCGAGCAGTACGTCGTTGACCTCAGCCTCGATGTCCATGAGGACGCTGTCCGGCACCGCACCGGGTGACGTGAAGTCGAACCGGAAGCGCCCCGCGTCGTTCTGCGAGCCGGCCTGCGCGGCGTTGTCACCCAGCGCACGGCGGATCGCCTGGTGAACCAGGTGAGTCGCGGTGTGAGCACGCGAGATGGCCTTGCGTCGCTCGATGTCGATCGCGGAGATCACCGGCTCACCGACCCGCACCTGACCCCGCACGACCCGACCGCGGTGCACGATGAGGTCGCTGACCGGCTTCTGCGCGTCGTACACCTCGACCAGCGAGCCGTCGGCCAGCTCGATCGTGCCGTGATCCGCGAGCTGGCCACCGGACTCGGCGTAGAAGGGGGTCCGATCCAGGGCGACCTCGATGTCTGCGCCTTCCCCGGCACTGCGTGCGATCGCGCCGTCGACCAGCAACCCGGTGAGGATGCCTTCTGCCTCGACCTGCGCGTATCCCGTGAACGTCGTGGGACCACGGTCCAGCAGCGACCGGTACACAGAGAGGTCCGCGCGCCCGCTCTTGCGCTCGGCGGTGTCCTTCTTCGCCCGCTCACGCTGCTCGCTCATGAGGCGGCGGAAGCCTTCCTCGTCGACCTCGAGGCCCTGCTCACGGGCCATCTCGAGCGTGAGGTCGATCGGGAAGCCGTACGTGTCGTGCAGCTGGAAGGCATCCTCGCCGGACACCGTTCGGCTGCCCTGGTCTCGGACGTCGCGGGTGACCCGCTCGAACAGGACGGAACCGGTGCGCAGCGTTGCGAGGAACGCCTCCTCCTCCTGCACCGCGACCGCCTCGATCCGGGCGGCGCTGTCGGCAAGCTCCGGGAAGCTCGGCGTCATGATCTCGACCGCGAGGTCGATGAGGTCGCCGATCGCCGGCTGCTCCACCCCCAGCAGGCGCATGGTGCGAATCGCCCGACGGATCATGCGGCGCAGGACGTAGCCCCGGCCCTCGTTGCCGGGCGTGACGCCGTCGGCGATGAGCATCGTCGCGGTCCGAATGTGGTCGGCGATGACCCGCAGCCGGACGTCGGTCTCGGCATCCGCGCCGTACCGCTCCCCAGCCAGTTCTGACGCCCAGTCGAGCAGCGGCTTGAGCAGGTCGGTTTCGAAGATGTTGTCGACGCCCTGCAGGATCACCGCCATGCGGTCGACGCCGAGGCCGGTGTCGATGTTCTTCGCCGGAAGCTCGCCTTGCAGATGATCGACGTAGTCGTACCCGGGGCCGTCACCCCGCACGTACTGCATGAACACGAGGTTCCAGACCTCGAGGTATCGCTCCTCGTCGGCGACCGGTCCTCCGTCACGGCCGTACTCGGGCCCACGGTCGAAGTAGATCTCCGAGCACGGTCCACATGGGCCCGCGACGCCCATCGACCAGAAGTTGTCCTCGCGGCCGCGCCGTTGGACGCGCTCGGCGGGCATCCCGACCTCTTCGGTCCAGATCCGGTACGCCTCGTCATCGTCGAGGTAGACGGTCGCCCACAGGCGATGCGGGTCGAACCCGAACCCGCCGTCGTCGATCGACGTCGTCAGCAGCTCCCACGCAAGGCGGATCGCCCGCTTCTTGAAGTAGTTGCCGAACGAGAAGTTGCCGGCCATCTGGAAGAACGACACGTTGCGGCTGTTGGTCCCGACGATGTCGATGTCCGCGGTGCGCACGCATTTCTGGACGCTGGTCGCTCTCGGAAACGGGGCCGGCTCCTGGCCGAGGAAGTACGGCTTGAAGGGGACCATGCCGGCGTTGACGAGGAGCAGCGTCGGGTCATCGAGCACCAGCGACGCTGACGGCACAACCGTGTGGTCTCGGTCCGCGAAGAACTTGATGAACCGAGCCTTAATCTCCTCGCTCTTCACCGGGGCCCCCGGGGAGCTGTGAGCGCAGCGAGCAGATTTGTGGGGCGGTTCATGCGGCCGGGTGCTCGTCGATGCCTAGGGCCTCACGCAGCTCGAGTTCGCGGGCGGCGGCGGACTCCTGCACGATCGCCCACCACTCGGAAAGCCGGCCGCCGACTCCGGTGGCCTGTCCGGCAAGTCCTTCCGGCGTCCACTTGTGCGCAGCTTGGGTGACCCGTCGTACGACGAGAACCCCCGCCGTCGCACCGAAGGCGACGTAGAACAGCCGCCTCACTTGGTGGCCTTTCGG
This sequence comes from Frankiaceae bacterium, assembly GCA_019239875.1. Taxonomy (GTDB): domain Bacteria; phylum Actinomycetota; class Actinomycetes; order JAFAQI01; family JAFAQI01; genus JAFAZI01. Next base: position 3,678 of record JAFAZI010000141.1, read on the forward strand.
GCAGCCTTCGACGCTGCCTTGTCGGCCTTCATCTGAAGCTTGATGCGCTTGCGCATCTCGTCCTCGTTCTTGCCGTTGATGGCCTTCCGCACCCCGTAGGAGAAGGCGGCCACCTTGATCAGCGGGGAGCCCATCGTCGCGGAGAACAGTGCGGTCAGTGCGCGCGCATTCGTCGAGATGTCCTCCACGTTGGAGGCGATCGTGTCGACGCGGGTGAGCTCGGCATTGACCTGGACGACCGACGTCGTGACCTCACCCAGCAGCGGAACCGTCTGGTCGGCCACGCCGTGGACGAGCTTGCCGGTCTCTCCGATCACCTTGCCGAGCTTGACGAGGACGTAGGCGAGGAAGCACACGAGGATGGCCCAGAACACGGCCACGATCAGCCCAGCGATCTCACCGCCGGACAGCCCGCCGCTTGCCGTCGTGATCACTGGCCTGCTCCATCCTCATCCGGTGCACCACGCACGGTCGCGCGCAGTGCTGCGAGCCGCTCGCTCGCCGCCCGCTCCGCTCCTCGGTCCGAGGGGCGGTAGTAGTCCCGGCCGACGACCTCGTCCGGCGGATATTGCTGTTCGACGACACCGCCCGGGAAGTCATGAGGGTATCGGTAGCCGCGACCGTGTTCTAACCGCTTCGCGCCGGGATAGTGCGAGTCACGCAGCGCCGGGGGCACTCGGCCCGCCCGGCCGGCCTGGACGTCAGCGGTCGCGGCGCCGATCGCTGTGATCACCGCATTGCTCTTCGGCGAGAGAGCGAGGTGGATGGTCGCCTGCGCCAGGTTCAGACGCGCCTCGGGAAGGCCGACGAGCTCGAGTGCGTGAGCAGCCGCCACCGCGACGTTGAGCGCACCAGGCTCTGCGAGCCCGACGTCCTCGCTGGCGAAGATCACCAGCCGGCGGGCGATGAACCGCGGGTCCTCTCCCGCTTCGAGCATGCGTGCGAGGTAGTGCAGGGCCGCGTCGACGTCGCTGCCCCGCAGGCTCTTGATGAAGGCGCTGATGACGTCGTAGTGCTGGTCACCCTCCCGGTCGTAGCGCACTGCCGCTCGGTCGACTGCCTGTTCGAGGAGCTCCAGGTCGATCGACCCGCGCTCGAGGGTGCGCGCCGCGCCGGCCGCCGCGTCCAGCGCGGTCAGCGCCCGACGGGCGTCGCCCGCCGAGAGCCGGAGCAGGTGGTCAAGGCTCTCGGCGGGCAGCTGGAGGTCGCCGCCGAGGCCACGTGGGTCCTGGAGCGCTCGCTCGATCAGCAGCTCGATCGCCTCGTCACCCAGGGGCTCGAGGGTCAGCAGCAGCGAGCGCGACAGCAGCGGCGAGATCACCGAGAAGAACGGGTTCTCCGTGGTCGCCCCGACGAAGGTGACGAGCCCGGCCTCGACGCCTGGCAGCAGTGCGTCCTGCTGTGACTTGGAGAAGCGATGGACCTCGTCGACGAACAACACGGTGCGCTCACCCTGGAAGGACAGCCGGTCCTTGGCCGCGGCGATCGCCTCACGGACGTCCTTCACCCCCGCGGTGACGGCAGAGAGCTCCACGAAGTGTCGGCCCGCGGCGAGGAGCCGCGCGATGGTGGTCTTGCCGCTCCCCGGCGGACCCCAAAGCAGGACGCTCGTCGTACCGCCGCCGTCGACCAGCTGGCGAAGGGGCGCGCCCGGCGCAAGCAGGTGGGACTGCCCGACAACCTCATCGAGCGATCGCGGCCGCATCCGCGCAGCGAGCGGGGCGGCCGCGTCAGCCGCCTCGTCGGCGGCCTGCGAGAACAGGTCGCCCGCCACGCCGTCGAGCCTATGCCGCAACCGTACTTCGACCGGGCTGCCCGATCCTGAACATAACCACCACCGCCCCGCAGGGGCGGACGCTCGCGGCACGCTCAACCTCAGACGGCGGCGCGGCAGATGTGTTCAGGATCGGGCAGAAAGTAGCGGGGGGGCGCCGAGCGGCGGCTACTCCTCCGGTACGGCGTCGATGCCGGCCTCGGCCCGCTGTTCGGCGGTGATGGGGGTGGGCGCGCCGGTCAGCGGGTCGCCGCCGCTCGACGCCTTCGGGAATGCCATCGTCTCGCGGATGGCGTCGGTGCCGAGCAGCTCCGCGACCAACCGGTCGATGCCGAACGCGATGCCGCCGTGAGGTGGCGGCCCGTACTTGAACGCTTCGAGCAGGAAGCCGAACTTGCTCTCGGCCTCCGCACGGGTCAGTCCGATCACGTCGAACACCCGCTGCTGCATCTCGCCGCGATGGATACGGATGGAGCCGCCGCCGAGCTCGACGCCGTTGCCGACCACGTCGTACGCGCGGGCCAGCGCCGCCTCCGGGTCGTCCTGGAACGTCTTCTCCCAGTCGACGGACGGCGCCGTGAACGGGTGATGCACCGCCGTCCAGCCCGCACCGTCCCCGGTCGGCTCGAACATCGGAGCGTCGACGACCCACAAGAACTTCCACTCGTCAGTTCGGACGAGACCTTGCTGCTGGGCAACGGCGAGCCGGAGCGCGCCAAGCATCTCGAGCGTCGTACGACGGGGGCCGGCCGCGAACAGGATCGCGTCACCAGGCTGTGCCCCCGCGGCCTCGGGCAGTGACGCCAGCCGGTCGGGCTCGAGTCGGGTGATCGATCCTTTCGGCTCGCCGGTCGTGGGGATCAGCAGCCAGGCGATCCCCTTTCCACCGCGCGACTTCGCCCAGTCCTGCCAGGCGTCGAGCTCCTTGCGCGTGTACGCCGCGCCGCCCGGGACGACGACCGCGCCGACATGCTCCGCCTGGAACACCCGGAACTCCGTGCCCGCCATGTGCTCGGTGAGGTCGACCAGCTCGAGCTCGAACCGGAGATCCGGCTTGTCGGAGCCGTAGCGCCGCATCGCCTCCCAGTACGACATCCGCGGGAATGGTGTCGGGAGCTCGATCCCGAGCAGCTCTCGCCACAGGGTCGCCAACAGGTCCTCGGTGAGCGCGAAGATGTCCTCCTCGTCGAGGAAGGACATCTCGATGTCGAGCTGGGTGAACTCCGCGGTCCGGTCGGCCCGGAAGTCCTCATCGCGGAAGCATCGTGCGATCTGGTAGTACCGCTCGAGGCCGCCAACCATCAGCAGCTGCTTGAACAGCTGCGGCGACTGCGGGAGCGCGTACCAGTGTCCGGGTTGAAGGCGCACCGGCACGAGGAAGTCGCGCGCGCCCTCCGGGGTCGACCGCGTGAGGTACGGCGTCTCGACGTCGACGAAGCCCCGGCTCTCCATCACATGACGCATCAGCGAGATCGCCTTGGCGCGGGTGCGAACCGCTCGCGCGGGGCCGGTCCGGCGCAGATCGAGGTAGCGGTGTTTCCACCGGAGCATCTCGTCGACGCCGGACTCGATCTCGTCCGAGCCGTCGATGGGGAACGGCAGCGGCTCGCTCTCGCTCAACACCGTGACGGCCGATGCGACGACCTCGATCTCCCCGGTCGCCAGGTTCGGGTTGACGTTGCCCTCGGTGCGCGCCGTCACCTCGCCACCGACCGAGATGCACCACTCGCTCCGGAGCGCGTGAACCTCGGGGAGATCGCGGCACACGACCTGGACCGACCCGCTCGCGTCGCGCACGTCAAGGAACGTGACGCCGCCGTGGTCGCGACGGCGAGCGACCCATCCCGCGAGGGTCACCGAGGTCCCGACGTCACCGACCCGCAGGTCGCCCGCGTCGTGGGTCCGGATCACCGCAGCCTCTTTTCGATTGTCTCGAGCAGTTCGTCCAGTGCGACCGGTTCCTGGCCGCCGGTGCCCAGGTCCTTCACCTGCGCGACCCCGGCCTCGAGATCTCGCTCCCCCACCACGATGGCGATCGACGCACCCGACCGGTCAGCCGCCTTCATCGCGCCCTTCAGGCCACGGTCGCCGTATGCGAGGTCGGCCGCAACTCCACGCCGGCGCAGGTCGGCGACGACCGGCACCAGGCACTGCTTCGCGGCGGCGCCGAGTGGCACGGCGAAGACCTCACAGCCGGCACCGGCCGTGATCTCGACCGACTCGGCCTTCAGCGCGAGCACCGTCCGGTCGACCCCGAGTGCCCAGCCGACTCCCGGCAGCTGTGGCCCCCCGACCTGCTCGGACAGCCCGTCGTACCGGCCGCCGCCGCCCACCGCCGACTGGGACCCGAGGCCGTCGTGCACGAACTCGAACGTGGTGCGGGTGTAGTAGTCGAGCCCGCGAACCAGCCGCGGCGTCTCCTCCCACGTCACGCCGAGGTCGGCGAGGTAGCCACGGACCAGGTCGTAGTGCGCTTTGCAGTCGTCACAGAGCGAGTCCGCCATGACCGGAGCGTCGCCGACCTGCGCGACGACCTCGGGTCGCTTGTCGTCGAGCACCCGCAACGGGTTGATCTCGATCCGCTTGCGAGTCTCGGCGTCGAGGTCGAGCCCGCTCAGGAATTCGACGAGCCGCGCTCGGTAGACCGGCCGGCACTCGGCGTCGCCGAGGGAGTTGAGCAGCAGGCGGACCTGCGTGAGACCGAGGTCGCGATAGATCTGCGCGCCGAGCGAGACGATCTCGGCGTCTAGCGCCGGGTCGTCGACCCCGAGCGCTTCGGCACCCACCTGGCTGAAGTGTCGGTAGCGGCCCGCCTGCGGCCGCTCGTAGCGGTAGTACGAGCCGGAGTACCAGAGCTTCACCGGCAGCTGGCCGGCGTAGAGGCGGTGCTGCACGACCGCCCGTACGACGCCGGCGGTCCCCTCCGGCTTCAGGCTCAGGTTGTCGCCGCCCCGCGTCGTGAAGGAGTACATCTCCTTCGAGACGACGTCGGTGGACTCACCCACGCCCCGTTCGAACAGCGCGGTGTGCTCGAACGTCGGGGTTTCGATGTAGCCGTAACCGGCGCGGCGCAACGGTGCAGCCATCGCCTCGCGAACGGCGAGGAACGCCTCGGACTCCGGCGGAAGGAGGTCGTAGGTCCCCTTCGGCGCCGAGAACGTGGCTGTCATAGCCCGCGCCGGACCGGTGACTGCGCCGCGAGGTCGACCAGGAAGGGATTCGTGAGGCGTTCCCGCCCGATCGTGGTGTCCGGTCCGTGGCCGGGGCGGACGACCGTCTCGTCAGGAAGGGTGAGCGGGAACGCCAGAGAACGTTGCATCTGCTCCCAGGAACCGCCAGGCAGATCGGTCCGCCCGATCGAACCCGCGAACAGCAGGTCGCCCGAGAACAGCTCGCCACCACCAAGGAACGTGACCGACCCTTCGGTGTGCCCGGGTGTCGCGTCGACGCGCAACGACAGGCCCGCGAGCTCGAGCGTCTCGCCGTCGACGAGCTCGCGGACGTCGTCAGGCTCCGCGAAGGACAGCCGGCCGAAGATCGGTGTACCTGGCGGGACCCCCAGTCCCATCGCCGGGTCGGTCAACATCGGGCGGTCGGCCGGGTGAATGAGAGCCGGGACGTCCTTCGCGCCACAGACAGGCGTGACGGAGAACATGTGGTCGAGATGCCCGTGGGTGAGGAGGACCGCGACCGGCTGCAGCCGGTACTCGGCCAACACGTCATCCAGCGGCCCCTCGGCCTCGACACCGGGGTCGATGACGACGCACTGCTCGCCGCTTCCTGGCGCCACGATCCAGCAGTTCGTCCCGAACGGGCCAGCCGGAAAGCCGACGACGAGCATCAAAGTCCTCTCAGACACGCGGGAGGTCCTTCATGACCTCTTAAGGCGAGCCTAGCGAGCGGTTGCCTAGACTCTCCGAGGCATTTGTTCCAGGCGATTCTGGAGGACCTACCGTGGCGACCAGCCGACGCCGCGAGCGCGAGCTCGCCCGCCGCCGCTTCGAGCGACGCCGTCAAGCCGAGATCGAGCGCCGGGCGAAGGCCAAGCGGCGCAACACGATCATCGGCGCGACGGCCGGGACCGCCGCGGTCATCGCGGGCGTCATCGTCCTGGTCATCGCCTTGTCCGGCGGTTCCGACAAGAAGCAGTCGATCAGCAGCGGCAAGAAGCCGACGCCATCCGCGTCGCCATCGCCGTCCAAGGCGCCGAAGCCGCCGAAGAAGTGCGCGACGATCAAGCCCAACCCGCCGGCGAAGGGCGAGCCGCGAATCCCACCGGTCAAGGGCAAGCCCTCCGCCAAGCTCGTGAGCAAGGACATCACGGTGGGCTCCGGCAAAGCGGCCAAGGCAGGCGACCACGTCACCGTCAAGTACGTGGGTGTGTCGTGCAGCACCGGCGTGGTGTTCGACGCGTCGTACACCGACGGCGCACCGAAGCAGGAATTCGACTTCGACCTCGGCGCCGGCGCAGTCATCCAGGGCTGGGACCAGGGCGTGGTCGGCATGAAGCCCGGCGGCGTGCGGGAGCTCGTGATCCCGGCCTCCCTCGGGTACGGCGCCACGGGCTCCGGGCCGAAGATTGCACCGAACGAGACGCTGATCTTCGTGATCACGTTGGTCAAGGTGTGAGGCGCCGGCTCCGCGGAGCGATCGGAGTCCTGGCGCTCGGGGCGCTGGCCGCCTGCAGCTCGGGAAGCAGCAGCGGCAAGGCCGTGACGCCTAACTCACGGGTCGCCACGCCGAACGCCAACGGCTGCCTTCCGGCGCCGAAACTCGTGTCCAAGATGGCGCAGTTCCCCGCCGCGCCTGCACTGCAGATCGACCGGACGACCTACACCGCGCGGATCGTGACCAACTGCGGAACGATCATCGTGTCGCTCGACGGCAAGCATGCCCCGCAGACCGTCAACTCGTTCGCGTTCCTCGCCAAATCGAGCTTCTTCAACGACACGCCGTGCCACCGGCTGACCACGAGCGGCATCTACGTCCTGCAGTGCGGGGACCCGAGCGGCTCGGGGAGCGGCGGTCCGGGATACACGATCCCCGACGAGAACCTCGCCCATGCGACCTATCCGGCGGGCACCCTGGCGATGGCGAACACCGGATCGCCGCACACCGGCGGGAGCCAGTTCTTCATCGTCTACCGCGACAGCACGAGCGGCTTGAGCCCGCTGTACACACCGTTCGGCCACATCACGTCGGGCCTCGACGTGCTGAAGAAGATCGCCGCAGCCGGTAGCAAGCCGCCCGGCGACGGAGCGCCGGTGCAGCCGGTCGCGATCGAGTCGGTCGGGGTGACCAAGGGCTGACCGGCTGTACCTCAGCCGTCCGTCACGCCCTGGACGAAGCGATCAGAAGCCGGACGTGACGCGGTACGCGTCGTACACACCTTCGACGCCGCGGACCGCCCGGAGCAGATGACCGAGATGCTTGGGATCGCCCATCTCGAAGGTGAACTTGGACAGAGCGACGCGATCACGCGACGTGGACACCGACGCGGACAGGATGTTGACGTGCGCGTCTGACAGCACGTGAGTCACGTCGGCGAGCAGACGGCTGCGGTCGAGCGCCTCGACCTGGATCGCGACCAGGAACACCGACCCGGCGGTCGGCGCCCACTCGACCTCCTGCATCCGGTCCGGGTGCAGCGACAGGCTGGCAACATTCGTGCAGTCGGTGCGGTGGACGGACACGCCGTGGCCACGGGTCACGAAACCGACGATCTCGTCGCCGGGCACCGGGGTGCAGCAGCGGGCGAGCTTCGCCCAAACGTCGCTGGCACCCTTCACGACCACGCCCGGGTCACCGGCGGAGCGGGCCTTCGCCTTCGTGCGGACGGTCGCCGTCTCGGTCTCTGCGATGTCGTCGACGGCACCCTCTGGGCCACCCAAGGCGGCCACGAGACGCTGGACGACGGTCTGCGCGGACAGGTGACCCTCACCAACGGCCGCATACAGCGCCGAGACGTCGGTGAACTGCAGGTCCCGGGCCAGCGTCAGCAGCGCGTCGCCTCCCATGAGGCGCTGCAGCGGAAGGCCGGCCTTGCGCATCGCGCGGCTGATCGCGTCCTTGCCCTCGTCGATCGCGTCCTCGCGACGCTCCCGGGCGAACCACTGACGGATCTTGTTGCGGGCGCGAGCCGACTTGACGAACGACAGCCAGTCCCGGCTCGGTCCCGCTGTCTCTGACTTCGACGTGAACACCTCGACCACGTCACCGTTGTCGAGGACGGACTCGAGTGGTACCAACCGGCCGTTGACGCGCGCGCCGATGCAGCGATGCCCGACTTCGGTGTGAACCGAGTAGGCGAAGTCGACCGGTGTGGCACCGGCGGGCAGCCCGATCGCGTCACCCTTGGGGGTGAACACGAACACCTCCTGGGCATGCAGGTCGAATCGCAGCGAGTCGAGGAACTCCCCCGGGTCCTGCGTCTCGCGCTGCCAGTCGACGATCTGCTTGAGCCAGGTCATCTCCTGCTCGTCGGAGTCGGACTCCTCCTTGTACTTCCAGTGCGCCGCGATGCCGTACTCGGCCCGGCGGTGCATCTGATGAGTCCGAATCTGCACCTCGACCGGCTTGCCCTGCGGGCCGATCACCGTCGTGTGCAGCGACTGGTAGAGGTTGAACTTCGGCATCGCGATGTAGTCCTTGAACCGGCCGGGGACCGGTGACCACATCGTGTGGATGACGCCGAGTGCGGCGTAGCAGTCTCGCTCGTTCTCGACGGTGATCCGGATCCCGACGAGGTCGTAGATGTCGTCGAAGTCGCGGCCTCGGACGATCATCTTCTGGTAGATCGAGTAGTAGTGCTTCGGCCGGCCGGTCACCGCCGTCTTGATCTTGGCGGTACGCATCTCGGTGAGGACGCGCTCGGTGACGCCGGCGAGATAGGTGTCGCGGGACGGCGCGCGCTCGGCGACCAGCCGCACGATCTCGTCGTACCGCTTCGGGTACAGCGTGGCGAACGACAGGTCCTCGAGCTCCCACTTGATGGCGTTCATGCCGAGGCGATGCGCCAGCGGCGCGTAGATCTCGAGGGTCTGCTTGGCCATCCGCTGCTGCTTGTCCGGCGGCAGCCAGCTGACGGTTCGGATGTTGTGGAGCCGGTCAGCGAGCTTGACGATCAGCACCTTCGGGTCGCGAGCCATCGCCACGACCATCTTGCGAATCGTCTCAGCCTCGGCGGACTCGCCGTACCGGACCTTGTCCAGCTTCGTGACGCCGTCCACGAGACGACCGACCTCGTCACCGAACTCGCGCGTCACCTCCGCCAGCGACATCGCCGTGTCCTCGACGGTGTCATGCAGGAGCGCCGCGCAGAGGGTGGGCGGCTCCATGCCGAGCTCGGCGGCGATGGTCGCGACAGCGAGCGGATGCGAGATGTACGGGTCGCCACTGCGCCGCATCTGTCCGCGGTGGCATCGCTCGGCGACCTCGTACGCCCGCGCCACGAGCCGGGTGTCTGCCTTCGGGTGGTTGGCGCGAAGCGTCTTGAGCAGCGGCTCGAGCTCCGGCGGCGGCGGGGATGACTTCGAGCCACCGAGGCGGCCGAGCCGGGCCCGGACGCGGGCAGCAGCGGCGACCTCGTGCTGGGTCTCCGGCAGGGACGGCGCGGCCGGGCCCGCGACAGCGTCGTCCGCTACGGGGACGACGTCGTTCGCCACATGCACTCCATCCAGATTTTCTGTTGCCAATTCTAACGATCGCCAGGCGTGATTCGTTCCTGAATCGCTGATGGCGCGGCCACGGCCGTCGGCTGCCCGGCGCTCAGTACGTCAGCAGGGAGTGGACGTCGAGGTCTGGCAGGCGCTTCCGGCCGCCGAGGAACGTCAGTTCCATCAGGACGCTGCACCCGGAGACGACTGCACCCGCACGGCGGATCAGCGACGCCGCTGCCGCCACGGTCCCGCCGGTCGCCAGGACGTCGTCGACCAGGAGCACCCGCTCGCCGGGGACGAACGCGTCTTGATGGACCTCGATCGTCGCTTCGCCGTACTCCAGTGCGTAGGCCTGCGAGTACGTCGAGCTCGGCAGCTTGCCGTCCTTGCGGACCGGGACGAATCCGGCGCCGAAGTGATAGGCGACTGCCGCGCCGAGGATGAAGCCTCGGGCCTCGATCCCGGCGACCTTGTCAATCGTGCCACGGCCGTGGTGGCTCACGATCGCGTCCACGACAGCGGCGAAGGCAGTGTGGTCGGCGAGCAGCGGGGTGATGTCCTTGAAGCTGACTCCCGCCTCGGGGAAGTCCGGAATTTCGCGGATCCTCGCGCGCAGCAGCGCAACGAGATCGAGCGGGCTCACCGCCGCTTTTTGGACCGGCCGCCGCGACCGCCTGGACGGCCACCTTTCGCAGGCTTACGGCGCTGTTGGCTCGGTCGCGCTCCGGGCCGTGGTCCGACGCCCTCACGCCGCACTGCGGGCGCTGCAGGTGTGTCCTCTGCCTCGAGCTGGTCGGTGAGGGTGCCGGCCGCGAGCGGCGCCCCCACCTTCGCGGGCTGCAGCGCGCCCTCGCGAGCATCTCTCGCCTGACGGGCCGACACCCGCTTCGCGAGCTGTTGGTACGTCGGCTCGCGTTCCTTGAAGTCGCAGAGCAACGGTGTCGCGATGAAGATCGAGGAGTACGCGCCTGATGCCAGGCCGATCAGCAGCGCGACCGATAGGTCGTCGAGCGAGCCTGCGCCGAGCAGTCCGGCGCCGATCACCAGCAACCCGATGACAGGCAGCAAGGCGATGATCGAGGTGTTGATCGACCGGACCAGGGTCTGGTTGACGGCGAGGTTCGCGGCCTGTGTGAAGGTCATCTTCGACCCGCCGGCGATCGTGGCGGTGTTCTCGCGGACCTTGTCGAACACCACGACGGTGTCGTAGAGCGAGTAACCGAGGATGGTCAGCAGGGCGATGACGGTCGACGGGCTGACCTGCAGGCCCGACAGCGAATAGACCCCTGCCGTGATCACGAGGTCGTGGATCAACGCGATGGTCGCCGCCAGCGCCATCTTCCACTCGAACCGGATCGACAGGTAAGCGACGACGGCGATCAGGAAGATGATCAGACCCAGGATCGCCTTGTGGGTGATCTGGCCGCCCCAGGTGGATCCCACCGTCGACGTACTGATCTCACCAACCTGGATGCCCAGCTGATCGGCGAGCGCCTGGTCGATCTTGTCGACCGGGCTGTTCGTGCCCGAGTCGACGAGCGTCTCGGTCTCGACCTGGAACCGGCGGGCGCTGCCGCTGCCGATGATGGTGGGGTTGCCGGGGTCCACACCGGTTGATTTGACTGCCGCCTGGACGTCGGCCACCGAGTGACCGTTCAGCGGGCCTGCGAAGAGGGCGCCGCCGGTGAACTCGATCGACGGGTTCAGCCCGCGGACACCGAGGCTGACGATCCCGATGATCATGATCAACCCGGAGAACGCGTACCAGATCCGACGCCGGCCGATGAAGTCCCAGGAGACCTCACCCCGGTACAGCCGGGTGGCGAGAGAGTCGTGCTGGCCGTCGCGCGCCACCTCAGGCCTCCCTCGTCCGCGTCCGGCGGGCTCGATCGCGATCACTCGCATCACGGGCAACTCCGGCGCGCACCTGCCCGATGCCGGTCCACTTCTTCCCCGAGTCGAACGCCTTGCTCTTCGCCAGCACCATGAGAAGCGGCTTCGTGAAGAAGAACACGATGAACAAGTCGGACAGCGTCGAGATGCCGAGCGTGAAGGCGAACCCGCGAACGTCACCGATCGACACGACGTAGAGGACGAACGCGGCCAGCAGGGAGACGGTGTCCGCGGACAGGATCGTACGACGTGCCCGTGGCCAACCGCGGTCGATCGCACTGCGCAGCCGCCTGCCCTCCCGGATCTCGTCACGGATCCGTTCGAAGAACACGACGAAGGAGTCGGCGGTGATGCCGACCGCGACGATGAAGCCTGCAATACCGGGAAGCGACAGGGTGTAGCCGACCGAGGAGTGGCCGAGCAGCGTGGTGACGGCGTACAGGATCAGACCTGACACAGCAAGCGAGCCGACCGTCACCAGCCCCAGCGCGCGGTAGTAGAGCAGCGAGAACAGAATCACCAGAGCCAGGCCGATGACACCGGCGACCAGGCCGCCGTGAAGCTGGGTGGAGCCCAAGGTCGGCGACACCTGCGTAGCCGTGGGCACCGAGAACTTCAACGGCAGCGAGCCGTACTTGAGCACGTTGGCCAGCTGCGACGCGGTCTCGTGGGTGAAGTTTCCGGAGATCTCGGTGTTGCCGCCCGGGATGCCGTCCGTCTGCGTTGCCGGCGCCGACTGCACGACCCCGTCGAGGACGATGCCAATCGCGTTGCAGCCCTTCGGCGGCGAGCAGCCGGTGTTGAAGCCGCTCTCGCCGCTGTTGGTCACCTCATACGTCTTGCGCGTGAGCGCCAGCCATGCGCTGGACCCGTGACCGGTGAACTTCAGGTCGACGACCCACCCACCGGTTTGGTTGATGTTCGCGCTCGCGGTGGAGACGTCGGTGCCCTGCAGCGCGGCCGGGCCGAGCAAGTACTTCGAGCCGGTCGACGGCTCGCACGCAATGATGTAGTCGGTCGACAGATCGCTGCCGTTGGTCGGGTTCGAATCCTTCGAGCAGTCCCACTTCTGAAACGACTGCTGGAGCGCGGGGGTCAGCGTGGGCGCCTCGCTGCCCTTGTCCGGCTTGCTCGACGCGCCGGTGTCACTCGCATTGGGCGGCGACGCCGACACTGTCGGAGTCGGCGACCCGGCTGGCGTCGGGGTGACCGCCACCGTCGACGGCGTGGGGCTCGGGGACTTCTTCGGCTTCGCCAGCAGCGCCGCACGCACGGCGTCACCGTTGGACTGCTTGCCCTTCTTGTTGCCCGCCTTCGACGTCTGGGTGGCCTTCGGTGTCGCCGTCCCACCCTTGCCCTTGCCGGGCGACGGGCTGGTCGTCGCGGTCGGCGTGGTGACAGGCGCCGGCACGCCGTTCGCCGCCTGGAGCACCTGGCGGAACCGCAGCAGCGCGGTCTCGCCGACAGTGTCGAGAACCTCGCGACGATTTGTCGCGCCAGGAATCGACACGACGATGTTGCTGCCGCCCTGGGTGTGCACCTCCGCGCCACTGGCACCGAGGCCGTTGACCCGCTGGCGGATGATGTTGACGGCCTGGTTGAGGTCATCCTTGGTGATCGTGCCGCCACGGATCGGTTCCGCTTTGAGGGTTACCTGGATGCCGCCACGCAGGTCGAGGCCCAGGCTCGGCGTCGCCGACGGACCGAGGAAGACGCCGAGATAGAGCCCTACCAGTACCAGAGCGACAAAGGCGAGATAGCGGCCCGGCCGCTGCCTTACCGGTGCAGCCACGTCAGTCTGCCTTCCCAGGTGTGTCCGTCGTACCGGTCTCCGTCGGGCCCGTTTCGGGCTCCGCGATCACTTCGTGGTTGCTCACGTCCGGCGCGGGCTGGTCCTCGCCGAGGTCCTCGTCCTCATCGTCACGGTTGACGCGGAGGATCGCCGCCGGCACGTAGCGGCAGTGAACGCCGGGGGCCACCTCGAGGGTGAGGTACTCGTCGTCGATCGCCACGACAGTTGCGAGCAGGCCAGCAGTGGTGATCACCTCGTCGCCGACCTCGGCGCTGCGGCGCTCTTCGATCGCGGCACGCTGCCGGTTCCGCGCCGGCCGGATGAAGACCAGGTAGGCCACCATGAACAGGACGAGGAGGACCAGGAACGGCGCGAAGCTGCCGCCCTTCTTCGTGGACCCAGTACTTCCCGTGCTCGCCGCGAGGACGTGGTTGAGCACGGTGAGGCTCGTGTGCACCGGTGTGGGTCCTCCATCGCTCAGGCGTACGGCGCAGGCATGCCCCGTCGGCCGGAGCGAGTCTACGTGTCGGGTTCGCCCGAGTTGCTGAATGCCGCGTCCGCGGTGTCGCCCAGCCCGGAACTCGCGGCATCACCGTCGATGTCGAACAGGGACAAGCTCGTCGGGGCGGTCGGCGGCGGGCGCAGGCCGAGATGCGCCCAGGCTGCGGGCGTCGCCACCCGCCCACGAGGCGTGCGCGCGAGCATGCCGGCACGTACCAAGAACGGTTCCGCGACGGTCTCGACCGTCTCGGGCTCCTCGGCGACGGCGACCGCGAGCGTGGTCAGACCGACCGGCCCGCCGCCGAACCGCCGCAGCAACGCGTCGAGCACGGCGTGGTCGAGCCGGTCGAGTCCGAGCTCGTCGACCTCGTAGACGTCGAGCGCGGCCCGGGCGATGGGGCGCGTGATCCGGCCGTCAGCTCGCACCTCGGCGTAGTCCCGGACTCGCCGCAGCAGCCGGTTGGCGATCCGCGGCGTGCCCCGCGCGCGGCTGCCGATCTCCTCAGCACCTTCTGGCGTCAGATCGACGCCGAGCAACGTGGCGCTACGCGCAAGCACGCGCTCGAGCTCGGCGGGGGTGTAGAAGTCCAGGCGCGCCACGAACCCGAAGCGGTCCCGAAGGGGGCCCGGAAGCATGCCCGCCCGGGTCGTGGCGCCGACGAGGGTGAACGGCGCGACGTCGAGCGGGATGGCGGTGGCGCCGGGACCCTTGCCGACGACGACGTCGACCCGGAAGTCCTCCATCGCGACGTAGAGCATCTCTTCGGCGGGTCGCGCCATCCGGTGGATCTCGTCGAGGAAGAGGACCTCCCCCTCGGCGAGCGTCGACAGCAGCGCCGCGAGGTCACCGGCTCGTTCAATGGCTGGGCCGCTCGTGATCCGAAGTGGCGTGCCGAGCTCGGCGGCGATGATCATCGCGAGGGTCGTCTTGCCGAGGCCGGGTGATCCCGCGAGCAGCACATGGTCGGGAGCGCGACCGCGACGTTTCGCGGCATCGATCACCAGTGAGAGCTGCTCGCGCACCCGTTCCTGCCCGACGAAGTCCTCGAGCCGTTTCGGGCGCAGCGCGGCATCGACGATCTCATCGTCGTCATCGGCGAGGGATGACACGAGTTCGCTCATGCCCGGCTCAACATCTGCAGGCACGTCTTCAGCAGCGCCGCCACGTCGGGTACGTCACCGACGGCGATCGCGGCCTCGGCCTCGGGGCCGACGGCGGCGAGCGCTTCGTCGACCTCACGGTTTCCCCAGCCGAGGTTCAGCAACGCGGAGCGGAGCTGCTCCCGCCAGGCTCCCGGGCCATCGCGCCCTGGCAGCCGAATGACGGTCGCGGCGGTCGCCGTCGTACCCAGCTTGTCCTTGAGCTCGAGCACGAGCCGCTGGGCTCCCTTGCGACCGATGCCCGGCACCAAGGTGAGCGCCCCGACGTCGTCCGTCGTCACCGCGGCGCGGATGCTGTCCGGCGAATGTGTCGCCAGCACGGCCTGTGCCAGACGTGGACCGACGCCCGTTACACCTTGCAGCGTCTCGAAGATCGCGCGCTCGTCGTCGGACCCGAACCCGAACAACGTGAGCGAGTCCTCGCGGACGACCAGGCTCGTCGCCAGCCGGGTCTCCGATCCAGTGCGCAGGGTGGCCAGGGTGGCCGGCGTGCACTGGACGGCGATGCCGATGCCGCCGACCTCGACGATGGCAGCTTCCCCGGTGAGCCCGATGACGGTCCCGGCGACGGACGCGATCATCGGACCGCCGCCGCTTCGAGCCGGGCGAGCGCGCTACCGCGCCAGATGTGACAGATCGCGAGTGCCAACGCGTCGGCGGTGTCGGCAGGCTTCGGCACCGCGCCGAGGTTCAGCAGCCGCGTGACCATCTGACCGACCTGCGCCTTCTCCGCCCGCCCGTTGCCGGTGACCGAGGCCTTGACCTCGCTCGGGGTGTGCAGCACGACAGGTACGCCGGCGCGCGCAGCCGTAGTGATCGCGACCGCAGCTGCCTGCGCCGTACCCATCACCGTTTTGACGTTGTGCTGGCTGAACACACGCTCGACCGCGACCACATCCGGGCGGTGCAGGGTGATCCAGGTCGTCAGATGCCCTTCGAGGGCGAGCAGGCGGTGGGCGATGCCGTCCGTGCTCGGGGTGCACACGACGTCGAAGGCGACCGCGGTGAGCTTGCGGCCGGCGGTGCCGTCGACGACGCCGAGGCCACACCTCGTCAACCCCGGGTCGACGCCTAGGACGCGCACTGATCCTCCCGAACGTATGTTCGGACAGCGTAAGGCGGACGCGAGCGAAGCGAGCGGACCGCCACGCCGAACCCCTCCGCCGGGTTGTCCGAATGTGGCGCGGCTATAGCCACGCCACGTTCGGACACGTTGCGGCTGTGGACGGCGTCGGACGCTCCGCTGCGTTTCGCGACATTCTCCCGCGATGCTTCATCCACTCGCCGACCGGCTCGCCGACCAATCCGGCGTGGGTCGACGGGAGCAGCTCTACTCCGCCGGACTCACTGAGGCCGAGGTCCGCGCCGAGATCGATGGCCGCCGGTGGCATGCGGTCAACGACGTCGTCGTGGTGACTCACAACGGTCCACTGACGCAGGAGCAACAGCAGTGGGCAGTGGTGTTGAGCT
The DNA here is from genome assembly GCA_019239875.1 of Frankiaceae bacterium. Taxonomy (GTDB): domain Bacteria; phylum Actinomycetota; class Actinomycetes; order JAFAQI01; family JAFAQI01; genus JAFAZI01. Next base: position 19,927 of record JAFAZI010000141.1, read on the forward strand.
GTCGCGAGCCGGTCGGGCTTGGCGGTCTGACGGCGATCGCGAATCACGGGGTCAAGGGTTTCGACACCGACACCGTGCATGTCGTCGTGACGAAGGGCGCGCGGCCGCTTGACGTCCCCGGTGTAGCAATCCATGTCCACGAGTCGCGCCGATTCACCTCCGATGACCTCATCCAGCGCTTGCCGCCCATGACGTCACTGGAGCGGTCGACGATTGACGCGGCGGTCTGGAGCAAGGACATCAGAACCGCGTTCCGGATCTGTGTCGCGCCGGTCCAGCAACGACTCACCACGGCAACGCGGCTTAGAAGGGAGCTGCTCGCCGCAGGCGCTGTGCACTTCCGTCGACCGCTGCTGCTCTTCCTCGCCGATTTGGAGGGCGGCGCCGAGGCACTGTCGGAGGTCGTGTTCCTTCGATGGTGTCGGCGTCATCGGCTTCCGAAGCCTGAGACCAGCGTCCGCTACGACCGGAATGGCCGACGCCGATACCTCGATGCGACCTTCCGCCTGCCCGACGGGTCCGCGCTGTTCGTCGAGATCGATGGCGGGATCCATCTGCTGCTGATGGTCCGGTGGGAGGACACGATCAAGGACAACGACGCGGTGTTGGCCAATCGCAAGACTCTGCGGTTTGCCAGTGCCGCCATTTACGCCGACGACCCTCGCGCCCTCCGGCAGCTTCGCGAGGCGCTCGGCATGTTGTCCGAGCCTCACGTGGCTTGAGCCACGCCAGATTCGGACAACTCGGTGGTGGGGTCGATCAGGCGTCGGCGAGGACTTCGTCGCTCACGTCGAAGTTGGCCCAGACGTTCTGCACGTCATCGCTGTCCTCGAGGGCGTCGACGAGACGCAGCACCTTGCGGCCCGTGTCGTCGTCGAGCGGCACCGAGACGGAGGGAAGCCAGGCCGAGTCCGCCGAGTCGATCCCGATGCCCGCCGCAGCGAGCGCATCTCTCACCGCAGGCAGGTCACTCGCCTCGCAGATCACCTCGAGGTCCTCGCCGAGGTCGTTGACCTCTTCTGCACCGGCGTCGAGCACCGCGCCGAGCACGTCGTCCTCGCTGACCCCCGCCGCCTTCGACACGATCACGACACCCTTGCGGTTGAACAGGTACGCGACGCTGCCAGGGTCCGCGAGCGAACCACCGTTGCGGGTCAACGCCGTCCGCACCTCCGACGCCGCGCGGTTGCGGTTGTCGGTCAAGCACTCGACCAGTACGGCGACACCTCCGGGCCCGTAGCCCTCGTAGGTGATGGCCTCCCAGTCGGCGCCGCCGGCGTCGAGCCCGGCGCCGCGTCGAACCGCGCGGTCGATGTTGTCGTTCGGGACCGAGTTGCCCTTCGCCTTGGCGATGGCGTCGGCGAGCGTGGGGTTACCGGCCGGATCTCCCCCACCGGTCCGCGCCGCGACCTCGATGTTCTTGATCAGCTTTGCGAACAGCTTGCCGCGCCGAGCGTCGACGACTGCCTTCTTGTGCTTCGTCGTCGCCCATTTTGAATGGCCACTCATCTAGCAGATCTCCCTGACCATCGAGACAAACAGTTCATGGACCCGCGGGTCTCCGGTCAGCTCGGGATGGAACGACGTCGCGAGCAACGGACCCTGTCGGACTGCCACGATCTTATCTGCGGCGCGCCCGAGCACGGTCACCTCCGGACCGACGGCCTCCACCCACGGTGCCCGGATGAACACCGCATCGAACTCTCCAACGCCGTCGAGCTCGACGGTTCCCTCGAACGAGTCCACCTGTCGGCCGAACGCGTTGCGACGGACGGTCATGTCGATGCCGCCCAGCCACACCTGGTCGGGCGTGCCGTCGAGCACCCGATCCGCGAGCAGGATCATCCCAGCGCACGACCCGTACGCGGGGAGCCCGGCCACGATCGCCTTGCGCAGTGGCTCGAGCAGCTCGAAGGTCACGAGCAGCTTGCCGATCGTCGTCGACTCCCCGCCGGGGATGACGATGCCGTCGAGGTCGCCCAGCTCGTCCGGCCGCCGCACGGCTACGGCTTCAGCGCCCGCCGATCGAAGCGCGGCGAGATGCTCGCGGACATCGCCCTGTAGGGCCAGTACGCCGATGCGCGGGGTGCTGGTTGTCATGTCGTGTCCCCGCGGAGGTGTGAGCGAAGCGAGGAACTTCGTGGGGTGACTACCAGCCTCGTTCGGCGAGGCGGTGTGAGACGGGAAGGTCGTCGACGTTGATGCCGACCATGGCCTCACCGAGGCCACGGCTCACCTTCGCCACGACATCCGCGTCGTCGTACATCGTCGTCGCCTGAACGATCGCGCGGGCCCGCGCCGCCGGGTCGCCGGACTTGAAGATGCCGCTCCCGACAAAGACGCCCTGGGCGCCGAGCTGCATCATCATCGCCGCGTCGGCCGGAGTGGCGATGCCGCCAGCGGTGAACAACACAACGGGCAGCGCGCCGGTGACGGCAACCTCCTTGACCAGCTCGTACGGCGCCTGCAGGTCCTTGGCGGCGACATACAGCTCGTCCTCGGACAGCGACGTCAGCCGGCGGATCTCGCCGCGGATCGTCCGCATGTGGGTGACCGCGTTGGAGACGTCGCCGGTGCCCGCCTCCCCCTTCGACCGGATCATCGCCGCACCCTCGTTGATGCGGCGAAGCGCCTCGCCGAGGTTTGTCGCGCCGCAGACGAACGGCACCGTGAACGCCCACTTGTCGATGTGGTTCGTGTAGTCGGCCGGGGTGAGGACTTCGGACTCGTCGACATAGTCGACCCCGAGCGACTGGAGGACCTGTGCCTCTGCGAAGTGCCCGATCCGTGCCTTGGCCATCACGGGGATGGACACGGCGGCGATGATGCCGTCGATCATGTCGGGATCGCTCATCCGCGAGACGCCGCCCTGGGCGCGGATGTCGGCCGGCACCCGCTCCAGCGCCATGACGGCGACGGCACCTGCGTCCTCGGCGATCTTCGCCTGCTCGGCCGTGACGACGTCCATGATCACGCCGCCCTTGAGCATTTCGGCCATGCCGCGCTTGACGCGCGCTGTCCCAGTCGCCTGTCCGTCGGTCACATCTCGAGTTTAGGCCCGCTCTGCAAGCGGAATTGGTGCCACCGGAAGCTCCTCGTCGAACATCTCGAAGTACGCCGGATGCGGCGCTCGGCCGGCGAGGCGGAGCCACCTGACCATGCGACGGTCCCGGATCACCAGCGCGTCACGCACCGTGTCGTTGTAGAACCCGCGGGCGAAGCTCGCACGCAGCGCCTCGTCGTGCAGATCGGTCGCGGCACCTGACGGCTCGAGGAACGATCGGGGCGACACCCTCACCGCGTGCGCGAGTGCATGCGTGACCGCGTTCTCGACGACCTCCCGGTCGTGGCCTAGCCCGCTGACCAGATCGGCCGCCGCCACGGCTGACCGGAGCTGCAGGTCGACGCCGCGTGGCAGCGTGACCGCCTCGCAGAACTCGAGCACGTGCGCGTCGCGACGAGCCAGCTGCGCGTCGAGCGCCGCCGCCGCCGCGTCGATGCGAGCGTGCAGTCGATCCAACCGCCGCGCCGTCCAGAACAGCCACAGCGCGAGAACTGCCAGAATCGCAAGCACCGCAACGATCTTGGCGATCACGGCATGACGCTACAGCGGCGGAAGCGCCGGTACGTCGACCGGCTCGGGCTCCTCGACGACGCGTCCCGTGCGTGCGGCGATCGCCATCTCGTAGACCCGCAAGACCTCGCCGCTGACGACTGACCAGTCGTATCGAGCAACGGCATGCCGAGCGTTTGTCCGGAGCTCTTCCCGCCGTTGCGGCGAGGCGAGCAGCGCAGAGCACTTCGCGGCGAGCGACGCCGGATCGCCGACTGCGGCGAGCTCCCCGAGTGCGCCGTCCTTGAGCACCCGCTCGAAGGCATCCAGATCGCTCGCCACGATCGGTGCGCCGCCTGCCATGGCCTCGAGCAGGACGATGCCGAAACTTTCCCCGCCGATGTTCGGCGCCACGAAGACATCGACCGACGCCAGCAGCCGCGCCTTGTCGGCGTCGGACACGCGACCGAGGACCGTCACGCCATCGGGGACGTGCTCGAGGTCGCCAGGGCCGGCCACGAGGACCCGAACCGCCGGGTGGTCCCGGCGGATGAGCGGCAGCGCGTCGAGCAGCACGGCGAGCCCCTTGCGCGGCTCGTCAACCCGGCCGACGAAGCCGATCGCACCGCCCTCCCCCGGCCACCCTGGCAGCGGGCTCGCGCCGGCGTACTTCGCGATGTGCACGCCGTTCGGCACGACGACGGCGTTGGCGCCAAGGTGATCCATGACGGTCTTCCGCGCCGAAGGGGACACGGCGATGGAGCCGGCCAGCTTCTCGAGATAGATCTGCAACGGGTTCTGAAGCAGCGAGAGGATCCGCGACTTCGGGTTGGCCGCGTGGAAGGTCGCAACGATCGGACCGCGTGCGTTGCCGAGGGCGACCAGTGAGAGCGAGAAGGTCTCGGGCGAGTGAACGTGCAGGACGTCGAACCGGCCGTCGTGCAACCAGCGCCGTACCCGTGCCGCGCTGACCGGGCCGATCAACAGCCGCGACACCGAACCGTTGTACGGGATCGGCACGCTCCGGCCCGCCCTGGTGAGGTACGACGGCAGCGGCAGGTCGTCGTCGTCGACCGGGCTGATCACCGCGACGTCGTGACCCCGGGCGATCAACGCCTCGGCCAGGTCACCGATATGCGCGACGACCCCACCTGGCACGTCCCAGGGATACGGCGAGACGAGGCCGACCCGCATCAGGCGTCCGCGGGTGTCGGGGCCTTGCTCGGGTCGAGGTCGGCGGTCCACAGGCGCTGCAACATGTGCCAGTCCTGCGGATTGGCTGAGATCGCGCGCTCGAAGGCTCGCGCGACCTCTTGCGTCATGGCCTGGATCTTCGACTCGCGATCACCCTCCGTCGGCACCGCGACGGGCTCGTGGATGACGACGCCCCAACGCATTCGCGACGGGTACCAGCACGTCGTGGGGAGCAATGCTGCACCGGTGTCCACCGCGAGCGCGGCGGGACCGGCGGCCATCTTCGCGGGCGAGCCGAAGAAGTCGACCTCGATGCCGCGGCCGGACAGGTCGCGGTCGGCGAGCAGGCAGAGCGCGCCGCCGGCCCGGAGCCGCTCCGCGAGGATGGCGAACGGTGGCTGGGCGCCGCCGGTCAACGGGATGACCTCCATGCCGAGCGACTCGCGGAACTCGACGAACCGCTCGAACAACGACTCCGGCTTCAGCCGCTCCGCCACGGTCGTGAACGGATAGCCGATGCCCGCCAGCCAAGCGCCGGCATGGTCCCAGTTCCCCATGTGTGGCAAGGAAAGGATCATGCCGTTGCCGGCTGCCATCGCGTCATGGATGCGTTGCTCGCCTTCGGCGTCCATGCGCGCGATGGCTTCCTCGACGTCGAGATTCGGCAGCTGGAAGATCTCGCACCAGTACCGCATGTACGTGCGGATGCCGTCGCGGGTCAGCAGCCGCAGCTCGAGCCGATTTGCCTCCGGCCGCACCCGGGCCAGGTTGGCCTCGAGGCGGCGGACGCTCGGCCCCCTCCGGGCCGCCACCGCGACCGCGATCTGGTCGAACGTGAGGCGCGCCAGTCGTTCTGGCATCCCCCTGACGACCGACCAGCCCGCCGCGTACGCCGCATCGACGACCTCATCGCGAGCTGCCACTACTGCGCGGCCTTCGCGGCCTCGGCCGCCGCGAGCGCCCCCGGCCGGGTCTGTCGCCGTACCTCGACCATCCGCTGCACGACGGTGATCGACGTGAGGACGGCCAGGCCCCACAGCGCGATCGTGCGAAGCACGGGGAGGTCGAAGATGCCCGACAGGCCGGTGAGCACGAGGATGCCGACCAGCCGCTCGGCGCGTTCCGCGATCCCCACGTTGCAGGTCAGGTCGAGGCTCTCGGCGCGAGCTTTGGCGTACGACGTGACGACGCCGGCCACCATGTCGAACAGAGCGACCGCGCACAAGGTGGTGCTGTTGCCGTCTCCGGCGTACCAGAGCGCGAGCGACGCGAAGATCGCACCGTCACCGACCCGGTCCAGGGTCGAGTCGAGGAACGCGCCCCACGGTCCGCTGCTGCCGGCAGCGCGGGCGACGGCGCCGTCCATCAGGTCGCTGAAGACGAACGCCGTGATGACGAGGGTGCCGGCGAGGAAGTGGCCGCGCGGGTAGAAGCCGATCGCGCCAGCCGCCACGCCGAGCGTGCCGATGATCGTCAGCGCGTCGGGGGTGATGCCGATCGCCGCCATCTTGCGGGCGGTTGGCTCGATCACCTTGTTGATCTGGGGCCGCGCGTGGATGCCGAGCATGGTGCGCACAGGCTATCGACCCGATATGTCGAACCACCCGGATTGGGGGCTTGTGCGAATCGGTCAACAGGTGGAGAGTCGCCAAGTAACGCCGAGCAGCGTTGCCCGGCGGGTTTTCGCTGGGAGGCGAGCATGGCCGACAAGTCGAACTCAGGAGCCGCCGGCAGGGCACCGACGGCCAGCGAGCCGGGACGCATCCGCAACGTCGTACTCGTTGGCCACTCGGGAGCGGGCAAGACAGCGCTTGTCGAGGCCCTCCTCGTCGCGACCGGGACGATTCCGCGGGCCGGACGGGTCGAGGACGGCACCACGGTCACCGACTTCGACGAGGCCGAAGCCCGGCAGCAACGATCGATCAGCCTCGCGCTCGCGCCGTTCGAACACGACGGCGTGAAGGTGAACCTGCTCGACTCGCCCGGGTACGCCGACTTCACCGGCGACCTCCGCGCTGGGCTGCGCGCTGCGGACGCCGCACTGTTCGTCGTCAGTTCAGCGGACGGCATCGACGGCACGACCCGGATGATCTGGGAGGAGTGCGCGTCGGTCGGCATGCCGCGTGCGGTCGTGATCACCCGCCTCGACTCGCCGCGCGCGGACTTCGAGGAGACGCTGGCGGCATGTCAGGCCGCCTTCGGTGACGGCGTGTTGCCGCTATATCTCCCGCTACACGGCGACGACGAGAGCATCGGTGGCCTGATCGGCCTGCTCTCGCAACAGATCTACGACTACTCCACCGGCTCCCGCGAGCAGCGTGACCCGGACCCCGAGCACCTGCCACTCATCGAGGAGCACCGCAACGCCCTCATCGAAGGGATCATCGCGGAGTCCGAGGACGAGACCCTCATGGACCGCTATCTCGGCGGCGAGGACATCGACGTGAAAGTCCTCATCGACGACCTCGAGACCGCGGTCGCCCGCGGCTCGTTCTACCCGGTGCTCGCCGCGTGCGCCGGCTCGGGCCTCGGGATGGCGGAACTGCTCGAGGTGCTGGTCAACGGCTTTCCCTCACCGCTCGAGCACCCGCTGCTCCCGGTCGCACGGCCGGACGGCTCGTCGGTCGAGCCGCTCACCTGCGACCCGGCTGGCCGGCTCTGCGCAGAGGTGGTCAAGACCACTACCGATCCCTACGTCGGACGAATCTCGCTGGTCCGGATCTTCTCGGGCACCCTGACTCCGGACGCGGTCCTGCACGTCTCGGGACATGGTCTCTCCGACCGTGGCCACGAGGACCACGACGTCGACGAGAAGGTCGGGGCGCTGTCCTGCCCGCTGGGCAAGACGCAGCGCCCCGTCGACCATGCGATCGCGGGTGACATCGTGGCCATCGCCAAGCTGGCCCGGGCCGAGACCGGCGACACGCTGTCGACCAAGGACGACCCGCTGCTCGTTCAGGCCTGGGAGATGCCCGAACCCCTGCTGCCCGTCGCGATCGCAGCCAAGAGCAAGGCCGACGAGGACAAGCTGTCCACCGGCCTGCAGCGCATCGTCGCCGAGGAGCCGACGGTCCGCCTCGAACGCAACGTCGAGACGACCCAGCTCATCCTCTGGTGCATGGGTGAGGCGCACGCCGACGTTCTGATCGACCGGCTGAAGTCGAAGTACGGCGTCGAGGTCGAGCAGGTCGAGCTGCGCGTGCCGCTCCGCGAGACCCTGAGCGGCACCGCTAGCGGGCATGGCCGGCATGTCAAGCAGTCGGGTGGACACGGCCAGTTCGCGGTCTGTGACGTCGAGTTCGAGCCGCTACCGGCGGGGTCCGGGTTCGAGTTCGTCGACAAGATCTACGGCGGCTCGGTGCCCAACCAGTTCATCCCGTCGGTGGAGAAGGGCATCCGCACGCAGATGGAGCGCGGGATCGCGGCCGGCTTCCCGGTCGTTGACATCCGCGCCACGTTGAAGGATGGCAAGGCCCACTCGGTCGACTCCTCCGACATGGCCTTCCAGGTTGCCGGCAGCCTGGCCCTGCGGGATGCCGCCGAGCACACCACGGTGTCACTGCTCGAGCCGATCCTCGAGCTCGCGATCCTCGTCGAGGACGACTACGTCGGCGCGGTGATGAGCGATCTGTCGACGCGGCGCGGTCGGGTCACCGGCACCGAGTCGATCGGCACCGGCCGGTCATTGGTCAAAGCCGAGGTGCCGGAGCTCGAGGTCACCCGCTACGCGATCGACCTGCGGTCGATCTCGCACGGCACGGCGACATTCACCCGCCACCACGTGCGCTACGACTCGATGCCATCCCACATCGCCTCGAAGATGACTTCCGCCGCAAGCGAACACTGAGGTTTGGCGGGGCCCGCTGCGGCATAGGCTGGCCGCATGATCCTTTGGGTCTTCATCGCGCTGCTGATTGCGTTCGTCGTGCTGCCGATCGTCGGCGCGGTCCTCTGGCAGATCATCGTGTCGTTCTTCACCGGCATCTTCATCGGCGCGCTCGGACGCCTCATCGTCCCTGGGCGGCAGCCGATCGGTCTGCTCGCGACGATCGTGGCGGGTTGGATCGGCTCGCTCGGCGGCTGGGCGATCGCCGGCGCCATCTGGGGCTTCAAGCACCATCACGGCCACTGGTTCGCGACGGTTCTCATCGAGGTCGGCGTGGCGGCCCTCGCCGTACTGATCTTCGACCTGATCGCCCGCAAGCACCCGCCGAAGCCAACCCGCTTCGAGGTCCGCCACCGCGTCATCGACATCTGACGATTCCGCGTTCCTACTCGCGCCGAAGTATCGCCAAAGCGGCGCAAAACGTTGGTTGTCACCGGCCCAAAGAAACAACTTGCGCCGCTTTGGCGACTGGGTCCTAACCCGGCCAGTTGTCGGCGAGGAGCTGCCTCGTGTCTCGCAGCAGCTGCGGCAGGACCTTGGTCCGGGCGACCACCGGCATGAAGTTCGTGTCACCGCCCCACCGTGGTACGACGTGCTGGTGCAGGTGCGCGGCGATGCCCGCCCCCGCCACGACCCCCTGGTTCATGCCGAGGTTGAAACCCTGCGCGTTGCTGACCTCCCGCAGCACCGACATCGCCGTACGCGTCAGGTCGGCGACCTCGGCGGTCTCCTCCGCCGTCAGCTCGGTGTAGTCCGCGACATGGCGGAACGGCACCGCCATCAGGTGCCCCGAGTTGTACGGGTAGAGATTGAGCACCACGTACGACGTCGTGCCGCGCCGCACGATCAGCCCGTCCTCGTCCGTCATCGACGGGATCTCGCAGAACGGGCACCCGTCGCTCTTGCCCTCTCCCTTGATGTAGGCCAAGCGCTCGGGCATCCAGATCCGCTGCCACTGGTCCGCCATGCCCGCGCCGGGCTGACGTTCGACGTCGGGGCTCACCGCTCGAGAGACTCCGGGTCGACGAGCTCGTCCGGGTTCAGCGCATCGGGATCGATCTGCCGCGATGCGATGTTGCGCGCCACCTCCTGGATCGCCTCGTCGACCGGCACCCCGCGCCGCTCGATGCCGTTGCGATAACGCATCGAGACCGCGCCGGCCTCGACGTCGCGCGGCCCGGCGACGAACATGAACGGCACTTTCTGCTGCTGGGCATGCAGGATCTTCTTCTGCATCCGATCGTCGCTCTCGTCGACCTCGGCCCGGACGCCCTCTCCACGCAGGCGCTCGGCGACACGGTGCAGGTAGTCGATGTTCTCCGACCGGATCGGGATGCCCATCACCTGAACCGGCGCGAGCCAGGGCGGGAAGGCGCCGGCATAGTGCTCGAGGAGCACGCCGAAGAACCGTTCGATCGAGCCGAACTTCGCAGAGTGGATCATCACCGGCTGATGGCGCTGCCCGTCGTCGCCCTGGTACTCCAGGCCGAACCTGGCCGGCTGGTTGAAGTCGTACTGAATCGTCGACATCTGCCAGGTACGTCCGATCGCGTCCCGCGCCTGCACGGAGATCTTCGGGCCATAGAACGCCGCTCCGCCCGGATCCAGCACGAGAGACAAGCCGCTTGCGGTCGCCACCTGCTCGAGGATCGCGGTCGCAGTGGCCCACTCCTCGTCGCTGCCGATGAACTTGTCCGAGTCTGGATCGCGGGTCGACAGCTCGAGGTAGAAGTCGTCGAGTCCGAAGTCCTTCAGCAGGCTCAGCACGAAGTTCAGCAGGTGCTTGATCTCCTCGGGCGCCTGCTCAGGAGTGCAGTAGGAGTGGGAGTCGTCCTGGGTGAGGCCGCGCACCCTGGTGAGGCCATGCACCACGCCGGACTTCTCGTAGCGGTACACGGTGCCGAACTCGAACAGGCGCATCGGCAGCTCGCGATAGGACCGCCCGCGCGAGCGGAAGATCAGGTTGTGCATCGGGCAGTTCATGGCCTTGAGGTAGTAGGAGCTGCCCTCCATCTCCATCGGCGGGAACATCGTGTCCGCGTAGTACGGGAGGTGACCGCTGGTCTCGAACAGGCCCTGCTTGGTGATGTGCGGGGACCCGACGTAATGAAAGCCCTCATCGATGTGACGCTGGCGGACGTAGTCCTCCATCACCCGCTTGACCACGCCGCCCTTCGGGTGAAACACGACTAGGCCCGACCCGATCTCATCCGGGAAGGAGAACAGGTCGAGCTCCGCGCCGAGTCGGCGGTGGTCGCGCTTCTCGGCTTCGGCCAGCAGCTCGAGGTGTCCTTGCAGCTCAGCCTCCGACGGCCAGGCGGTGCCGTAGATCCGTTGCAGCTGCGGATTCTTCTCGCTCCCCCGCCAGTACGCCGCTGCACTGCGCATCAGCTTGACGGCGGGGATCATCGCCGTCGACGGCAGGTGCGGGCCGCGGCAGAGATCCTTCCAGGCGAGCGATCCGTCCGGCCGGCGGTTGTCGTAGATGGTCAACTCGCCGGCACCGACCTCGACGTCGGCGCCTTCGGCGGCGTCTCCGGCGCCCGACCCCTTGAGGCCGATCAACTCCAGCTTGTACGGCTCGGCGGCGAGCTCGTCACGAGCATCGTCATCGGTGACGACGCGACGATGGAAGGTCTGCCCTTCCGCGATGATGTCCGCCATTCGCTTCTCGAGCTGCTCGAGGTCGTCGGGAGTGAACGGAACCTCGACCCCGAAGTCGTAGTAGAAGCCATTGGTGATCGGTGGGCCGATGCCGAGCTTCGCGTCCGGGAACAGCTCCTGGACGGCCTGTGCCAGCACGTGTGCGCTCGAGTGGCGCAGCACCGCGAGCCCCTCTGGGGAGTTGATCGGCACGGACTCGAGAGCATCGCCGTCTTCGGGTACCCAGTCGAGGTCGTGCAGGATCTCTTCGTTGGCCCGCACGACCACCGCATCGATCCCGGCATCGGCGAAGATCTGGGCCGTCGTCTGACCGGCCGGCACAACGCGAGGCGAACCGTCCAGCGTCAGGCGTATGTCAGACATGGTTCGAGGTTATCGAGCCACCTCAAGGGAGTTGAACGACGTCGACGAGGGGCTAGTGAATGTCGTCGACGAGCGGCCGATCGATCGGGGTCCCGCGCAGGAACTCCACCGCACTCGGCACAGCCGCCTTGGCCTCGGCGAGGGTGTCGCTGACCAGCCGGTGGATCACGGCCAGATCATTCACGTCGGGGTGGGTGAGCTCGAACGCTGCCTGCCACCCCGCGGGGCACCGCTCGTAACGGACGGTGATGACGAACCCGTCGCAGAGGGTGACCTCGTCGACGATCGCGCCAGCCTCGAGGCGAGCCATGACGTGCGCCACTCCTTGGGGGTCCGATCCGATCGAAGGCCGGCTGCACGACCTGCGTACGACGGAGGAGCTCGTCGCCCTTACAGACTGCCCTGCCGATAGTCCGAAAACATCACCCGAATGGGTGGTCAAGTGGTCATATCCGGCTATGTCCGGTGCCATCCTGAGCGTGAATGAGGGGCACCCCCATTGACTTAGGCTCGCCTTACCTTACTATTCACCTCGTGAGCCTTTCCCGAACTCTTCTCCTCGGCTTCATCGCTGGTGTGACGATCCTGGCCGGCATCCCCATCGGGCGCATCCGCCGGCCGATGCCTGGGATGCGGGTGTTCCTCAACGCCACCGCGGTCGGCGTCCTGCTGTTCTTGGTCTGGGACGTGCTGTCCGCGGCGTGGGAGCCGATCGACATCGCGCTGTCGAACCTCCACGAGCACACCGGCGGGTTCGCGCCGGTCGCTGGCTACGGCAGCTTGTTTGCAGGTGGCATCGCCGTCGGGCTGCTCGCCCTCGTCGGGTACGACCGTTACCTCGCGCGCCGCTCCGCCACGCTCTCGGCGACCGGAGGCGTGCCGCACGGACCGGGCGCGATGGCCGCCATGCCGTCGCCGAGCACTCGGATTCCTGGGATCGTCGGCTGGTCGCCGGCCCGCCAGCTCGCCCTGCTGATCGCGGTCGGCATCGGCCTGCATAACTTCGCGGAAGGCCTGGCGATCGGCCAGTCCGCTGCGAGCAACGACATCGCGCTTGCGACAACGCTGGTCATCGGCTTCGCGCTGCACAACGCGACCGAGGGCTTCGGCATCGTGGCCCCGCTGGCCGCCGAGGCCGACGCCACCGCCACCGCACGGCCGTCCTGGGGCTTTCTGCTGTCGATGGCGCTGATCGGCGGCGGCCCGACGTTCGTCGGAACCTGGGTCGGCCACGGGTTCTCCAGCGATGCGGTAGCGGTGGCGTTCCTGACGCTGGCTGCCGGGTCGATAATCTACGTCATCGCCCAGCTGCTGGGGATCGCCGCGAAGGCGAAGCGCACTGATCTCGTCGCCTACGGGCTGCTGGTCGGTCTGCTCGCGGGATTCCTCACCGACGGCGTCGTGACCGCCGCCGGCGTCTGATCAGCCGCCGACTCGGACCGACGTGGTGGGCGATACTGGACTTGAACCAGTGACCTCTCGCGTGTGAGGCGAGCGCTCTGACCAACTGAGCTAATCGCCCAAGCGCGGACAGCGTATGACATGCGTGTGAGCGCGCCACGACAAACCGGACGACTCACCCGAATTCGCCGTCGCGATTGCTCCAATAGGGGAATTGAGCGAATGGGCCGAATGGACGACAATTGATCCAACGCCGAACCTGACCCACATTCGACGTTACGCAGGGCGAAATCGCGGGGATACCCCACGCAACGGCAAGCGACGTGGAGGACGAGCAGCAGCCATGAGCACCCGCCCTGACATGGTCAGCACCGAGATCGAGCTCAAGCTCGTTGTCTCCGACGGGCCCGACCGCCCGGTCCACGCCGACCTCAGCTACTCGCACACCGACCCGTACGCCGTCCGCGTCGCGTTCCACACCGGCGGCAGCGAGGTCGTCGAGTGGACGTTCGCCCGCTCGCTTCTCACCGACGGGGTGACCCACCCGGTTGGTGACGGTGACGTCCAGGTGTGGCCCGCCAACGGCAGCGGCCAGCCGGTGGTCTGCCTGTCACTGTCCAGCCCGTCCGGTCGCGCGCTGTTCGAGGCGCCGCTCACCCGGGTGGTCGAGTTCCTCACGAAGACTTACACCTTGGTCCCGACCGGCAGCGAGAGCGACTTCGTCGACGTGGAATCCGAGCTCGCGTCACTCCTGCGTGACGAGGCCAGCTAGCGCGGCTTCTGTGCTTCGCTAGGCCGTGTGAACGAGGGCCATCAGATCTGCGACAGCCCCGAGTGGCGGGCGGCGGTACGAGACCAGATCATCCCGTGGGCGGTGCGCGACGTCGACCTCGGGGACGACGTGCTCGAGGTCGGTCCGGGGTACGGCGCGACCACCGACGTGTTCGCGGAGCTGCTCCCCCGGATCACCAGCGTCGAGATCGACCCCGCCCTCGCGGCCCGGCTGCAGGAGCGCTACGCCGACACACATGTCGAGGTGGTCGTCGCCGACGCGACACAGCTCCCCTTCCCGGATGGCCGGTTCACCGGTGCGGTCTGCTTCTCAATGCTGCACCACGTACCGTCCGCCGAGCTCCAGGATCGGCTGTTCGCAGAAGTGACCCGTGTCCTGCAGCCGGGCGCGGCACTCATCGCGGTCGACGGGGTCGAGTCCGACGACGTGCGGGCCTTCCACGACGGCGACACCTACCAGCCGATCGACCCCTCGACGCTCGAGCCGCGACTTGCCGCGGCGGGCCTGCAGTCAATCGAGGTCCGCGTGAACGATTACGGCTGGACCGCACTGGCACGTCGAGGCTGACCGCCGATCACCGTCGACCACACGGCGTTCGCCCCGAGGTGCGCGACCACATCGACCTCGTGGTCACTGGCGAGGACGGCGAGGTCGCCGCGCGCCCCGACGCTGAGATGCCCGACATCGGTACGGCGTAGTGCGGCGGCACCTCCCAGGGTCGCGGCTCGTAGCGCCTCGTCGATGGATAGGCCCATTGCGAGGCAGGCGAGCTGCACGGCGTATGGCATCGACTCGCACCACGCCGTACCCGGATTGCAATCGGTCGCGACCGCGAGGGTGACCCCGGCGTCGCGCAGCAGGGCGGCATGCGACCACCGCTGCGAGCGCGTGTAGAGCGAGGCGACCGGCACCAGCACGCCGACCACGCCGGCCGCCGCCATCGCAGCGGCATCCGCCGCGGTCACGTGGTCGAGGTGGTCGGCGCTCGCGCATCGGAGATCAGCCGCCAACCGTGCGGCACCGGTGTTCGTGAGCTGCTCCGCATGGATTCGCGTCCCGAGACCCTGCTCCCCCGCGGCGATGAGGATGCGCCGGGCATCGTCGATGGTGAAGGCACCGTCGTCGCAGAACACGTCACACCACTGCGCACCCGCGGCTGCGGCGAGCGGTAGGTCCGCGATCACGCTGTCGACGTACTCCGCATGCTCCCTGCCCTGCGGCACCACGTGCGCACCGAGATACGTGGTCATGGCGGTCAGGCCCACTCCCGCAGCCGCGTCGCGCCCGACTGTGAGCAACCGCGCCTCGTCCATCGACGTCAGGCCGTAGCCGGACTTGATCTCGACAGTGGTGGTCCCGCCATCTCGCATCGCGGTAAGCCGCAACGCAGCGGCCGCAAGGAGGTCGTCGTACGACGCTTCGCGGGTGGCGGCGACCGTCGCGGCGATGCCCGCAGGGTTGTAGCCCGTGCCCGAGAGCCGTCCTGCTACGTCGTCGCGGCGGCTGCCCGCCCACACGGCGTGGGTGTGGCAGTCGACGAAGCCGGGAATCGCCGCGCGGCCCTCGGCGTCGAGTTCCGGCCGGTCGGAGAGGCCGGTCGGCAGGTCGCGGTCGGCGCCGGTCCACTCGACCACGCCGCCGCTGATGACGACGGCAGCATCAGACAGCCGCGGCCCAGCCCAGGTGGTCAGTCGCCCGACGTGCCGGACGACGAGGTCACTCATCCCTACTGCCAGGCCGGTCCGTGGGTGCCTGGCTCGAGCGGCATCCGCACACCGACGTCACGCGCCGTGTCCAGCCCGATGTCGTATCCCGCGTCGGCGTGCCGGATCACGCCCATCGCCGGGTCGTTGGTCAGCACCAGCTCGGTCTTGCGTCGTGAGAGGTCGGTCCCCTCGGCCACGACCACCTGGCCCGCGTGGATCGACTTGCCGATGCCGACCCCGCCACCGTGATGGATCGACACCCAGCTCGCGCCGGAGGCGGTGTTGACCAGCGCGTTGAGCAGCGGCCAGTCGGCGATCGCGTCCGAGCCGTCGCGCATGCCCTCGGTCTCGCGTTCCGGGCTCGCCACCGATCCGGCATCGAGATGGTCGCGACCGATTGCGATCGGGGCGCTCACCGCGCCGCTCGCGACGAGGTCCTCGAAGACCAGGCCCGCGCGGTGGCGTTCGCCGTACCCCACCCAGCAGATCCGCGACGGCAGGCCCTGTCCCTTGACCTTTTCGCGTGCGAACCGGACCCACCGTTGCAGCGGCTCGTCGTCGGGGAAGGTCGCGAGCATCGCGTCATCGGTCGCGGCGAGATCCTTCGGGTCTCCGGACAGGCAGGCCCAGCGGAACGGCCCGGCGCCGCGCGAGAACAGCGGCCGGATGTAGGCGAGCACGAAGCCGGGATAGTCGAACGCGTCCGCGACGCCGGCGTCGCGGGCCTGGCCACGAAGGCCGTTGCCGTAGTCGAAGGTGACGGCACCGGCCGCCTGCAGGTCGAGCATCGCCCGGCAGTGCACCGCCATCGCGGCCTGCGCCCGCTCGACGTACTCGCTGGGCTTGGTTCGGCGGAGCTCGAGCGCCTCGTCGAGGCTCACGCCGTTGGGGACGTAGCCGTTGAGAGCGTCGTGGGCCGAGGTCTGGTCGGTGACGACATCCGGCGTGACGCCGCGGCGTACCAGCTCCGGAAAGACGTCGGCGGCGTTGGCGACGACGGCAACGGACACGGCATCGCCGGCCCGGGCCGCGGCTTCGACGCGCGCGAGCCCGGCGTCGAGGGAGTCGGCGATCTCGTCGAGGTAGCCGTGGTCGAGGCGCCGTTGGGCTCTCGTCGGGTCGACTTCGACGCAGAGGGCGGCGCCGCCGTTGCCCGTGACCGCGAGCGGCTGCGCGCCCCCCATGCCGCCGAGACCGGCGGTGAGCACCCATCGGCCGGACAGGGTCCCGCCGAAGTGCTGGTTCGCGACCTCGGTGAACGTCGCGTAGGTGCCCTGCAGAATCCCTTGGGTTCCGATGTAGATCCAGGAGCCAGCGGTCATCTGCCCGTACATCGTCAGACCGAGGTCCTCGAACTCCCGGAAGTGCTCCGGCGTGGCCCACTTGGGAACCAGGTTGCTGTTCGCGATCAACACCCGCGGCGCCATGTCGTGGGTCCGCAGGATTCCGACCGGCTTGCCGCTCTGCACGACGAGCGTGTCGTCGGGCGCCATGCTGCGCAGCGACTCGACGATCGCGTCGAAGCACCGCCAGTCTCGGGCCGCCCGGCCGTTCCCGCCGTACACGACCAGGTCGTCCGGCCGTTCCGCAACCTCGGGGTCGAGGTTGTTGTGGAGCATCCGCAGGGCACCCTCGGCGCCCCAGGAGTTGGCGCTTCGCTGGGTGCCTCGGGGAGCTCGGACCTCGCGTGCACCGTCCATGGTCCGGACCCTATGCCCGGTGCCGCGCGGGTTCTAGTCGGGCGAGACAAAGCAATGTGGCATTGCTCGGCTATCGCCAGGGCAATGCCACATCGCCCCCCGAGGCCGCGAGCAATGCCACATTGCTTTCGCTCAGTCGAGTGGGCCGGTCACCGATTCGGCTGCGGCGAGCAGCGAGCCGTCCTGTACGCCGCTGACCGCGGCGTCGATCTCCGGCGCGAGGTGCCGGTCCGGCCCAGCGCCGGCCACCGACTCGCGCAACCTCGCGACCACCGCGGCGGTCGCCGGCGACGGCTGCACCGGTGCCCGGAAGTCCAGCGCCCGCGCGGCCGTCAGGATCTCGATCGCGAGCACTCGGCCCAGGAGGTCGATCGACCGACGCAGCTTGCGGGCGGCTGACCAACCCATCGACACGTGGTCCTCCTGCATGGCGGAGGACGGGATCGAGTCGACGCTTGCCGGGACGGCGAGCCGCTTGCACTCGCTGACCATGCCGGCCTGCGTGTACTGCGCGATCATGTGGCCGGAGTCGACGCCCGGCTCGCCGGCGAGGAAGGGCGGCAGTCCCTGCGACCGGTTTCGGTCGAGCATGCGATCAGTCCGGCGCTCAGCGATCGACGCGAGGTCGGCGATCGCGATCGCCAGGAAGTCGAGCACGTACCCGACCGGCGCACCGTGGAAGTTGCCGTTCGACTCGACCCGCCCGTCGGGCAGCACGACGGGGTTGTCGATCGCCGACGCGAGCTCGGCCACTGAGACTCGCCGCGCGTGCTCCAGCGTGTCGCGGCACGCCCCCGCGACCTGGGGGGCACAGCGCAGCGAGTACGCGTCCTGCACGCGCGTGTCCTCCGGGCCAGCGTGCGAGGTGACGATCGCTGAGCCGTCGAGCAAAGCGCGCATGTTGGCGGCGGAGACTGCCTGGCCGGGCTGCGGCCGGAGCTGTTGGAGGTCCGCAGCAAACACCTTGTCGGTGCCGAGCAGGGCCTCGACGCTCATCGCGGCCGACAGGTCGGCGGTGGCGATGAGACGGCCGAGGTCGGCGCAGGCGAGCACGAGCGTGCCGAGCATCCCGTCGGTGCCGTTGAGCAGCGCGAGGCCCTCCTTCTCGGCGAGGACAACAGGCTCGAGACCCGCTGCCGCGAGGGCTTCGGCGGCCGAGCGACGTTGCCCGCCCGCGTCGAACACCTCGCCTTCACCCATCAGCGCGAGGGCGCCGGAGGCGAGCGGTGCGAGGTCTCCGCTGCATCCCAACGACCCGAACTCCGGTACGACGGGCGTGATCCCAGCGTTGAGCAACGCGGCCATCGCCGCCGCGACGAGCGGCCGGGCTCCGGTACGGCCGGTCGCGATTGTGCGCAGCCGCAGCAGCTGCATCGCCCGGACCACTTCGCGTTCGACCGGCAGACCGGTGCCGGCGGCATGAGAGCGGACGAGCGATCGCTGCAGGTCAGCCCTCCGCTCGACGGGGATATGGGTGGTGGCGAGCGCCCCGAAACCGGTCGAGATGCCATAGGCCGGCTGGTCGGAGGCAGCGAGGCGTTCGACGTATGCCCGCGACTCCGCCATGGCGTCCCATGCCTCCCGCGACACCTCGACCTCGGCGCCGTCACGGGCCACGGCGACGACATCCGCCGGCGTCAGCGGTTCCGGCGTGACGACGACGGTCATGGGTCGATCTCGCGGCTGCACTCGGCGAACACCGACATTGCGCGCTTGGTCAAGGGGCCGGGGGCGGCGGGGAGGACCAGACCGTCGACGGCCCGGATCGGCTGAACGTCTCTGGTGCTCGACGTGAGAAATGCCTCGGAGGAGTCGCCGAGGGCAGTGATGGGCACCGCCCGCTCAACGACGTCGCCGAGCCACTCGATGACGAGCTCGCGGGTGATGCCCGCCAGGCACCCGCTCGACAGCGGCGGGGTGATGAGCTCGCCCCTGAAGACGATGAAGATGTTGCTGCCGGTGCCTTCACAGAGCTCGCCCACAGAGTTCGCGAGGATCGCCTCACTGGTGCCGCGCTCGTGCGCTCGCCGCAGCGCGATGACGTTGTCGGCGTACGACGTCGTCTTCATGCCCGCTGTCGCCGCGCGTTCGTTGCGCGTCCACGGCACGATCGACACGTCGGCCGTCGGGGGCCAGTCGGTGAGCGGTGCGGTGGCGACCATGACGGTCGGACCGGCCTCACCACGATCGGTGCCGAACGGCGACGGCCCACCGGTCACGGTGACGCGGAGCCTGACCCGAGGCCGGCCGTCAGCGGCAACCACCTCCGCGACTGCGGCACGAACCAGGTCGAGATCGACCTCGAGTCCGAGGCCGGCCGCCGAAGTCTCCAGGCGGCGGAGATGGCGGCTCAGCGCAAAGGGCTGACCGGCCACGACCTTCATCGTCTCGAAGACGCCATCGCCCACCGTGATGCCATGGTCGTCAGCGCGGAGAACCCTGGCGTCAGGGTCGGTCAGCGCCCCGTTCACCCACAGCGTCATCGCGTCGACCCTGTCATTGGTCGGCCCGAAGCGCCAACCCGGCTGCGACCTCCAGGACGCACAGAGCGGCCAGGCGGACCGTCCGCTCGTCGTCCGCGTCGCGGGTCGCGTCGACCTCGGCGATGTCGATCGCCCGCACCCTGGGGTCGTGGCCCGCGACGAATGCCGCCTGCATGATCTCGGACGCCGTGAAGCCCCCGGGCAGGCTGGCCGGGCAGGCCGGCGCCACGGAGCGGTCGCACACGTCCATGTCGAGGTCGACATAGATGCCGGCCCCGCCCGCGCCCGCGATCTCGAGCGCCTCATGAAGGCACTCCTCGATGCCTCGCCGCGCCACCTCGCTGCGGCCGATCACGGTGACGCCGCGGGCGTGCGCCTCGGTGGCGTACGAGCGGCTATTGGCCCAGTCGGCGATGCCGACCTGGACGATCCGCTCCCCCGGCAGACCGGCGTCGATCAAGTCGCGCACCGGCGTGCCGTTGCTCCGGCCATCGCGCAGGTCGTGGTGGGCGTCGAGGGTCACCAGCCCCGCGCGATCGAGGTCATCGCCGAAGGTGCCGCCCATCACCGGGTAGGTCAGCGAGTTGTCGCCGCCGATGGCAAGCAACAGCCGCGACTTGGCCGCCGCTGTGCCGGCCGCCGTACGGACCCGCCACTCCCCTTCCACAGGCACATCCGGGTCTTCGACGTCGCCGCGGTCCCACGGGGCGAGGAGGTCGGCCAGGTCGATCCGCCGGGAGGCGCTCCACGTCGAGTAGCGGCTCAACGCACGGCGTACCGCTGCAGGGGTCGCATGGGCGCCGGTCGTGGAGATCGAGGTCGCGAAGGCCGGTACGCCGAGGATCGCCAGGTCAACGGGGCGGTCGCCAGGCCCCGCTGCGAGCCATTCCGAGGCGCGCGGCCAGCGGCGATCCTCCGGCTTGGTGACCACGACGCGATGCTGTCACGTCCGTCGCCCGTGTAACATCGGCAGGCACCAACGAGGCGGAATCACGCCTCTGGCGCGCGGACGTAGCGCAGCTGGTAGCGCATCACCTTGCCAAGGTGAGGGTCGCGGGTTCGAATCCCGTCGTCCGCTCGGCGGCGCCTCTCGGGGCGCCACTTGCACCACCCAGGCGGGTTGGCCGAGTGGCTTAGGCAAGGGCCTGCAAAGCCCTGTACGCGGGTTCGATTCCCGCACCCGCCTCGCAAGACCCACGGGCGATTGGCGCAGTCTGGCTAGCGCGCTTCCCTGACACGGAAGAGGTCACAGGTTCAAGTCCTGTATCGCCCACCACACATCACCGCAGGTCAACGCCTAAATTGCGTGCCGAGGCGCTCTTCCGTCGGCATCATGAATTGGTGTCGGGTAGCCAAACTGGTAGCCATCCGCCACCGGACTTCGATCTCAGCGCACTCGCGCCGATCTTCCGGCGCATCGAAGAACTAATCCGCGTGTCAGAAGTTCGCCCCAACGATCCGGCACCGGGCAGCGCATTCGCGGGCGACGTGCGCTGGTCACCGGATTACAACGGTGCCTATCTCGCTCAGCTCAGTTTCTCGGTCGCAACAGACCATCTGCATGCGCTGCACACAGCGCTAGTGACCGGCAAGACGATCCACACCTACGCACCGTTCACCCTCCTGCGGGGCACACTCGACAACGCCGCGACTGGCATCTGGCTGCTGATGCCAAGCAAGCGATCGGAACGAGTCTTGCGAGCTCTTCGCGTGGGCGGGCAAAGCATCGTCGAAGTGAGGGCGATTCACGACATCACCGGTCAGCTGCCGACATCCGGCCGCACTCCTGACCAGCAACTACAAGCCCTCAAGAGTCTCGCCGCGTCGAGAGGTCTCGACCCGGACCTCGTCGGCGGCAGGCTCGGCACCGCATCCATAATCCGTGCCGCTAGCAACGACGCAGCTCTCAGCGGTTCGGACCTCGAGCTGCTGTTGTGGCGCGTATGTAGCGGCCTGAACCACGGCCGGTCCTGGGCAACACTTGCGGCGCTCGAGCGCGACGTCGTGGAGAAGACTGGCAACGCGCTCATGATCCGCTTGACGGCGCCTTCCGTTCCTCTTCTCGCCACGGCCGAGGTCGCGACCCACATGACCGAGCGGCTTTATGAACTCCTAGAGCTGCGGCGCACAGACCACCTTCGACACCTAGGGGTGCCAGGCCGTTGACGACTGGGCGATCGCCAAATCAGGTGCAGGTCACCTGACGTTCTGGAACGATCGGCCACGTCATGTCATCGCGTCTGCCTCGGCAACCTCCCGAGTTTCACTTTCGCAACGAAGCGGCCACTCACTGCGCGTTCTGGTTCGACACCGTTGGCATGCAGCGAGAGCGAATGATTCGCCCGCGCAACCCCGAGACCGACCGGACGAGCTTGCGACTCGCCGATGCGCTCTTCCTCTTGGTCGCGATCTTCCGTCTCCGCCGATCGTGCAACCTTGTACGGCGAGCCCTTTCAGACGAACCTGTCAGATGCCTAGAGGTTGATGAGGCGGCCGCAGCGTTTGATCAAGCGGTGCCCCAGCTCGACACCTTTCGTCATGCCACAGAGCACTTCGATGAATGGATCTTCGGCGAAGGTCGCCGGCAGCCACCCGCGGCCGACGGTACATATCCATTTCGAACGAAGGCCACGCACGTCCGCGTCCACACCAACGACGCCCGCGGCGATCGATACCTCTTCGAACTCGAAGGAATTGAGATCGATCTCTGCGACGCGGCGGACGCGGCGAGCCATCTCGGGATCCGACTCAACGGAATTCTGAACAGAGACGCCGACGATTTGCCGCAGCGATACGTCCGTATGCAACAGCGGCGCACCTAACTCGCCGTACCTCCGAACGCCGCTTCCATCGGCTCAACAGCCGCAACGATCTCTGGCGTCAACAGGTGCCGATAAACCTGAGATGTGACCCGGATGCTCTCGTGGCCGAGTAGGTCGGCGATCTCTTCGATTCGCACCCCGGCGGCCGACAAGATCGACGCCGCCGAGTGACGGAGCTCGTGCGGGTGCCAGTGGCCGAGGTTCGCCTTCGTGGTGAGCCTCGAGAACGTCCGCCGGAGATTGGCCGGGTCGACTGGTGTGCCGACACCGGTGGAGAAAACGAGGTCCTGGTCGGACCATGCGGCAGCGGCGAGCCGCTCCGAGGCCTGGTCACGCTTGAGAGCTCGTAGTGCGTCGACGACGGGGGAAGGCATGCGGAGCGTGCGCCGACTCGTCGAGGTCTTGACGTCGCCGAGCACGAGATCAGAGCCGTGCCGCAGCAGCGCGCGACGGACCGTGAGGGTGCCCACTTCGAGGTCGACGCAGGACCATGTCAGCCCGAGCAGTTCGCCCGGGCGGAGGCCGCACATCAGACCCGTGACGATTGCCGCCTCGAGCCGATCGCCCTTCGCGGCTTCGAGCAGCGCCGCTGCCTGCTCGACAGTCAGGCTCCGCGACTTCCGCACCGAGCCCGCGGGAGTGTCGACCAGCTCGGCGACGTTGCGAGCGATCGCCCCGCGGCGTTCGGCCTGTCGGAGGGCACGCACGAGCACACTCCGGATGCGCGCGAGAGAGGCCTTCGCCATGCCATCCGCGGCCTTCGCAGCGAGCATCGACTCGACGTCATCAGGAGTCAGGTCGCGCAGACGTTTGTGTCCAAGCGCCGGGATCAGGTGCTTGTTGATCGCCCACTCGTATACCGCGATCGTGTTTCCCGACTCGGCCTGCGCCGGCGGATTCGCGAGCCACGACTCGAGCAGGTCCGCGACCGTCGTTCTCTGATCGCCGACCGGGACACCGTCCTCGACTTTGCGCAGCGCGGCAGAGAGTTTCGCGCGAGCCTCGGCCTTCGTCCGGCCAGTCACCTTCGCGCGGCGCCGCTTGCCAGCGCCGTCACGGCCGAGGTCGACGAAACCGATCCATCGACCAGCTGCCTCGCTGTAGAAGAGCGAGCCCTCGCCGTGTTGGCGCCTTTGAGTCGTCATCGTTTCCCCGCCCTATACACGGCGGCCCCCTTTGCTCGCTGACGTTGCTTATATCGACGCGCCGCGGCCCTCTGCGCCGCGGCAAGCCCGCACTTGGGACACCAAGAGCGCTCACCCGGTCTGGGCTGCCGCTTGGGAACGAAGGGGCGAGCGCATCCGGCACAGATCGCGAACCCGTCCGCCTGGGAGAAGATGAGCGCCAACTGCAGCGCGACCGATCCCAGCGGACCATGAGGCTGAATCTCGAGCTGGAAGGAGTCGGAGGATCCCAAGATCGGCATGTTGAATCGAACCTGGATAGCCGATAGCCCGAGGAATCCGTCGACGCCGTTCGCCAGCATCGCCGTGTCGAGCCTCAAACGAGCCGCCTCCGTGGGCTGCTGTTTGCAAAACAGTGACCAGTGACCAGTGACATCCAGCAGGGCCACTCGCTCATCATCGACGGGGCGACCGAGCTGGACGGTGGCCGCCGCGAAGAGCAGCGCCCGAACATATTCGGACCACCGGATGACGTCAGCAATTCGGATAACTAGCTGTCCGGCGACACGCTGTCGCCGGCACACACCGCGACGGGTCGTGGACCGAAGGAGGCCGAAGTCGTCCCGCACCTTGGCGCTCGGCGCGACATGCGCCATCGGCATTCCGTGAACGCATAGCTCCGGAACGCCCCACTCGCCCGCAAAGCGCACGACCGCGTCGTGATCAGTGGGGGTGGTCGCGAGGGCCAGGAAGTCGTCGAACAACGCTGGGCCTCCCTGCGTCACCTTGTACTCGAATGAGTCGTCTGTGACCGTGCCCTCGGCGTCCCAATACAGGAAGCCAGATTTGTGCCAGGCCTTGGCCGGGACCAGCCAGCCACCGACGTGCGCTGGCCGACCCAGGTCACCGCTCCCGTCGTCATCGGTAAAACCTGCCTGCGCCCACGCGATCTCGTCCGCAGGCCAGACGGGCGCAGCGTGTTCGCGCTTGGTCATAGTCAGTTCATAGCGGCATGGACTAGGACGGTCAAGGATGGACCCACGATTCGTTTGTCCGGCGTGTCGAACGGAAGGCGGATCGCGTTGAGAGACAAGTTGATGTACCGAGTTCCCGAGGCGGCAGAACTGCTGGGCATCGGCCGATCCAAACTCTTTGAGCTGATGGCGGCCGGACAAATCGAATCGGTGAAGGTCGGCCGATCGAGGTTGATCCCCGCCGCTGCCCTGGACAAGTTCGTGGCGCGGCTTTGCGGCGACCCAGCCGCCTGAGCGACGCATGACCCGCGTCCGATTCGATCCGTACTTTTTCACGGATCCTAGGTGGGAGCGGCTTGGCGCAGACGCCTTCATCCTTCACCAGTGCGCGTGTGCCTACGTCGTGAGCAACCTCACCGATGGGTTCGTGTCGACCTCACGCGCACCAACTCTCGCGCCCGGCCTCGTGAAGCGACCGAAGACGGCGATCGCCGCATTGCTCGATGACGGCCTCTGGACACCTACAGATGGCGGTTACAAGGTCTGCGTTTGCCTCGACAACCTCCGAACCTCGGCCGGCCGCGGTGACGAGCAGCCGAGCCGCGCATACGTCGAAGGCGAGCGCGAGCGCCTCGCACGTAACAAGGCAGCTTGGGCCGAGCGTCAGCGCAAACAGAAGGTTGCTGACCCGGGAATCGATTCCCTGCCGACGATCACGGGACCGGTTGAAGAATCGATTCCGAATCATCAACAGACCAGTACGGATCAGTACGGGACAGGGACTACGTCCCCTGTCCCTGTCCCGATGTCTTCGCTCGTCGCCGCCACTGGGCGGACCGACGACGAGCCGGGCAAGGCATCCGGGCCAAGCCGAGATCCAGAGGAATGCACGCGGCGCGGCCTCGAGCAGCTCGTCAAGGACCGCGGCCTCGGCGTCGATGTCGACGAGCTGCTCGGCTTCGCCTACGACCTGAACGATGACCCCTGGCGCGGGTATCTGCTCATCAAGGCCTTGACCGAGAAGGGACTCGGTGCGAATCGGGCTGCGACCGTCCGATCACGAATTGCGCGTGCCATTCGTGAGAATGCGGGCGCAGCCTGATGGCGCGTGATCGCTACGGCGACCAGGTCGACGGCGAGTATTCCGGCGGAATACCGCGTGAACATGACCCGGGCTGCCACAACGGTTGGCTGGGTACGGAAGATCACCCAACGCCGTGCCCCGCGTGCAAGCCACACCTAGTGCGCCGCGCTGGCAACTGGACGGTCGATCGCTCGCGTATTCGGAACGCATCGTGACGGCCGGCGCGAGACGATGTGTGGGCTGCGGCCAACGGTTGCCGGAGCGTTGCCGATCGGACAGGCGCTTTTGCTCAAAAGCGTGCCAGGAGACGCATAACGTTCGTCGCTGTTCGGTCGATGGCTGTGACCAAGCACATCGCGCGCGCGGCCTGTGTTCGACGCACTACAACGAGCGTCATCAGCCCGCCAGGCATCGGAAGCGACCCGTCCACTGCAGCTACTGCGGTGACCCGTGTGTCAAGGAGCCGTCGAGCAGATATACGCATCGGTATTGCTCGCTCACCTGTCGAGATCTCCACAGCCTCGAGCTGACAACCGGTGATCCATTCAGAAACCGCCGGGTCACGACGCAGGTAAGCCGATGACCGAGACCAACCTGCGTGCGGCCTACGGCGAGTTCGTTGTCCTCTCGACGGACGCCGCGCGCGAGCTCTATCGCCTGGCGCTCTTCGGCGCTCAGGTTCTACGAAGCCGAGACGGCGGGGGCGGGTTCCGCCCAGGTTCCGCCGACCTAGTCGAGTTCCTCAGCCCGATGTTGAGCATCGATGCAGGTCAGACGAGCGCCACCGAGATACTGCTCGAGCCAAGTTCCGGGCCCTTTGCGGATCATGCGGAACTTCGCCGACAGTCACCGAGTGCTGTCACAAGCGTCGAAGCCGCCGTTCGTTGGGACTGCGAAGACACGTACGTTCGCCGGCTATGCCGCGCGGGGCGGATCCCGGGCGCCACGAAGGACGACGCCGGCGCGTGGCAAATCCCGATCGAAGCGCTCAGCACTCCCCTATCCGAACTACCGCGCGTGACATCGACGAAGGGCTGACGGAGATGGCCAAGGCAACACGACTGCTCGACCGAGCACGCAAGTTCATCCAGCGGATGCGTGACACCGCGCAAAAGCGCGACGACGACCTGGACGCCATCGATATCGCCGGCCGGACGCAGGACTGGGTGAACGAACGACGCGCGCAGATCCGGATGACAGCGCTAGAGCAGCTGACCTCCCTCTACGACGAAGCGCGGAACACCCTCGACGAGGCCGAAGCCGCTGCGGCCGCAGAGCTCGCCGGCTCCCCAGACACGGCCGCGGAGATCAGGCGCAGCCGCTCCACCGATCGCGTGGTGCGGATGCTGGAAGGGAACCAGCCCGTCGAGGTCGCAGGCGTACTTGCCGGCGCCGGCGACGTCGACGGGCTGCGGGCGCTACGAGAGGAACTGCCGACCTACCTGCAGCGCACCATGAACCCGGCCAGCTGGCGCGACGCGGCGACGCGCACCCGCACAATCGCCAGCCAGCAGCTCATGGTCGATCGCGCATTGCGCGAGCTCCTCGTCGGCTCGCAGCGCGACGCGATCGACGCTGCCCTCAGTGTCGACGCGGTCCGTCGGCAACTCCACGCCACCTGGGTAATGCTGACCCAGCCGAACCGGGGTTTCGAAGCAGCCGTGCAACTGCAGTACGCAAAGGCTGACGACTTCGCCGCAGAGTCGGCAACCACGTCCCGCAGCTGACCCGATGCGACCGAGACCACCAGCAGGCGTCGAGGCTCGACGTGCGTGGGTCCGCGAGAACGTGCCCGATTGGAACGCGGACGCGATGACCGCGAGTGACCTTGCGCGCATCTCCAGTTCAGGTGACTGCATCGATGTCGTGGGTCTCACGGATTCCGACCGCGCCCGGATCGGGCTAATGCCGAGCCGCAACATGCGCGGCCGCGACGACGTCTGGACGTCGATGTGGGCCTGCTGAAACCCCCGGGGGGGTCCCCTGCTCGTGCGCGAGCGCCGAACCCTCGGAGAGGGCGCTCAGAAGTCGGTCAGGTTCAAAGGATTCCCAGGACCCCTTGCACACATCTGATATTCCGCCGGAATACCGGGCGGTCGGGAGGCCGAGATGACAGGTCATGAAGACGCGGTCCAGAAAGCGGTCGATCGCCTTCTGGGATCGCTGCTCGAGATGGGTGTCGCGGACCGCCAGCACGGCACCACCAAGCTCGCCTCGATCATCGTCGGCGCACGAGCCGCGGTCGCGGAAACCCTCGGTGACCTCGCGGGCGTCAACGTCGTGTCAACGTTCTGGGACTCCCTCGATCAACTTGCGTCCGCAGTCCAGGCGCATGTCGACGCGGAGGTAGGGGGCCACCATGGCTGAGCGGACCGTTGTCGTTCGACTGCGTGCAGAGGTCTCGGACTACACGGCGAAGCTCGAGGTCGCGGGACGGGTGACCCAGGACCTCGAACGCAAGGTCGCGATGGCGACTGGCAAGACCGCGGCCGGCTACCGCCAACTCGGCCTGGGCATGGTCGCTGCGGGCGGGCTAATCGTGGCGGGATTGGGGGGCGCCGCAAAGGCGGCCGCTGATTTTGACGCGAAGATGGCGCTGGTCCGGACCCTCGCGAAGGCGTCGCCGGCCGACATGAGTCGGCTACGCGCGGCGGCTGAAACTGTCGGCCAGGCGTACGGGTACAGCGCCGGTCAGGTCGCCGACGCAGAAGCTGAGCTTGTCAAAGCAGGCGTGTCGGTGTCCGACATCATGGGCGGTGCGCTCAAGGGTGCGCTCACCCTGGCCGCGGCCGGACAGACCGACGTTGCGACCGCGACCGAGGTCGCCACGGTCGCGATGACGCAGTTCGGCCTCAAGGGCAAAGACATCCCGCACGTCGCGGATCTGCTTGCTGCCGGCGCAGACAAAGCGCTGGGATCGGTCACCGACCTCTCGTACGCCCTGGACCAGGCGGGCCCGCAAGCCTCGCAGTTCGGTGTGTCCCTCGAGGAGACCGTCGGCACTCTGGCAGCGTTCGCGAACGCCGGTCAGGTCGGTGAGCGCGGCGGCACCGTGTTCTCGCAGATGCTTCTGCAGCTCGCCGCGCCGAGCAAGCAAGCTTCCGACCTCATGCGGAGACTCGGAATCGACGCGTACGACGCCGGCGGCCAGTTCGTCGGGATGGCCGGCCTCGCGGGGCAGCTGCAAGACAAGATGTCGGGCCTGACCGGTCAAGAGCGCACTCACGCGCTCGCCGTCATCTTCGGCGCCCGCGCGATCCGAGGCGCCAACATCCTGTACCAGCAGGGTGCCGCTGGCATCGAGGGGTGGACGAAGAACGTCGACGATTCTGGGTTCGCCGCGCTGCAGGCCGCCGGCAAGATGGACAGCCTTCGTGGCGATGTCACAAAGCTCGGCACTGCGCTTCAGACCGCGTTCATTGGGGCCGGTGAGGGCGCGCAAGGACCGCTACGAGGGCTCGTGCAGGACGCGACCGCCGTGGTCAACAAGTTCAACGAGCTACCCGGTCCCGCGAAAACGGTGGGTACAGTCCTGGTCGGCGTGGCCGGTGCCATCACGCTCGTCGGTGGCGCGGCCATCCTTGCCGTTCCCAAGATCGATGCGTTCGTCACGGCGATGGAGTCCCTGACCGGCACGGCCGTCAGTGCGCGGGGGGCGCTCGGCCTAGTCGGCAAGGCGGCGCTCGGTCTCACGTTGATCCCCGCGATCGACATGGGTCTCGACAAGCTCGACAGCCTGTGGATCGACGCGCCAAAGGTCGACGCACTCGCCGCGAGCCTGCTCACACTAGGGGAGAGCGGACAGACCAGCGGCGCGATGCTCGACACCTTCGGGCCCAAGCTCGAAAAGATCGGCGCGATGGTCCGGGCGGTCACCAGGCCATCGCTCGGAAGCCAGGCGTGGAGCGGCGTGAGTCATATTCCCGTCCTGAACTGGGGCGAGAAAGTCGAGAAAGCTTTCGGATCGAACCCGTACGCGAATGTTGACGAGGCCCGCGTCAAACTAGCGGCGCTCGACGACGCGCTGACCCAGCTGGCCGACAACAACCAGATGAGCGTCGCGCGGGACAAGTTCGCCACCATCGAGCGCGCGATCGAACGGTCAGGCTTGTCCGCCGAAAACGCCGCTGGTGTCTTTCCGCACTTCGCGAGCGCAGTGAACATGGCAGCCGTGCGGAGCGGCAACGCGGCCGCTGGCGCAGGATCGCTGGGCGACCAACTTGACGCACTTGTGCCGCCTGCTAAGCAGGCGGCGTCGGCGACCGACATGGCCGCCAAGTCGATCAAGCGCTACCAGGACGCCCTGCACGCGCTCAACGACCCTCTGTTCGCGATGAACCAGGCGCTGCAGGATCTCAAGGCGAAGCAGGACGCTGCAGCCAAGGCGACTCAGAAGTACGGCAAGGACTCGCACCAAGCCAAGCAGGCCAACCTCGAGCTGGCTCAGTCGGCGATGGAGGTCCACGGCTCGGCGCAGGCTCTCGCGAAGTCCTGGGCTGCGAGCGGCGTGACTCTGGGCAAGGCCCGCAAAGAGCTCCGCGCGTGGACCAAGGACGGGTCTCTCACGAAGCATCAGGCCGACCAGATCCTGCAGTCGTTCGGGCAGCTCATCGGCAAGGCGAAGGTCATGTCCGGGATCGACGCGAAGATGACCGTCGGCGTCCAAGACAACGCCAGTTCGCCACTCGACCGGCTCAACGAGAAGGTCCACGCGCTCACCAACGTGCCTCACACCGTCCGGGTCACCACGCTGATCACGACGGACAAGGCACCGGGCCGCGCGTCTGGAGGCGGGCTGCCGGAAGGTTGGGCGGCGGTCGGCGAGCAGGGCCCGGAGCTGGTGCACAAGAGCGGCGGGCGCGTCGACGTCTTCTCCAACACGGCGTCACGGGGGATCGTCGCCGCGACGGGGATGCGTGCGCCCGGGTTTGCCGGCGGCACCGGCCGAGCTGATCACGTGGTCGCGCACCTGCAGCGCATCCTGTCGAACCCGGCGTCGACCGGACTGCAGATCGCGCGTGCCCTGGAGATGCTCGACAAGCTCTCCGTCGCATGGCAGGCGACCGTCACCGAAATCAACCAGGCGGCTCAGCACCGCAGCCTCCTGCGCGACGTCGCCAAGGCCCATGACGCGCTCAAGAAGGCGAACAAAGAGAACGGCAGCAACGCCAAGGCCGACGTGCACTCAGCCACCCAGCAGCTGAACCAGGCGCGTAAGGCACTCGAGGAGTTCCGCAAGCAAGCCGCGATCGACCGCGCGACCCGGAAGATCGACGCAGCGACAGCGCGGCTGCAGGCGAAGGAAACCCTCGAGGCGAACCGTGAGGCCTTCGAGTTCGACCGGATGAGCTCCGCCGAACAGCTGCGTTACCTCGAGCACCGGATGGCGAAGGAGAAGAAGTACTCCGACCAGTGGATGTCCGACGCGCAGCAGCGGCAGCAGATCCTCGACCAGCAGCGCCAGACCGCCGAGTCGCTGTCGGAGTTCATCAACCCGACTCAGCAGTCCAGCGTCGGGTTCGCCCCGTCGATCGGCCAGCTGGTCAGCAATGGCGAGGGACAGGTCGACCAGTTCACCCAGTGGCTCGAGCAGCTCGACCTCGCCCGCCACAAAGGCCTGTCCAAAGCGGCGGTCGCGATGCTCGGTCTCGACTCGGGACCGGACCAGCTCGCCGAGCTCCTGCAGATCAACAAGGGCAGCGCCGTGCAGATCCACGAGCTCAACGAGATCGCCCGGGCCCGCAAGCACCTCAGCCGGGTCGGGGCGAAGGCCACCCTGTTCGACTCCGGAGGCGTGTGGCCGTCAGGCACCCTCGGCATCAACCTGTCCGGACATGACGAGCTCGTCGTACCGCACGGCAAGTGGCAGACCTCCGCGCCGTCCTCGATCGACGTCAAGGTGTACGTCGGCGACCGGGAGATCACCGACATCGTCCGCGTCGAGCTGAACACCCGCGACCGCGACGCCGGCTACCGCGACAGAAGGGTCACCCACAGGTGAAACCAAGCCTGGTAAATGCGTCACGGGCTGAGTGGCGCGCGATAGTCAGCAGGATCTCCGACTAGCGGCGCCGTGCGCCAATCCCGCTGCAGCGTTCGTACCAGCTCGTGGGCGATCTGACGCATGTTCGCTTCGGCCCACGCGTACGCCGGAAACGGCACCTCCTCGTCCCCGACATGATTGAGCATGCCAAGGCGATCATCGAGCAACGCCACGTACTCGGGATCGAGCGCGGGATCGACGTGCGCACCACCGTCCGTGTTGGCCATGGCAAGGACGAGGCGACCGCGACTCCACCAGTCGCCCTTCGACGCTTCGATGACTTTGTCGTTCCACCAATCCCGGAACGGCATCGGAGGATTCACGCGACCAGCGTGC
Source organism: Frankiaceae bacterium (assembly GCA_019239875.1). Classification (GTDB taxonomy): domain Bacteria; phylum Actinomycetota; class Actinomycetes; order JAFAQI01; family JAFAQI01; genus JAFAZI01. Next base: position 52,053 of record JAFAZI010000141.1, read on the forward strand.
CCGTCGCCAACAGCATCCCAACTACTCGAAGCAGTCGAAGTCGACGCGGTCGCTGTCATCGTGATTCGGTTGCACGCCAGACCCTGTTCGGACAGGATCAGCACGCCAGGCTCGGGATTCAGCCGAGTGTCCACGAACCGAATCCCGCGGATCAAGTTGAGCTGATCGAGCAGCGATCGCGAACTCATCGTCGTATGCACCAATACGCGCGCTGAGACAGCCAACGTTCGGGACCGATACCGCTTGCCGGCATCGAACGCCGCGCAGTCGTCGACGAGAAGCTCGTACTGATGGCCAAGGGCGCGCTCGAGGTCCTCACGGCTTCGCGGCGTGCGGTGCTCCTGAACTCGAGGTTTCCTGGTCATCCAGTCAATGGTGACGGCTCAATCGCCGAGTAGCCACCGATTTCAACCTCGCCGCGCGGCGGTATTCCACCGGAATATTCGACAAGGCCCCGGCGAGATCCGTCGTAGCCCGTCGCGGGTCTCAGGTCGTGGCCGCGGCGGTCACCGCCCGCCGCATCGCGTCCGAGGGCACAGCGGCATACCGGGCGGTCGTCGTCGGGCTTGTGTGACCGAGGAGCTCCTGGACGGCGAGCAGATCACGGTCGACGGCGTACGCCTTGGTGGCGAACGCATGACGCAACGTATGTGCTGTCCACCGTTCCTCGAGCGCAGCGGCCATCAGCCGGCCGACGTGACCAGCCGACATGTGGCCGTCGACCTGGCCGGGGAACAGATATCCGCCGCCAGCTGCGGCGATCGCGGCCGCGAGGTCCTCACTCACCGGGACGAGCCGCGTGCGGCCCCCCTTCCCTGTCACACGTAGCAGCCCGTCAACTAGGTCATCTGCGTGCACTCTGGCAATTTCGGCTCTTCGAAGTCCCGCGTGCGCGCCAAGCATGAGCATCAGTCGGACACGCCCCAGCGACTCGTCAAGCGACCGGCGCACCACCGCGTTGGGTGCGGGCCTCGGCTTTCCGGGCGGGACCCGCACGGCCGGCAGACGAGCCGATGGGTCGTCCCCGATCAGTTCGGCCGCCGCTGCCCAGCGGTAGAACGAGCGGAGGGTTACCGAGTGCGCCTTGCGGGTCTCCGCCGCCCACGTTGCCGAAGCGAGGTACGCGACCAGGTCGCGCGTCGAGACCTGCCAGGGCGAAGGATGCGACTCGGCGAACCGAGCGAGCAGGGCGAGCCTCAGTCGAATCGTCGACTCGGCGTGATTCGAAGCCCGCGAGTGCAGCAGCCACTCAGCAATCGGTTGCCGCCACCGGATCGGGAACTTGGCCGTCGAGCCCGCGCGAGGATGCGCTGGTCCGCCTGCTCGGGTGGAAGCCTGGTCCACTGGGTTATCGAGCCGGACACCCTCGTGCACGAGCCATCGGAACCACGAGTGAAGGTAACTGCGGTAGGTCGCTCGTGTGTGCGCACTGACTCTGCGTGCGATCAGGAAGGCCGCGATCGCCTCCGGCCTGGCCCGTTCGAGGTCCACACCTGCGGCCGCGAGCTGCTCGACGAGCCGTCGGCGTTCAGCGATCAGCGACTCGCTGACGGCATTTTCGCGTTGCCACGCGCACCACCGAGCTAGGTCCCGCTTTGTCGCGCTCATCCGCTGATCCGCTCGTAGATGCTTATCGCCTCGGCGAGCTCGGTGGCGACCTGCCGCGCCTTCTCGATCGAGATGCCCGTGCCCTCTTCGGTCCACATATCGATCGCGGGCTGATCGATGGTGACCCGACCGTCGTAATTGGTTTCGTACGCCGTCACACCGACGTAATCGCGCTTCAACGCAGTGTGGAATCGGCTCTGCGTGAATGGCTCGGCGGGGTCGACGATCTCGTAAGGATGGCTGGCTGGCTCGACGCACCACGGCGGGCACGGCGGCGGCGTGAGTGTGCTGGCGAACGCCTCGTCGACCTGATCGGCCAGGTCCCCTGTGAAGTCCTCCATGTCACTTCCACCGCCTGGTCGATTCGGTGGTGTGCAGTGGACCGCTCTTGCCGTGAAAGGCTCGCATCGGGCCCCTCACCTCCCTATAGGTGTTGGGTCAAGGGCTCGCCTGGAGTTGACGCTCCGGGCGAGCCCGTCTTAGTTCGTGACCGTACACAGTCGTCCACATAATTGTCAGTGGTACTTCGTAGTGTTTCTTCGCATGGGAATGACATTCGAGTTCAACGAAGAAGGCATCGAGAAGATGCTCGCCCAAGCGAAGGACACGCTCGAGGCCCAAGCAAACCCGCGGCTGCGAGACGCCGTCCGAGCGGTGCGTGACCGTTATGCCGGCGAAGATGCGGGAACCGTCTACCAGCAGCTCGTCGCCGAGATCACTTCGGAACTGGGCCCGAAGTTTGACCCCAATGAGGCAAACCTTCGCGCCGTTGCGCAGGCGATCGTCGACGGCACGCTGACGGGCTGAAACAAGCGTGGCTCGGAGTCGGATCCGCTTTGCATTCACTATCGCCGACGGCCCGAACGCGTATCTGACGTCCGGCGGGTGGCGAGTGTGGGTGTCCGGTGACACCGTCTACCTCACGGCGAAGCCTCTCGAAGGCACATGGAAGGTCTCCCTGCACGGCGACAGCGCCTGGCGTTCAGCTGTGACGACCGAACACCTGCAGACCGAAAACCCGGTCTGGGCTGCGGATCAAGATCGTGCCCCCTGGAAGTTCGAGCCAACGAAGTTTGAGAACGGCGTTCGAATGATGTTCGCGCTGGCGATGTCCCGGGGCGCACTTGGCCCGTGGGCCATCGACGAGACCGAGCTACACATCAAGGTCGAAGACAGGTGGGACGAGATCACAATCGCCTACCTCTGGCAATCCGAGTCCGGAGTTACGCCGCCAGTCGCTCGCAGGCCGATCGGACCCGTACTGGAGATGGCCAACGGTCGACGAGTCTGGCTTACCGCCGGCACTGAACCGGTCGCGATGGCAAAACCTGAGCCGGTCCCCGCCACCGCAATGATCGAGCCCCGCTCACCCTCCGAGCATGACGTGCGAGCGCCCGGCTGGCTTGTTCGAGGCGTCCACCTTGGGTAGCCATTCTGGTAGCCAAACGCGGCGCACTTCCCCGCACGCTTGCGGACGCGAGCAGACTGATTCCCGATCGACTCGGACCTTGACGTACGTGCCCGTACAGCCTGGCCGTCCCTGACACGGAAGAGGTCACAGGTTCAAGTCCTGTATCGCCCACCAGAGAAAAGCGTTGGTACTGCGAGGGAATCCTCTCAACCTAAGAGGCACGTGTCAGATACGTGTCAGATTGAGAGGGACGAATGAGCGTCTGAAGACGCCGCGAGATCGCCGCCGAGTACCACGAGGTCGCGAGCCTGTTGGATGTCCGACGCGTAAGGCACTTCGCATGCGGCCTCGATCTAACTACAGGCGGTCGGTTCGTGGGTCGATGGCGGGCCAGTTAGCATCATCCACTTATGCTCCGCGCCGAAGCGATCTGGTTAGGGTCTGTGTTGTGCGCGATGTCCGACGAGCGCTTTCCGCTGCTCAATCTGGGAAGCAGCACCGAGTCATTCCGCGTCGAAGGACAGCCTTGGATCCACTCCGAGATATTTGCACCGTTGGAACGAAAGGGTCGCGCCGTCATCCACGTCGACTCGCGCACCGCGCCGGGGGTCGATGTCGTCGCTGATCTCGCGAACCGCGCGGATCGCTCACGCGTGGGGCAGCTGGCTTACCGCACCATCCTCTGCAGCAATCTGTTGGAACATCTCGAACAGCCCGAGATCGGCGTTGAGATGTTGCTGGAGCTGAGCAGCGCAGGGCAGTTGCTTGTTGTGAGCGGACCCTTGCAGTATCCGCCTCATCCCGACCCCATCGACAACGGCTTTCGAGGCACTCCTGACGACATCGCAGCGCTCTTTGGTCACCAGGTTCGCGTGGTCCAATCGGCTGAGCTCGTCGATCAACACCTGGCGCGCATGTACGTCGAACAGAGCAACCATGGGTTGCTCTCACTCGCCGCAGCTCTTGCGCGTCCTTGGCGTGATCGACAGCTTTGGCAGACCCTCATCCGCTGGGGGCCGCGGCGGATGTCAGCATCAGCCGTAGTCTTCGAGCGCATCTGACCGGTGTGCGATTGCGCTTGAAACGATGTGCGGCGAGGGCATCCACCTGCGCCGACGCCTCTCCGCGAATGATCATGGACTTTGTGGCACGGCGCGCGGCGTGTCCTGCCACAAACCGCATGGTCAACGGCGGACGCTACGACGCGTAGCGGGTGGCGGCGCGGGCGCGTGCCTTGGCCGCCTCCTCCTCGCGGTTCTTCGGGGGCGACACGGCGGTGAGCTCGTCGAGCAGTCGCACGGTGATCGCCGTGACGTCGGCGACGGCTTGGTCGAACGCGGCGGCGTTGGCCTGCGACGGTTTCGCCGTACCGCTGATCTTTCGCACGTATTGCAGCGCTGCGGCGTGCGCCTCATCCCGCGTGGCGGGCGGTTCGAAGTTGTGGAGCGTTCGGATGTTGCGGCACATGTCGCCAGGGTAAGCCGCGAGTCAGCAGAGGCAGAACTCCTCGCCGAAGCCGCTGACCACCTCGAAGAGCTGCGCCACGTTCGGTTGCCAGTCGTTGTCGCGCGCCACCTCCCACAGCGCGCAGAACATCTCGCCGGTCCGCAGCGCCGGCGTGGTCCGCCACCGCATGACCGCGCCGTCCGCGCCGGCACCCATCAGGTGAGGCGTGCCGGCAGCGACTCGTAGTTCGTCGCCGACGCCCAGCGCTCGATCCGCGTCACCGACCGTGGCGTGCATCACGCCGGCCAGCACCGTGAAGTGCTCGTCCTGCGACGGGTGAAGATGGCGCGGCGGCGGCGGACTGTTGGGCGGGTAGGTCACCTCGATCTCGACGTACGCACCATCGGTCGACTCCGCTGTCGCGATGAAGACCGTGCGCGTCCCGGCAACCGGGTTGACCAGCTCCAGCCCCACTTCGGGCCGCGTCGGTGATTCAGCCATGCCGGCCATGCTCCCTGGCACTCGTCGCAGTCAGGAGATCGGAAACGCTGGTCGCTCGAGATCGGTTCGCGCAGCATCGCATTGACACCGATATCAATCGGGCGAATAGTGCACGCGGGGATTGGCCGCTGGTCGCATCACGACCACCTGAATCAGGCCGCGGCCTCGACGGGGAGGACCGCTTCATGATCAAGATCTCTCGGACGACAATCGTCCCAATTGTGATCGGCGCGTGCGCGCTGACCGTAGCCGGAGGTGGGGCGACCGCCCTCGCGCATGGGCAACGCGGGCAGGTCGCCCAGAGCGCCAGCAGCGGCGTTCATCCGGCGACCAATGTGACCGGGCAGGGCATCGACCAGGTCGTGGTCGCGTACGACGGCCCCAACTCAACGGTGGGCAGCGCGCCGACGCCCGCGCCGCTGCCGGGGATGACGGTGCAGATCACGGTGCCGTCCGGCTTCACTGCGCTGCTGATCGCGCGATTCTCGGCGGAATCCGCCTGCTACGGCGGTGACGCCGGACAGCCCGAGTGGTGCACCGCCACGATCAAGGCCAATGGTGTGGAGATGTCGCCCCAGACCGGTAGCGATTTCGCGTTCGACTCGACCGACAACGGTGCTGAATCCAACGCCTCATGGGAGTCGCACGCGATGGAGCGAGTGCGGCGGGTTCCTGCGGGCACCTACACCGTGCGTGTATTCGGCCTCACGACACTGTTCGGCACCTCGCAGCCGACGTTCTGGACCGGCGAGCGCGTCCTCACGGTCGAGAGCAGTCTGACTCCGGCTACCTGACGCCGAACCTCGGCGCCCTGGCGTAGCCGAGCAATGCCGCCGCCCTGTGGATCAGCCGATCCGCAGGGCGGCGGCTCGTTACACGCAGGGCTGACCGCCGAGGGCCCCCCGCCCGACGCTGAGCCGCGCACGGTTGACGGCCGTCCGGTCGTAGTGGCTCGAGATGCCACGCCCCGAGGTGAGCTCCACCTGCACGCCAGCGGCGCTTGACATCAGCCGCTCGATCCTCGGGCTGAGGTAGACGGTCTCGGAGCAGTTCGAGGCCATGTCCAGGGAGTAGATCACCCGCAGCCGCCCGGGCGGCAGCAGCTGAGTGCGGACCGCCGCGAGCGCCAGGGCCTGACTCACCGGCGGATCGAACCCGTGAACGCCGAACTTGATCGACGTTGGCGGCCGCCGGCTCGGCCGTAGCTCGTGGACGAGCGCGTGCGCGACAGCCACGCAGGCGGCGGGTGGCCCTTTAGGAGCAATCCCCGCGGCCAAACTTCGCAACACGGACAACCTGCTGAGATCTTTGCCTTGGTAACTAATCAGTGATGCCGCCGTCGACTCGACCAGCGGCGCAAATGCTTGCGGGTCGTGGATCCGGCATCGCCGGTGAGATCCGTGCAGGAGGCTCAAATACTCGGAGTAGCGGCGCGTATGGTCTGCGTGAGCGAGTTGCCGCGCCTGATCGACCAGACTGACCCGATGCGTCATGGGTTGATGGGGTTTGTCTGGTGCCGGCGCCGGGCCCGATGAGCACCCCGCTAGCGCCAGCGCCAGGCCGACACCGACGACCGCAATGGCGCGGCTCGCGTCTCGTCGTACCACTGAACCCTCGGTCAATCGTCACTCGAAAGAACTAGCGCGGACGGACTACAGACATCCTCGCCACCCGGTGTCACCCTCGTCTCACAACGGGGCGTACGCAGGGCGGGGACGGGATGACCGAACGCAGGGTGCTTGTCGTCGAAGACGTCCCCGAACTCTCCCACCTGCTCGGGATGACGATCGAGCTCGACGATCGGTTCACGCCTGCGGCGAGTGCCCGTAGCGGCCCAGAGGCACTCGAGATGGCACAGGTTCATCGCCCCGACGCAATCGTTCTCGATGTGTCGATCGACGGCGCCGAAAGCGGCATGGACGTGTTGCCCGAGCTGCGCAAGCTCCTGCCGGAGGCCCGGATCATCGTCTTCACCGCGCACGGCAATCTGCAGCAGCAGGAGAAGGCGCTCGCCCGTGGTGCGTCGGACTACATCGTCAAGGGCGGCGATCTGCAGCCGCTGTTGGACTCGCTGGCGCGATAGGACGGCGGCTACGCCGACTCGGCCTCGGCCGGACCGTCACCAGAGCCGAACTCGCTGACCATGTCCATGATGTCAGCGAGGTACGCGCCCACGGTCCCGAGCACCATCAGGCCGACGCCCACCCAGAACACCGGCCAGACCCACTCGATGAGGGCGATGCCGCCGATGATGGACCCGGCGATGATGACCGCAACGGCGATCCACACGCCGGTGGTCGCGCCGTGTCCGCCGCCCGAGTCGCCCGCCATCGATCCTCCCGAGATCCCGTCGTAGGTCGCGACCAGCCTATGGCGCGAGCGGCTCTGGTTCGCGTTGACCCTCCAACTCGCGGAGCTTCGCCGTCTCCGGTCGTGGCCAGGAACGGTCGATCTCCGCGTTGAGCTCCGCACCGAACAGAATCGCCAGCGCGGTCAGGTAGAGGAACAGGAGTACGGCGACCGGCGCGGACAGCGGGCCGTAGGTAGCGGTCTTACGGAACGCGAACACCAGCCAGATTCGCAGCACGACCGACCCGGCGAACCACACGAGCATCGCGACCACCGCGCCTGGCAACGCACGGCGCCACGGCGTCTGCACAGGGA
>JAFAZI010000146.1 GCA_019239875.1 Frankiaceae bacterium
GTTGTGGCCGGGGTGCTCCTCCTCCCGGATGGCATCGTGGTTGCCAGCAGCGAGCGGATCGATCTGCGCGCCTGGCAAGAGCTTCTGATCGAAGCCGGAATTGGTAGGTCTACGTGATGACTAGCGACCCCCTGATCGGTGAGGAGCCCATCCAGTGACAACGCCGGAACCGACCGACCTCGCCGCACTCGCCCAGCAGGTGCGCTACCTCACCGACCGGCTCGCCATCGTCGACTGCATTCACCGCCACGCCCGCGGCTGCGACCGCCACGACATCGACCTCATCACCTCCGCCTACCAAGCCGAATCTGTCGATGAGCACGGAGCGACCGTCAACAACGGACCCGACTATGGCGCCTGGGCCAACACTGCCCATGCCGCCACCTCCCAGGTCCACACCCACAACGTCACCACGCACAACTGCGAGATCGACGGCGACATCGCCCACGCCGATAGCTACGTGATCGTCGTCCTGCTCGCCAGCGACGGACACACGGCGCAGTTCATCAGCGGCCGCTACCTCGACCGTCTCGAGCGATCCACCGACGGCTGGCGGATCGCGCTACGCCGCTCCACCGTCGAATGCATGTTCATCGCCGACGCGACCGTCCTGCAGTCCTCGTTCTTCACCGACCTCGGCTACATCCGGGGCACACGAAGCCACGACGACGCCTCATACGCGCGACCGCTGACCCTGCAGACGCCTGTCGAGCGCTGGTGAACCGCTCCGGAACTCACGGGCGCCCCGGCTCGATCGACCTAGCCAGCGCGAACCGGCGGTGGAAAGCCGAGACCGGCGTATGCCGTGAGCCGCTTGCTGTGAGCGCGCGCCAGGACAGGCACGTCGACATCGACATAGTCGTGGACTTCCACGTTCGCCTTCCCTGGTGATGGCCGCAGGGTGCGCCCGACGTACTGAACGACCCGTCCCTTGAACACGATGGGGAAGGCCAGGAACAGAGTGTCGAGTGCCGGGCAGTCGAAACCCTCGCCGAGATAGGACCCGGTTGCAATGGCGAGAAGCGGCCGTTCGGGGCGTTCCACGGTCAACCGTGACATGGCGTCTCGTCTCGCCTTGGCGCTGAGCCCTCCGCGGAGGATCACCGGATCATGGTGGAGATCGCGCAACGCGGTCTCGAGGTTGTCGACGTGCTCGGTCCACTGGGTGAGCACGAGGCAGTGACGTCCTCGATCAAGCGCACTCGAAACGTCGGCGGCAATCTTGAGAGTTCGTCCTTGATCGGTGACAAGAGCGCGGTAGACCTCCGTAATCGCACCGGGCGCCGATAGATCCTTGATGTCGTACTGGAGATCGGTCGCATGGATGATCACGTCGCGGTGAAGTGTCTCCTCGCGTGCCGCATCCATATCTACTTGTTTGATGTGGTGGCGGATTGGACCGCACTGCATCGTGATGACGTCGTCAAGCTTGTCGCGCCGGTATGGCGTCGCCGTGAGCCCGAGCCACCTGCGTACCGGTAGTTGTCGAAGGGCGCGTTCGAACGCCATCGCGGAACGTGATGGCACTCGTCGACGACGACCATCCCGTAGCCGGTGAGGCTGTCAGCGAGATCGTCGCGGCGGGCAAGCGTCTGCAGGCTGGCGAGATCGACGATTCCGGACAAGCGGGTTCGCCCGGCTCCGAGCTGTCCGGGTTTGACGCCAAGAAGAGCCTGAATCTGGGCTCGCCATTGGTCCAGCAGCGGCTTCCGATCGCACACGATGAGGGTCGGGACGTTGTGTTGTGCGATCAACGAGCAGGCGATCACTGTCTTGCCGGCGCCGGGTGGAGCGACGAGGAGACCCTGCTCATGTTTGGCGAGCGAATCGTGGGCTGCTTGCTGCGCTGGCCTGAGGTCCGCGGCGAAAGTGAGTTCGATCTCCTCAGCGACCGGCCGGTCGTCGCTGATGTCGAGTTTGCTCCCCGCGTCGGTGACGAGCTTCTCGACAGTCTCGAGTAGTCCGCGAGGAAGGTCGAGCCAGTCGATGTCTTCGCTGTACGCGCGGATGAAGCGTGGCACGCCCCAGGTGGACATGCGGCGTCGCTCGCGGTCATAAAACTCTGCATCGTGAAGCGATGCTGCATGTTTGATCGAAGCGATCAGCGCGGGCGGTAAGCCGACCCGTTCGATGGCGACACTTGCGCCAAGGCGGGCACGGATGACGGCAGGCGCTGGCGGGTCGGTACGCGTCGATCCGGCCCGCCACAATTGTTGGGCGCCCGGTCCGGTGCGAAGCGGGCGCATGGCCGTCGCGAGCGTCTCAGCTCGCCTCGGGGTGACTCGATCGAGAGTGGACAGATAGGCCCACTGGTCCTCGACTGGCTCGAGGGTCGCGAGCTCGATGAACACCGTCGTGCCGCGCTTTCGGCATTCACCCTGAAGCGGAAGCGCGATCAGGTTGCCGATCGACCCGGAAGACGGCAGGAAGTCCTGCGATGGAAAGAGACGGTCGTAGCTCGCCAGATCGAGCTCGCCGCGTAGAGCCATGGCCTCGCGGAGGAGGCCAGCGCCGATCCTGCGAGCGGTAGATGCAGGTACGTTGCCGGAGAAGAAGATCCAGACGTGCGCGCCGGTGCCAGAACGTGACACCTCGAGGGAGGCGGAAACGTCGATCGCTCGCGCCGCCTTTAGATATGCGAGCGCGTCCAGAAGCGCGGCTTGACCGTCGAAGTCTGCAACGACGAGACGGCACACGTCGCCAGACGTCAGCGGGTATAGGCCGGCGTGGATGTCGCCGGTCAGGTGTGAGGCGACAACCTCGTCGGTCAGCGGAAGGTAGTTACGCGGACCGTGCTTGCGCCATCCGCCTTGCACTGCCGGCAGCCAGCCGGCCTTGCCGGTTCGTGCATTCTCCCATCGGAGCGCGTGGACGTCATCTCGTCCGGCGAACAGGGTGCGGTACAAGGCGAGCTTGCGCTGCACTGGTGAATGGGCATCGACTCGCCCTTGGACCCCTACGAATAGCGCGTCTTGAGAGGGCTGATCGGGTACGACGGATCGGCCGGTGACTCCGAGCAGACGGTGAAGCCTCGCGTTCTCTGCCTTGATCGATTCAAGCTCACGGCGAAGGCGGGCGACCTCCTCGGCTGCGGTGCGAAACGGCGAGGCTTCGTCCATACGCGATTCTTATCCGTCCCCGACCGTCGGCCCGAGCCGACACATAGAGGAACTGCACATGCGAACGCGCCAGAGGCATAAAAGGACGACGAACGTCTGCTTGTGACCTACTCTCGTCGTAGTAAACGAAGGAGGGCCAGATGCCAACTCCGCGGATCGAACGCGCTAGCGGGCTGCCTGCGCCGCTGGCGCGGACGCCGTTCGGGGTGCTGCGCCCGGTTGACGCTGCCGCCGTTTACTCCCGGCCGCGCCAGGAGTTTCAACGTCTGACAGAACGCGGCATCTTGCACAGGCTGGCGACCGGCTACTACGCGGTCGTCCCGCCGCAGGCGCAGGATCGCATGTGGCTGCCGACGCTGGAGGCGGCTGCCTATGGCATCGCCGCTGCCGACTACGGCCCCACCCGCGCGATCCTCATGGGACTGAGCGCTGCACGGTCGCACGGCGCAGTTCCCCGCGCACTTGCCGTTGCTGCCGTCGCCGTCGAAAAGAACCGCCCGCTGCTATCTCTGGCCGATCGTGACGCGACAGTGCGGTTTGTGCGCCGCGACACCACTCGGCTGCATGCGGAGCGATTGAGCACTGACATGGGCACCGCGCTCGTCACCACAATCGAGCAGACGCTTCTCGATCTGGCGCACCGACCGAACCTCGGCATGGTGCCCGCCGAGGCACAGGACGCCGTACGCGCGCTATGGGCGCGAGCGGCCGCCGAAGAACTTGAGCGAATCGCGGGCGAGCAACGGCTCCGCGCTGCATTGAAACGGGCGCGCAGCTGGGCAGGCGAGTAGATCATGCTCGATCCTGTCGAGGGCGCCGCAATAGCGGCAGTGTTCGATGTCTCCGACGAGCAGGTGCGCCGCGACCATCTCATTTCGCATCTGCTGGCGGCACTCGCCACACACGTGCCAGATGCGGTGGTCTTCTTTGGCGGCACAGCGTTGGCTCGCACTCACCTACCCGACGGACGTCTCAGCGAAGACATCGACCTGTACGCGCAGCCGAACCGCCTCGCGGTTGTCGACGAAATCGAGACGACGCTCGAGACAGGCATTCTCCGCGAATACGGCCGCCTGACCTGGTCGCCACCGTTATCAGCGGTGAAGGACACTCTGCCGGCGATCCTGCGCACCTCAGACGGGCTGACCGTCCGAGTTCAGCTACTCGATCCCGCCCACCATCCGGATTGGCCGACCGAACGCCGCGGTCTTCACCAGCGCTACAGCGACGCGCCTGCCGCAACCCTGACAGTGCTCACCTTGCCGGCATTCGCTGCGTCAAAGACCACGGCGTGGAACGACCGCCACGCGCCGCGAGACCTCTACGACCTGTGGGGCCTTGCCGCGCTCGGCGCCATTGATCGAGAAGCGGCCTCTCTGTTCGCTCGCCACGGACCGACCGGTCACCCGCCGCGCGCGTGGATGTTCCGCGACGCGCCGACCATTGACGATTGGCGCAGACAGCTCAGCAGCCAGACCCGAATCGCCGTGGACCCAGCCGACGCACTCACCGTGGTCCGCGAGGCGTGGGACGGTGCCGTCGGCGGCATTCCGTAGTTCCCGCACATCGAGTGCCCGGCCCGCGCGGCGATACAGCGAAACCATGACTTCGCATTGGAAGTCGGGCGATTAGATGTCGTAATACAGGGCGAACTCGTGGGGGTGGGGGCGCAGCCGGATGGCGTCGACCTCGTTCGCCCGCTTGTAATCGATCCAGGTCTCGATGACGTCCGGGGTGAATACGCCACCTTCGAGCAGGTAGTCGTTGTCGACCTCGAGGTGGTCGAGGACCTTCTCCAGTGACCCGGGGACCTGGGCGACGGATGCAAGCTCGTCCGGCGGCAGCTCGTAGAGGTCCTTGTCGACGGGCGTCGGCGGCTCGATCTTGTTGCGGACGCCGTCGAGGCCGGCCATCAGCATCGCGGAGAACGCGAGGTACGGGTTGCAGGACGGGTCCGGCACGCGGAACTCGAGCCGCTTCGCCTTCGGGTTCGACCCGGTGATCGGGATCCGGCAGCAGGCGGAGCGGTTGCGCTGCGAGTAGACGAGATTGACCGGCGCCTCGTAGCCCGGCACCAGCCGGCGGTAGGAGTTCGTGGTCGGGTTGGTGAACGCCAGCAGCGACGGCGCGTGCTTGAGCAGGCCGCCGATGTAGTGGCGCGCCATGTCAGACAGGCCGGCGTAGCCGATCTCGTCGTAGAACAGCGGCGCGCCGTCCTTCCACAGCGACTGGTGGCAGTGCATGCCCGAGCCGTTGTCCTGGAAGATCGGCTTCGGCATGAAGGTCGCCGTACGGCCGTGCTGACGCGCGACGTTCTTCACGACGTACTTGAAGTTCATGAGGTTGTCGGCGGTCTTGAGCAGCGTGCCGAACCGGAAGTCGATCTCGGCCTGGCCGGCGGTGCCGACCTCGTGGTGCTGCATCTCGACATCGATGCCGATCTCCAGCAGCACCCGCACCATCTCCGAGCGCAGGTCCGTGAAGTGGTCGGTCGGCGGGACGGGGAAGTAGCCGCCCTTGTAGTTCGGCTTGTAGCCCTTGTTGCCGCCGGGTTCGGTCGCGCCGGTGTTCCACGCGCCCTCGACCGAGTCGATGTAGTGGTACGCCGAGTGCGGCGTCTGGTCGAAGCGGATGTCGTCGAAGATGTAAAACTCGGCCTCAGGACCGAAGTACGTCGTGTCGGCGATGCCCGTGCCGGAGAGGTAGTCCTCGGCCTTCTTCGCGATGTTCCGCGGGTCGCGGCTGTAGGCCTCGCCGGTGAGCGGGTCGTGGATGAAGAAGTTCATGATCAGCGTCGGGTGCTGACGGAACGGGTCCATGTACGCCGTGGTGGGGTCCGGCAGCAGCAGCATGTCCGACTCGTGGATCTGCTGGAAGCCGCGGATCGAGGACCCATCGAACATCAGACCGTCGGTGAAGACGCTCTCGCCGAAGTTCGACGCCGGGAACGTGAAGTGCTGCATGATGCCGGGCAGGTCGCAGAACCGCACGTCGACGAACTGGACGTCGTTCTTCTTGATGTACGAGAGAACCTCGTCAGCGTTGCTGAACATTCTTCTCCACTGTCTCGTGAGGGCGCTCGCGCGCCGCTGCCGTCTACCAGCCGCACAGGCCGACGCGGGCAACTTATCGGGTCGGCGCCCACCCTAGGAATTCGGGGTTGATCGGACGTTCCAGAAATGTTTCACGCGTGTTACGTGGGGTTCGCGCTGCGTCAGATGTCCGTGTTTGCGCATGTGGCGACGGCTGCACGTGGGTAGGAGTCGCCGCATGCTCCCTCCGTCGGCTAGCGGCAACGAGGTTCCGACGTTCGGGATCGAGGAGGAGTTCTTCGTCGGCGACCGCGACACCGGCCGGCTCCGGCACGACGTCGACGCGATCCGGTCACGGGCCCTCGAGACGGTTGACGCGGGAGTCGACCGCGAGCTTCGTACGGCGATGCTCGAGATCGGCACCGCCGTGTGTCACGACCGAGCGCAGGCACGCCGCGATCTCGAGCGCCGCCGGGAGGCGATCCGGGCGGCGGCAGCGGAGGTGGACGCCGAGGTGCTCGCAACCTCGACCCATCCGATAGCCGTCGCCGAGACCGTCGACTACACCGAGAAGCCGCGCTACCAGCGCCTGGCGGCCGCGTTCGGACAACTCGCCGACGAGGCGCTGGTCTGTGGCTGTCACGTCCATGTCCGGGTCGCATCCCCGGAGCAAGGTGTCGCCGTCATCGATCACATCCGGCCGTGGCTCGCGCCGCTGATCGCGTTGTCGGCCAATAGCCCCTACTGGGAGGGCCGCGACACCGGCTACGACAGCTGGCGGCACCAGGTCTGGTCGAGATGGCCGACCGCCGGGCCGACGTCCGTGTTCGGTTCCCTGGAGCAGTACGACGGCACCGCCGACGCGTTGATCGCATCGGGCGCCGCCATCGACCGGGGCATGCTCTACTTCCCGGCCCGACTGTCCGAGCGGTGGCCGACCGTCGAGATCCGCGTGGCCGACGTCTGCCTCGACGTCGAGGACGCGTTGCTGATCGGCGTACTGGTGCGAGGGCTGGTCATGACCGCCGTCGCCGACATCGAGCGGAACCCGCCAGCGGCCTCGGTCGAGCTGCTGCGGGCGGCTGCGTTCGTCGCGTCGCGGTCCGGGCTGCGGGACCAGCTCCTCGATCCGATGAACGGCTGGCGACCGGCGCCCGCCGAGGCGGTGATCAAGGATCTGATCACCCGCGTCACCGTCGCGCTCGACAGCACCGGCGACCTCGAGTTCGCGCGCGACGGCGTCGATCGGCTGCTCAGTCATGGCAACGGTGCGACCCGCCAGCGCGCCGCTTGGGAGCTTGGTGGCGAGGACGGCGTCCGGGACCTGGTCCGCCTCGACTAGCGTTTCCGGCGTGGACGAGGCGCAGCGGATCCGGACCAACTACGGCCCGGGCACGAACGCCGGCTTCGGCTCGCGCCTGCTGGCCTTCTTCGTCGACGGCGCGATCGCGGACCTGATCAGCCTCGCGATCGTGCGCCACTACCCGCCGACCGGCTGGCAGAATTTGATCTCCTTCGGCGCGTTCCTCTTGATGGAGCTGGTGCTGATCTCGATCACGGGTCAGACCATCGGCATGCGGCTGCTTCGGATCGGCGTGCTGAAAGCTGACCTGTCCGGCCGGCCGGCGTTCAAGTGGGTGTTGCTGCGCACCGTCCTGCTCGCCGCCGTCATCCCGGCGATCATCGCCGATGAGACCGGCCGCGCGATGCATGACCGGGCAGCCGGCACCGCCACGATCCGCACCGGCAAACCGCAGAAGCGCGGCTGACGCCCAGCGCCGCCTAGCGGATCTTGCCGCGGGGGACGCGGGTCGGCATCGGGCCCTTCGGAATCGGCATGTTCGGGCCGCCGAGTGCCCGCATCCGCGCTTCGACCGCGTTGATGTCCTTCTGCTTCAGCGTCCGCGGCAGTCGCATCATCGTCGTCTGCAGCTTGCGGATCGACACCATGCCCTCGCCGTCCCCGACGAGGACCTCGTGCAGCGGCGTGTCGGGGGCAACCCTTCCGATCCGCTTCTTCTGGTCGACCATCAGCGATCGGATGGCCTGCACCGAGTTGCCCTCGCCCACCAGCACGATCCCCGGCTTGCCGATGACGCGGTGGACGAGGTCTTCGTTGCGGGTGAACCCGACGGCAGGCGTCACCCGCCAGTCACCCCGCATGCCTTGGAGCACGGCCGCGGCGGCACCGGTCCGCCCCTCGACCTGGGCGTACATCGTCCGGGTCGCTCGGCGTCCGAAGATCGTCATGCCGGTGAACGCGGCGAGCAGGACGCCGATCACCGAGAAGTAGATCGGGTGCTTGAGCACGATCCCGAGGACGACGAAGATCGCGAGCACGCCCACAGCCGGGCCGAAGATCAGCGGCAGCGCCTTCGGGTCCTGCTGCCGCGTCATCGTGAACACGGTGCGGATCTGCGCCAGCCGTCCCTTGGGCGGCTCGGCGGACGCGCCGCCGGCGGCGGCCTTGCTGGGTGGGGCTTTCGTCGCCTTCGCGGGCGACTTCGAACTGCGGGCCATGCCCGCGAGTCTATTTACCGAGTCGTCGGTGCCGGGTCAGGCGGTGACGACAGCGGGTGTCGGGTGCGCCACGGCGGCGCTCACCGCGGCGGCGGCTTCGACCCGCGCACGGGCTCGCTTGGCGTCGGCAGCCATCGCCGCCCACGCGTTGCGCCGGGCGGTACGCAGGCCGACGTCCGGCACGACAGCTTCGACGAGGCTTCGCAACATTTCTGCCATGGGGCCAACCTGCCAGGCGAATGTGAAGGGAGTGTTACCCCGCGGTGAATGTCCTAGGTCGATCCGCTGCCGGTCCGGGCCGCGATCGCCTGCTGATACAGCCGCCCAGCCCGGTACGACGAGCGGACCAGCGGCCCGGACAGCACGCCGGCGAAGCCCATCCCCTCGGCCACCGCCGCGAGCTCGACGAACTCCTCCGGCTTCACCCACCGCTCGACCGCGTGATGGCGCGGCGACGGGCGCAGGTACTGCGTGATCGTCACCAGGTCGCAGCCCGCCTCGTGCAGGTCGCCAAGTGCGGCCTCGATCTCCGCTCGGGTCTCGCCCATGCCGAGGATCAGGTTCGACTTGGTCACCAGTCCGGCGCCCCGCCCGGCGGTGATGACGTCGAGCGATCGGTCATAGCGGAAGGCCGGGCGGATCCGCTTGAAGATCCGCGGCACCGTTTCCAGGTTGTGCGCGAAGACCTCCGGCGCGGCGTCGAACACCTGCTGGAGCAGCTCGGGCTTGCCGGAGAAGTCCGGTACCAGGATCTCGACGCCCGTCCCGGGGTTCAGCTCGTGGATCGCGCGGATCGTCTCGGCGTACAGCCAGGCGCCCTCGTCGTCGAGGTCGTCACGAGCGACCCCGGTGACCGTCGCATACCGAAGGCCCATCGCCTGGACGCTCTCCGCGACCCGTCGCGGCTCGTCGCGATCGAGCGGCTGCGGGCGTCCAGTGTCGATCTGGCAGAAGTCGCAGCGCCGCGTGCACTGGTCGCCGCCGATGAGGAAGGTCGCCTCGCGGTCCTCCCAGCACTCGTAGATGTTGGGGCAGCCGGCCTCTTCACAGACGGTGTGCAGGCCCTCGCGTCGTACCAGTCCCTTGAGCTCCGTGAACTGCGGCCCCATCCTGGCGCGGGTCTTGATCCACGGCGGCTTCTTCTCGATCGGTGTCTCGGCGTTGCGGGCCTCGACCCGGAGAAGTTTCCGGCCGTCCGGCGCCGCCGGAGAGTTGCCAGGCGCTGCCGTGGTCATGGCCCCGCCACCGCCTGACAGGCCGCCAGCGCAACGCGGAGCTCTCGCTCGACGGCGTCCAGCACCGCTGCGATCGGTACGTCGCGGCCGAGCTCCGCGGACAAGGAGGTCACGCCGGCATCAGTGATGCCGCACGGCACGATCCGCCCGAACGCCGCAAGGTCGCAGTCGCAGTTGAGCGCGAAACCGTGCATCGTCACGCCACGGGCCACCCGTACGCCGATGGCGGCGATCTTGCGGTCCGGCCCGCGATGGTCCGCCGGCACCCATGCCCCACTGCGGTCGTCGATGCGCTGCGTCGGCACGCCGAGGGACGCGGTGACCGCCATCAGCATGTCCTCGAGCCGCCGCACGTGACCGACGACGTCGAGCGGATCCGGCAGCTCCACGATCGGATAGCCGGTCAGCTGCCCGGGCCCGTGCCACGTGATCTTGCCGCCGCGGTCTACGTCGATCACCGGCGTACCGTCCGTCGGCCGTTCCCACGCATCGGTGCGGCGGCCCGCGGTGTACACGGGGTCGTGCTCCAGGAGGATCGTCGTGTCGCCGATCTCGCCCGCCACCCGCGCCGCGTGCAGTTCGCGCTGCCTGGCCCACGCGGCGTCGTACCCGACCCGCCCGAGCCACTCGATGTGCACGATCCAACGGTACGCCCGCCTGTGGACAGCGATCTGACTGTCGACACGATCGTTGGTGCAATGCGGCCGTGGAGCGGTTCGAGTTGCAGGGATACGTGGTCGAGGAGCTCATCGGCTTCGGCGGGACAGGTGAGGTATGGCGCGCGAAGGAAGCCGGCACCGGCGAGACGGTTGCCTTGAAACGGCTGCGTGCGCGCGGTGTCCGAGCCGCCGAGCGGCTGCGGCGCGAGGCCGGGATGCTTGCCGCCGTGGCGGGGCCGCACGTCATCGGCGTACGACGGCTGCTCGTCGACGACGACGAGGCGGTGATGGTTCTCGACTACGCCGCCGGCGGCAGCTTTGCCGACGTGCTCACCACCCGCGGTCGGCTGCCGACACCTGAGGTCGTGACGGTGATCGCGCCGATCTCGGCTGCGCTGGCGGCGGCGCACTCCCGTGATCTCGTGCACGGTGACCTGACACCGGCCAACATCCTGTTCACCGACGATGGCCGGCCGCTTCTTGCCGACTTCGGTGTCGCTCGAGCGATGGATGCCACATCGAAGCCGATCGAGGCGACCGTCGACTACATCGACCCGATGGTGGCGGCAGGTGCGCAGCCCTCGCCGGCTAGCGACGTC
>JAFAZI010000063.1 GCA_019239875.1 Frankiaceae bacterium
AACCGAGCCGACGTACCGAGCAGTGAGGCCGTTTTGTTGTCCAGCACCCGCAGGTAGTGGTCAACTGGGTCGTCGCCGTCCCGCGGCCCGATCGTCTCGTTGATCTGGCCGTGTACCAGCTTCTCGAAGGTCCTGGCCTGCAGCCGGACCGCCTCGGGCCCGAGATCGGCGAGGATGTCCGACGCCCGCGCGAACAGGAAGTCGCCGGTGAGGATCGCGACGGTGTTGCCCCACCGCGTGTTCGCGGAGTCAGCGCCCCTGCGCAGGTCGGCTTCGTCCATCACGTCGTCGTGATACAGCGTGGCGAGGTGGGTCAGCTCCACGACGCAGGCCGCGGGCACCACACCGGGAGCCGCCGGGTCACCGAACTGCGAGGCGATCAGCGTCACGAGTGGGCGGAAGCGCTTGCCGCCAGCGGCGAGCAGGTGCGCCGCGGCCTCACTGACGAAGGAGTCAGAGGACTTCACCTCGTCCGCGAGCCGAGCCTCGACCGCCGCGAGTCCCTGCCGGATCGTGACCTCGAGCTCTGGATCGAAATCCAGCCCGAGGGCGCTGGTCAAGCTCACCGCGCCCTCCTCTGGGTCGACGGAAGTCCCTCAACGCTAGTGGTAGAAGGGCACTGCGTGGTTCGCAAGGTTGAGCAGCGGCTGCGGGAACACACCGAGTACGACGGTGACCGCGACCGAGATCGCGATCGCTGAGGAGGTGGCACCGCCCGGGATCACCACGACCGGCCCGTCCTCGAGCGGGTCGGCGAAGAACATCAGCACGATGACCCGGACGTAGAAGAAGGCCGCCATCGCGCTGGTGATCACACCCACGATGACGAGCGGCGTCGCGCCGCCCGACACTCCCGCGGAGAACACCGCGAACTTGCCGGTGAAGCCCGACGTGAGCGGGATTCCGGCAAGCGCGAGCAGGAACAGCGCGAAGACGCCTGCGACCAGCGGCGATCGCCGGCCGAGCCCGGCCCACCGCGACAGGTGCGTCGCCTCGCCATCTGGATCGCGGACGAGGGTCAGTACGCCGAAGGCGCCCACCGTCGTGATTCCGTAGGTCAGCAGGTAGAACATGGAGCCGGACAGCCCGGACTTGTTGAGCGCGATGATGCCGATGAGGATGAAGCCGGCGTGGGCGATCGAGGAGTACGCGAGCATCCGTTTCACGTCGGTCTGCGTGATGGCGAAGATCGAGCCGACGATCATCGTCATGATTGCGATCCCCCAGGCGACCGGTCGCCACTCCCAGCCCAGTCCACCGAAGGACACGTAGAACACGCGGAGCAAGGCACCGAAGCCGGCGACCTTGGTCGCCGATGCCATGAAGGCCGTGATCGGCGTCGGTGCTCCTTGATAGACGTCCGGTATCCACGAGTGGAACGGCGCAGCGCCGACCTTGAACAGGAGGCCGACAGCAAGCAGCGCAAGCCCGAGGAACAGCAGCGTGTCATTGTGCTGACCGCTCACGGCGGCGTCGTGGATGCCTCCCAATGACACGGTGCCGGCGTAGCCGTAGAGCAACGCGAGGCCGTAGAGGAAGAAAGCCGACGCGAAGGCGCCGAGCAGGAAGTACTTCACCGCGGCCTCCTGCGACAGCAGGCGGCGGCGGCGCGCGAGACCGCACAGCAGGTACAGCGGGAGCGACAGGACCTCCAGCGCGACGAACAGCAGCAGCAGATCGTTGGACGCGGGGAACAGCATCATCCCCGTAACCGCGAACATCATCAGCGGGAAGACCTCGGTCTGGATCCGACCGCTGCGAATGCTCGCGCGCTCGTCCGCCGACCCGGGCGTGGTAGCCGCGGACGCAACGAACGCACCGCCGTCCATGCCGGGGGATCGATCGGCGACGAGCAGCACGCTGGCGATGCCGAGCACGGCGATGGTGCCTTGCAAGAACAACGCCGGTCCATCGACGCTGATCGCCGTGTCCGCCGTCACGTGATGCTCGCCCGCCAGGATTCCGCAGGCCACCAGCGCCCCGGCCAAGCCGGCCAACGCGACGACGACCTGAGCACGCCAGCGAATGGTGGACGGCGCGAACGCGTCCACGAGAACGCCGACGATCGCGGCGCCGGCCGGGATGAGCACCGGCATGAGCGCGCCGTACGCGATCGACGGTGCGGTGAAGTCGGCGGCGGCCATCAGTTGCTGCTCCCAATCGGCGCACCGATACCGGTGTCAATATTGAGGGTCGTGTCGACCTGGTTCGTCTGAGACAGCTCCGGAACGGACGGGACCGGGTCGTGGTCGCGGACGATCGAGTTGGTCTGCTCGATCGACGGGTTGATGAAGTCGAGGATCGGTTTCGGATAGACCCCGAGCGCGACGATCACCGCGAGAATGGGCGCGATCACCCAGGTCTCCCGAAGCGAGAGGTCCTTGAAGCCCTCGACGGCTGGTGCCACCGGACCGTGGATCGTCCGCTGGACCATCCAGAGCACGTAGACCGCCGCGAGGACGATGCCGAACGTCGCAACCACCGCGAACCAGCGGTGAGTGGTGAAGGTGCCGAGCAGGACGAGGAACTCCGAGACGAACGTCGACAGTCCGGGGAGCGACAGCGCTGAGAGCCCGGCGATCAGGGTCACCGCGCCGAGCCACGGCGCAACCTTTGCGACCCCACCGAAGTCATCGACCAGGCGAGACCCGCGGCGGGTTGCCATGAAGCCGACAACCAGGAACAACGCGCCGGTGGAGAACCCGTGGTTGACCATGTAGAGCGTCGCGCCGGAGCCGCCCTGTGTCGTGAACGCGAAGACACCGAGTGCGATGAACCCGAAGTGCGAAACCGACGAGTAGGCGACGAGTCGCTTCAGGTCCTTCTGCCCGATCGCGACCAACGCGCCGTACAGCACGCCGATGACGCACAGCACCATCACCCAGGGCGCGAACTCCCGGGCTGCCCACGGGAACAGCGGGATGCAGAAGCGCAGGAAGCCGAACGTCCCCACCTTGTCCAGTACGCCGACGAGCATCACGGCCGTGCCCGTGGGTGCCTCACTCGCCGCATCCGGCAGCCACGTGTGGAACGGCCACAGCGGTGCCTTGATCGCGAACGCGATGAAGAAGCCGAGGAACAGCGCGGCCTGCTCGCCATGCGAGAGGTGGAGCTTGCCCGAGTCGATCGCCGCTAGCAGCGCCCGGTAGTCGAAGGTCCCAGTGCCGAGCTGGTGGCTCGCCGCCACGAACAGCCCGATGACGGCAACCAGCATCAGCAGGCCGCCGGCCAGCGAGTAGAGCAGGAACTTGACGGCAGCGTACGAGCGGCGCGGCCCCCCGAAGCTGCCGATCAGGAAGTACATCGGGATGAGCATCGCTTCGAACAGGACGTAGAAGAAGAACACGTCCAGGGCGCCGAACACCCCGATCACAAGGGTCTCGGTGGCGAGCAGGAGCGAGAAGAACAACCGCGGCCCGCGGCCGGCACGCGCGTCCTCGTCCGCCTCGTCGTCGACTACCGGTCGGTCACCGTCGTGCCACGACGCCAAGATGCAGATGGGTGCGAGCACCGTCGTCATGAGGATGAGAGCCAGCGCGATCCCGTCGACCCCCACGGCATAGTGCGCCCCGAAGGCCTTGATCCAGTTGTAGTCCTGTGTGAACTGGAAGCGTGCACCGTCGTTCTCGTACGCGATCGCCATGACGATCGAGCCGACCATCGTGACGAGTGAGGCGCCGAGTGCGACAACCTTCGCCTGTGCCTCCTGTGCCCGCGGCAGCAGCATGATCGCGACGACACCGACAAGCGGGATCACACCGAGCACGGTGACCCATGGGAACCCTGTGTGCACGGCGATCAGCTCCCCACTCGCAGCAGGACGACCGTCGTACCGATTGCGAGCGCTCCGCCGAGCATCGACAACGCGTAGGACCTGACGAACCCGGTCTGAACTCTTCGGATCCGAGCGCTCGTCCCGCCGACGCCGGCCGCGAAGCCGTTGACGATGCCGTCGACTCCGCGGTTGTCGAAGTACACCAACGCTCGCGTGAGGTACTGACCGGGCCGCATGAAGACCGCCTCGTTCACCGCGTCACCGGTCAGCGACCGACGGGTGGCGTGGGCGTACGGCCGCACGTTCGGTGCCTGCTCTGCCGCGACCGGCTTGCGTCCGATGATCCACCAGGCCGCACCGACACCGCCCGCCACCACCGCGAGGGTGATGATCGAGAGCACGACCGGCGAAATGGTGTGCGCTCCTACTTCGAGACTCGGCCCGACGCTCGGCGTGAGGAAGTGCTGGAGCGAGCCACCCAGGATGAGCAGGTAGCCGAGCACCAGCGAACCCGCAGCAAGGATCGCCATCGGGACGAGCATGACCTTGGGCGACTCGTGGGGATGGACGTCGCGCGGCCACCGCTTGTTGCCGAAGAAGGTCATCAGCATCAACCGCGTCATGTAGAACGCGGTCATGCCCGCGCCGGCGATCGCAACGATTCCGAAAATCCACCCGGAGGCGCCGCCGTGGTCGAGCGCGACCTCGATGATCTTGTCCTTCGAGAAGAATCCTGAGAACGGGATCATGCCGATGATCGCGAGGTAACCGAAGGCAAAGGTCATGAAGGTCACCGGCATGACGTGTCGCAACCCGCCGTACCTGCGCATGTTCACTTCGTCGTTGTTGCCGTGCATCACCGATCCGGCGCCGAGGAACATGTTGGCCTTGAAGAAGCCGTGGGTGAGCAGGTGCAGGATGCCGATCGCGTAGGCGCCCGGCCCGAAACCGACCGCCAACATCATGTAGCCGATCTGGCTCATCGTCGATGCGGCGAGCACCTTCTTGATGTCGTCGTACGCGCACCCGATGATCGCGCCCATCACGAGCGTTACGCCGCCGACGATCTCAACGAGCAACCGGGCGTGCGGCGCAACGTCGTAGATGGCGCCAGATCGAGCGACGAGATACACCCCGGCGGTCACCATCGTCGCGGCGTGGATCAAGGCAGAGACCGGCGTCGGACCTTCCATCGCGTCGAGCAGCCACGACTGCAGCGGCGCCTGCGCGCTCTTGCCGCACGCGCCGAGCAGCAGCAGGAGCCCGATCGCCGTCATCGTGCCGGTGCGGGCGTGACCTGACGACGCGCCGTTGAACACGCCATCGAACGCGACAGTGCCGAACGTCGTGAACATCAGCATCACGGCAAAGGACAGGCCAAGGTCCCCGACCCGGTTGACCAGGAACGCCTTCTTCGCAGCAACCGCCGCACTGGGCTTGTGGTGCCAGAATCCGATCAGCAGGTACGACGCCAGACCAACGCCCTCCCAGCCGACGTACAGGACGAGGTAGTTGTCGGCCAGCACGAGCAGGAGCATCGCGGCGACGAACAAGTTCAGCTGCCCGAAGAACCGGCGCCGATCCGGGTCGTGCTCCATGTAGCCGATCGAATAGATGTGGATCAGCGACCCGACGCCGGTGATCAGCAGCACGAAGCAGATCGACAACGGGTCGAGCAACACGTTCGCGTCGACGTGGAACCCGGCGACCGGCACCCACGAGAACAGATGCTGGTCCAGCTGCCGGTTCTCGCCGCCGTCGCGACCGATCAGCGCGAAGAACTCGATCACGGCGATGACGAACGAGCCGATCGGCATCGCGCAGCCGAGCAGATGACCCCAGGCGTTCGTGCGCTTGCCACCCAGCAGGAGCACTGCGGCGCCGATCGCGGGCAGCAGGATCAGCAGGAACGTGAGCTTGAAAACCCCTGTCGCATGTGCGTACTGCACGGCGGCGGTGGTCGTCGATGTCATCAGCGCGGCCTCAGTACTTCAGGAGGTTGGCGTCGTCGACGGACGCAGACCGTCGGGACCGGAAGATGGACATGATGATTGCGAGCCCGATGACAACCTCAGCCGCCGCGACGACCATGACGAAGAACGCGATGACCTGACCGTCGAGATTGCTGTTCATCCGGGCGAAGGTGACGAGACTCAAGTTGACCGCGTTCAGCATGAGCTCGACGCACATGAAGACCACGATCGCGTTACGCCGGACGAGCACGCCCACCGCGCCGATCGTGAACAGGACCGCGGACAGGTAAAGGTAGTAGGTGATGTCCACGGGCTATCGCTCCAGCTCGTGGTCAACGGCGTCCACGTGGGAACGCCCGGCCGAGACCTGCAGGTAGGCGGGCACGCTGCCTGGCGCGACGCTGCCGTCAGGCAGCAGCGCGGGAGTGTCAACCGAGTCGTGATCGGCGTAGACACCGGGACCTGGGAGCGGAGCAGCAGCCGCCCCACCTCGGGCGGCGCGATCGAGCATTCGCTGCTTCTGACTCTTCCGCTCGCCGGTCGGCTCGCGATGCGCCAGCACCATCGCGCCGAGACCCGCCGTGATCAACAGGGCGCTGGTCGCCTCGAAGGCGAACACGTAGCGGCTGAACAACAGGTGTGCGATCCCGGTGACGTTTCCGTTCTTGCCTGCATCCGCCCCGAAGCCGTTCGGCGCGAATCCATCCAGGGCACCGGCCAGGCCTGCGACGAGGAGCACCGCGAAGCCCGCACCGACCGCCATCGCCGCCGCCCGCTGCCCGCGCAGCGTCTCGACGAGGGAGTCCATGGAGTCGACGCCGATCAGCATGAGGACGAACAGGAACAGCATCAGCACGGCGCCGGTGTAGACGACGACCTGTACGACGGCCAGGAACGGCGCGTGCTCGGTGGTGTAGAACGCGGCCAGCGACAGCATCACGACCGCGAGCAGCATCGCGGCGTGCACCGCGCTACGCGCAAACACCATGCCGATCGCGGCGACCACCATCACCGGCGCGAGGATCCAGAACAGCATCGCCTCGTGCAGCGGCGCGGTGGTCGCGGATGCCAGCAGGACGGGGTTCACTCCTGCGCCTCCGTCTTCTCAGCCGGGGTCGCCTTGCCCGCGTAGTACGCCTTCTCGTCCTCACCGAGGCGCATCGGATGTGGTGGCGCCTCCATCCCGGGCAGCAGCGGCGCGAGGAGCTGATCCTTCGTGAAGATCAGGTCCTGCCGGCTGTCGTCGGCGAGCTCGTACTCGTTCGACATCGTCAGCGCTCGGGTCGGACACGCCTCGATGCACAGGCCGCAGAAGATGCAGCGCAGGTAGTTGATCTGGTACACGGCGCCGTACCGCTCGCCAGGCGAGAAGCGCGCTTCTTCCGTGTTGTCCGCACCCTCGACGTAGATCGCGTCGGCGGGGCAGGCCCAGGCGCAGAGCTCGCAGCCGACGCATTTCTCGAGGCCATCCGCATGCCGATTGAGGACGTGCCGGCCGTGGTAGCGAGGCGCGGTCGGGCGCTTGTCCTCGGGATACTCCTCGGTGACCGGCTTGGTCAGCATCGTCTTGAACGTGACACCGAAGCCCGCGATCGGAGCCACCAGGTCCTTCAAGGCGGAGGACTTCTCCTCGGCCGGACGCGGCGTGGACTCGCGGCCCGTCGACGCAACCTCGCGATACGAGGTGTCGGTGACCCGCTCGGTCGGGTCGGCCGGGTCGGTCGGGCTGATCTCGTCAGCCATCGAGCACCTCCGTCGAGTCGGTGGCCGCAGCGACCGCAACTGGTGCCCGGCCGCCACCGGCATGTCCGGACAGGATCGGGATCGGATAGCCGCCGTCACGGGGCGGCAGGCTGGCTTCGGCCTCCACCTCGCGGGCAAGCCGGTTGGCTCGCGCCTCCGCGACGAAGGACCAGATGAGCACCACGACCACGATCGGGATGCCGACGTACGCCAGCGACTCGATCCGGGTCTTGTGCTCGTTGGTCAGCTCGCGGAACGCGGCGACGACCAGGATCCAGACCAAGCTGAACGGGATGAGGACCTTCCAGCCGAGCCGCATGAACTGGTCGTAGCGGAGCCGCGGCAGCGTGCCGCGGATCCAGATGAAGCAGAACAGCAGCACGAAGACCTTGCCAGACCACCACAGCACCGGCCACCAGCCCTGGTTGAGCTGCCCGTGACCGATCAGCGACAGCGGCCAGGGCGCCCGCCAGCCGCCCAGGAACAGCGTCGTCGCGAGAGCACTCACGGTCGTCACGTTGACGTACTCCGCGAGGAAGAACATCGCGAACTTCAGTGAGGCGTACTCCGTGTGGAACCCGGCGACAAGCTCGCTCTCCGCCTCCGGTAGGTCGAACGGCGCCCGGTTCGTCTCGCCGACCATCGCGATCAGATAGATGATGAACGACGGGATGAGCGGCAGCGCGTACCAGAGCTTCGCCTGTTGCCCGACGATCTGGCTCGTCGACAACGACCCCGAGTAGAGGAATACGCCCGCGAGAGCAAGGCCCATCGCCACCTCGTAGGAGATGACCTGAGCCGCGGATCGAAGCGCGCCGAGCAACGGGTACGGCGACTGGCTCGACCATCCGGCCAGCACGATCCCGTACACGCCGACCGACGCCATCGCGAGGATGAAGAGGACGGCGACCGGGAGGTCGGTGATCTGCAGCGGGGTGCGGTGACCCCCGATCGACACGACCGGTCCGACGGGGATGACGGCGAAGGAGAGGAACGCCGGAATTGCGGCGACGACCGGCGCGAGGATGTAGAGCGGCTTGTCGACGATCGCCGGGACCAGGTCTTCCTTGAGCGCGAGCTTGATGCCGTCCGCGAGGCCTTGCACGACCCCGAACGGACCGACTCGGTTCGGCCCCGGCCTCGCCTGCATCCGCCCGATGACCCGGCGCTCCGCCCAGATCATCAGCAGCGTCGTGAGCACCAAGAAGATGAAAACGACGGCGCACTTGGCGAGGGTCAACCACCACGGGTCGTTGCCGAACACGCCCGAAGGGTTCTCGTTCGACGCGGTGGCGGCTGCCGCGAGGAGATGCATCACGACGTTCCCTTCGCGATTCGCACGAGATCGCCGGAGGTCGCGCCGAGCGACACCGCGACGTGCGAGCCGGGCGAGCAGGTCGGGACCCACACCACCCCGTCCGGCATGTCGGTCAGCTCGGCGGGCAGCGAGATCGAGCCGCGGTCGGTGCTCACCGTCACGGTGTCGCCATCCGCGATGCCCAGCCCCGATGCTGTGCCCGCCGACAGCCGCGCGAGGGCGACCTTTCGGGTACCGGCCAGGAAAGGTTCAGCCTCCTGGAGCCGGCCTTCGTCGAGCAGGTGGTGCCAGGTCGACAGCACCGCCTGGCCAGCGCCGGCACTCGGCGGCGTACCGGCAACGGTCGACGGAGCACCGGGCCGCTCGCCCTTCCAGTGGCTCAGCGCTTCGATCTCGGCATCGATCACTCGTGCGTTGGGCGTCCCCAGGTCGATCCCCATCTCCTGCGCGAGCGTGTGCAGGACCCGGTGGTCGGGCAGCGCACCGGTGGACTCAAGCGTCGCGTCGAAGGGCCGCATCCGGCCTTCCCAATCGAGGAATAGGCCAGCCTTCTCGACGACGGGCGCAACCGGAAGCACGACATCGGCACGGTCGGTCACGGCGGAGTCACGCAGTTCGAGGCTGACGACGAACGACGCGTTCTCCAGCGCCTTCAGGGCGAGCGCGGGGTCACCGAGGTCACTTGGGTCGACGCCGCCGACCACCAGGGCCGCCTTGCCGGCGGCCGCGTCCGCAAGGATCGCGTCGCTGTCCCGCCCGACGGCACTCGGGATTTCGACGCCCCACGCCGCCCCGATCTCGGATCGTGCCGCCGCATCCGACACCGGCCGGCCGAACGGCAGGAGGTTTGGCAGGCACCCCGCCTCCACCGCGCCGCGGTCACCGGCTCGACGCGGTATCCAGGCGAGCTTCGCGCCAGTCCTCGATGCAAGGGCTGCGGCCGCGGACAGCGCGCCTGCCGACGTCGCGAGTCGCTCACCGACCAGAATCACCGAGCCTGCGGGCAGCGCGGCATCGTCGATCCCTGCCAGCGCGCTGGCTTCGCCACCCGGCACGGTCCGGATCAGCGATCCTGCGAGCTTGCGCAGGCCGCTGGACGCGAACGGCGCGATCGAGCTGACCTTGAGCCCGTGCTTGTTGACCGCCTTCCGCAGCCGGAGGAAGACGATGGGTGACTCTTCTTCGGGCTCGAATCCCGCGAGCAGCACGGCAGGTGCGGTGTCGAGGTCGGCGTACGAGGTCTCGATGTACCGACCCGCGACGCTGCTCGCGATGAAGTCCGCCTCCTCCGCCGACAGCGGTCGAGCCCGGAAGTCGATGTCGTTCGTACCGAGAGCTACACGCGCGAACTTCGAGTACGCATATGCATCCTCGACCGTCAGCCGGCCGCCGGTCAGGACGCCGATGTTGCCCTTGGCAGCGGCGAGTCCGGCGGCAGCGCGGGCGATCGCCTCGCTCCACGACGCCTCGACGAGGTAACCGTCGGCGTCACGGACCAGCGGCGTCGTCAGTCGGTCGCCGGCCGTCGAATAGCCGAACGCCCAGCGGCCCTTGTCGCAGTTCCACTCCTCGTTGACGTCGGCGTCCTCGCCGGCGAGCCGGCGCAGCACCTTGCCACGACGCCAGTCGGTGCGCTGCTGGCAGCCCGAGGCGCAGTGCTCGCACACGGACGGGGTCGACACGAGATCGAACGGACGGGCGCGGAATCGGTACTGCGATCCCGTCAACGCTCCAACCGGACAGATCTGAACGGTGTTGCCCGAGAAGTACGACGAGAACGGCTCGTCCTCGACGATCGCGACCTGCTCCAGCGCACCGCGCTCGAACAGCTCGATGAACGGGTCCCCCGCCACCTGCTGGGAGAAGCGCGTGCAACGCGCGCACAGGACGCATCGTTCGCGATCAAGCAGAACCTGCGACGAGATCGGGATCGGCTTTTCATATGTCCGCTTCTCGTCCTTGAAGCGACTCTCCGCCATCCCGTTGTTGAGCGTCTGGTTCTGCAACGGGCACTCGCCGCCCTTGTCGCAGACCGGGCAGTCGAGCGGGTGGTTCAGCAGGAGGAACTCGAGGTTCCCCTCTTGTGCCTTCTCCGCTACCCGTGACGTCAGCTGGGTCTTGATGACCATGCCCTCGTCCACGGTAACCGTGCAGGAAGCGAGCGGCTTGCGCTGTCCTTCGACCTCGACGATGCACTGCCGACATGCACCCACCGGATCCAGCAGCGGATGGTCGCAGAACCTGGGGATCTGGATCCCGATCATCTCGGCGGCACGAATGATCAGCGTGCCCTTCGGAACACTGACCTCGATGCCGTCGATGGTGGCCTTCACCAAGTCGACGGGCGCGGCCGCCGCTTTGTCTTCGGCAATAGTCATCTCGGGTTCCCCGCGGAGTTGTGGAGCGAAGCGGAGCGACTTCGTGGGGTGGTCGTCATGACATGGCTCCGGCAGCGGCGAAGAGGGTGGACGCGGCCGGGTCGAAGGGACAGCCGCCGCGCTCCCAGTGCGCGACGTACTCGTCGCGGAAGTACTGCACCGACGATGTGATCGGGCTGGTTGCACCATCACCGAGCGCGCAGAACGAGCGACCCATGATGTTTTCGCAAGCGTCGAGCAGGGTGTCGATGTCAGACTCGTCGGCGTTGCCCGCCTCGAGGCGTTCCAGGATCTGCACCATCCAGTAGGTGCCCTCACGGCACGGCGTGCACTTTCCGCACGACTCGTGCGCGTAGAACTCGGTCCACCGGAGTACGGCGCGGACCACGCACGTCGTGTCGTCGAAGATCTGCAGCGCCTTGGTCCCGAGCATCGAGCCGGCGGCAGTCATGCCTTCGTAGTCCAGCGGCGAGTCGAGGTGCTCGGCGGTGAGGATCGGCGTCGAGGATCCCCCCGGCGTCCAGAACTTGAGCTCGTGTCCCTCACGCACCCCACCGGCAAGCTCAAGGAGCTCTCGAAGTGTGACGCCCAACGGCGCCTCGTACTGGCCGGGGCGGGTGACGTGACCCGACAACGAGTAGAGCGTGAAGCCGGGCGACTTCTCGGAGCCCATCGTCTTGAACCAGTCGACGCCACGGTCGATGATCGCCGGCACGCTCGCGATCGACTCGACGTTGTTGATCACGGTGGGGCTTGCATAGAGCCCGGCGACCGCGGGGAACGGCGGGCGCAGCCGGGGCTGGCCGCGGTAGCCCTCGAGAGAGTCGAGCAGCGCCGTCTCCTCACCGCAGATGTAGGCGCCGGCGCCCGCGTGGATGACCACATCGAGGTCGAAGCCGGTGCCGAAGATGTCCTTGCCGAGCAGTCCCTTGTCGTAGGCCTCGGCGACCGCCGCCTGCAGCCGCCGCACGATGTGCAGCACCTCGCCGCGGATGTAGACGAACGCCTGGTTCGAGCGGATCGCGAAACAGGTGATGACGATGCCTTCGAGGAGCACGTGGGGGTTGGCGAGCAGCAGCGGCATGTCCTTGCAGGTGCCGGGCTCCGACTCATCGGCGTTGACGACGAGGTAGTGAGGCTTCCCGTCACCCTGCGGGATGAAGCCCCACTTGCTGCCGGTGGGGAATCCCGCGCCGCCACGTCCACGCAAGCCTGAGTCCTTGACCATACTGATGATCGAGTCGGGATCGAGCGTCGTCAGCGCCTTCTTGGCAGCGTCGTACTCGCCGTACCCGTCGAGGGTCCACGGCTTGTCATCGCCCCAGTTGGCGGAGAGGACCGGAGTGAGCTTCATCTATGCCTTGTCCCCGCGTTCGTTGGCGAGCTTGAGGCCCTCGAGAGACGCCGGACCGGCCGCGCCGCCCTCATCGGCACGACCGTCGTAGAACCCGGCGAGCACTCGCTCCGCTTCCTTCCAGGTGCAGACCGAGTCGGCGCCGCGTGACGGCTTGACCGGCTGGCCTGACTGCAGGGCATCGACGAGCGACTTCGCAGACGTGGGCGTCTGGTTGTCGAAGAACTCCCAGTTGACCATCACGACCGGCGCGAAGTCGCACGCGGCGTTGCACTCGATGTGTTCGAGCGAGACCTTGCCGTCCTCGGTGACGCCGTTCTGCGACGTGATCCCGGTGTGCTCCTTCAGAGCGTCGTAGATCGCGTCGCCGCCCATCACTGCGCAGAGCGTGTTCGTGCAGACGCCGACGTGGTAGTCCCCGACCGGCTTGCGTTTGTACATCGTGTAGAACGTCGAAACCGCGCTGACCTCGGCCTTCGTCAAGCCGAGCAGCTCGGCGCACAGCGCGATGCCCTCGGGGCTCACGTAGCCTTCGTCGCTCTGCACCAGGTGCAGCATCGGCAGCAACGCCGACCGCGGCTTCGGATAGCGAGCGATGAGTTCCTTCGCGCGCTCGCGGGTCTCGTCAGAGAGCATTACCGGTCCACTCCACCCATCACTGGATCGATGCTCGCGACGCTCGCGACGACGTCGGAGATCATGCCGCCCTCGGTCAGCGCGGGGGTCGCCTGCAGGTTCACGAAGCCGGGGTCACGCAGGTGCACGCGATACGGCCGGGTCCCGCCGTCGGAGACGACATGGGCGCCAAGTTCGCCCCGCGGTCCCTCGAGCGGCACGTAGGCCTGGCCGGCCGGCACGCGGAAGCCCTCGGTGACGAGCTTGAAGTGATGGATCAGCGCTTCCATCGACGTACCCATGATCGTGCGGATGTGGTCGAGCGAGTTGCCGAGGCCATCCGACCCCAGGGCCAGCTGAGCCGGCCACGCGATCTTCTTGTCCGCGACCATCACCGGTCCCGGCCGCAGCCGATCGAGGGCCTGTTCCACGATCCGCAGTGACTCACGCATCTCGTTGATCCGGACCTTGTATCGCGCGTAGCAATCCGCGTCGGTCTCGGTCACGACGTCAAAGTCGTAGGTGTCGTAGCCCATGACCGGCATCTCCTTGCGGAGATCCCATGCAAGCCCGGAGGCCCGCAGGAGCGGACCCGTGACCCCGAGCTGCATGCACGACTCGGTGTCGAGATAGCCGACACCCTGGGTGCGTGCGATCCAGATCGGGTTCGCGGACAGCAGGTCCTCGTACTCGTCGACTCGCCGGTACATCTCCGGGATGAACTCGCGGATGGCATCGACCGCACCAGGCGGGATGTCCTGTGCGACGCCGCCCGGCCGGATGTAGGCGTGGTTCATGCGCAGGCCCGTGATCATCTCGAAGATCTTCAGGATGCGCTCACGCTCCCGGAACGAGAACAGCATCGGGGTGAGCGCGCCGAGCTCCATCCCGCCGGTGCCGAGCCAGACCAGGTGCGAGGAGATCCGCTGCAGCTCGAGCACGAGCACTCGCAGGACGTTCACGCGCTCCGGGATCTGGTCCTCGATGCCCAGCAGCCGCTCAACACCCAGGCAGTACGTCGCCTCGTTGTACAGCGGGGAGAGGTAGTCACACCGCGTGATGAAGGTGACGGCCTGCGTCCAGTTCCGGAACTCCATGTTCTTCTCGATGCCGGTGTGCAGGTAGCCGATGACCACCCGCGTCTGCATCACCGATTCGCCCTCGAGCTCCAGCACGAGTCGGAGGACGCCGTGCGTCGACGGGTGCTGCGGACCCATGTTGACGACGATCCGCTCGCTCTCGAGCGGGTCCACCGACTCGACGAGGTCCTCCCAGTCACCACCGCCAACGGTGAAGACACGGCCTTCGTCCTCCGGCGACGCACCGCCGTACGGGTCGCCCTCGACGTATGTGCTCTCGTACGTGTCGGTCACACGTCCTCCGCCCGGTCCACGTCCGCCGCCCGGGCAGGGACGGCGTTCCGTCGGCTATGCATAGGACCGCCGCTCGTCCGGAGGCGGAACCGTCGCGCCCTTGTACTCGACGGGTACGCCGCCGAGCGGATAGTCCTTGCGCTGCGGGTGACCGGGCCAGTCGTCCGGCATCTGGATCCGAGTGAGGCCCGGGTGGCCGTCGAAGACGATCCCGAAGAAATCGAAGGTCTCCCGCTCGTGCCAGTTGGCAGTCGGGTAGATGCCGGTGGCACTCGGGATGTGCGGGTCCTCAACGGTGACCGACACCTCCAGGCGGATCCGCCGCCGGTAGGTCATCGACAGCAGGTGGTAGACCGCGTGCAGCCGACGCCCGGTGGGGTCGTCGAGGTAGTCGACGCCCGAGACGCTCGACAACATCTCGAAGCGAAGGGCCGGGTCCGACTGCAGGATCCCGAGGACCTCGAGCAGCGCCTCACGCTTCACATACAGCGTCAGCTCGCCGCGATGGACGACGACGCGCTCGATCGAGTCGTTGAACGAGGGGTAGGCGGTCTCGAGCGCGCTCGTCGCCTCGTCGAACCAGCCGCCGTACGGCTTCGGTGAGGATGCCAGAGCAGGGACCCGTACGACGAGGCCACCGAAGCCGGAAGTGTCGCCCGAGCCACTGGCTCCGAACATGTCTCGGCGCGAGCCGTCCTCGGTCATGTGCCGCTCCCCGGGAAGGGGGCCGTGAGGTAGGGCTGGATCTCGACGTCGACCGGGAGGCTCTTCGAGCTGCGGGTGTCCCGCTCGATCGGCTTCTCGTAGGGGGCGCCGTCGATCGTCGTCCAGTCTGGCTTGCCGCTGATCGGGCCGTGCTTGATCTTCTCGTGCAGCTTCAGGATCGCGTCGAGCAGCATCTCCGGCCGCGGCGGACACCCGGGGAGGTACATGTCAACTGGCACGATGTGATCGACACCCTGCACGATCGCGTAGTTGTTGAACATCCCGCCGCTGCTCGCGCAGACGCCCATCGCGAGCACCCATTTGGGCTCGGGCATCTGGTCGTAGATCTGGCGCAGGACCGGGGCCATCTTCTGCGACACCCGGCCCGCGACGATCATGAGGTCGGCCTGCCGGGGTGAGGCGCTGAAGCGCTCCATGCCGAAGCGAGCGATGTCGAAGCGGGGGCCGCCCACCGCCATCATCTCGATCGCGCAGCAGGCAAGCCCGAACTGGGCCGGCCACACGGAGTTCTTCCGCGCCGTGTTGAGCAGCTTCGCGACGTTGGTCAGCAGGATCCCGTCCGGGATCTTCTCTTCGATTCCCATTAGTGACCTAGTCCCACTCGAGGCCCCCACGACGCCAGACGTACGCGTAGACCACGAAGACGGTTGCGATGAACAGGATCATCTCCACCAGCCCGAACATGCCGAGCTTGTTGAAGGCCACAGCCCACGGATAGAGGAAGACGATCTCGATGTCGAAGACGATGAACAGCATCGCGGTCAGGTAGTACTTCACCGGCAGTCGATGACCGCGGAACGCCTGCGGCGCGGGCTCGATACCGCATTCGTAGGACTCGAGCTTTGCCCGGTTGAAGCGCTTCGGACCGGACAGCGAGCCCGCGACGATCGAGAAGATGGCGAAGCCGCCACTGAAGATGCTGAGGATCAGGATCGGAATCATCGGGCTCCACTCCTTTCCTGTCCGTTCACTCGACTGCTGCCGCGGTGCTGGTCAAACCCTCGAAAGTCTAGGTCTCGCCCTTCCCGGCCGGTCACGCGGCTGGGGTCAGCCGATTGAGTCCGGAGATGATGCGATCGAACGCGTCGCCGCCCTTCGGCTCCGCCAGGTTCGCGAGCAGCTTCAGGCAGAAGCGCATGAGCGTCGGGTGCGGCAGGCCGTGGCGGGTGCAGAGCTTCATGACCGACGGGTGACCGATCGCCTTCACGAAGATCCGGCCGACCGTGTAGTAGCCGCCGTACTCGTCGTTGAGGGCCTTCGGGTAGCCGTTCAGCACGCGCTCTCGCCGTGGGCCCTCGGGCTCCGCCAGCGCCTGCGCAACGATTTCGGCTGCCAGCCGACCGGACTCCATCGCGTAGGCGATGCCTTCGCCGTTCATCGGGTTGACCATGCCGCCGGCATCACCGACGAGCAGCGCACCCTCGGCGTAGTGCGGCTTGCGGTTGAAGCCCATCGGGAGCGCGGCGCCGCGAATCGGGCCGGTCGCGTTCTCCGGCACGAAGCCCCACTCCTCGGGCATCGAGGCACACCAGCTGTCGAGCATCGCGCGGTAGTCGGTCTTACCGAACGCATCCGACGTGTTGAGAATGCCGAGGCCGACGTTGCTGGTGCCGTCACCCACACCGAATACCCAGCCGTAGCCCGGCAACAGCCGGCCTTCACCCTGCTTGCCGTCCCAGAGCTCGAGCCATGACTCGAGCCAGTCGTCGTCATGACGAGGGCTGTTGTAGTAGCGGCGGTACGCGACGCCCATCGGACGGTCTTCGCGCCGCTGCCGATCAAGCGCGAGGGAGAAACGCGAGCTGTTGCCGTCGGCGACCAGAGTGACCGGGGCGCGAACGGTGCGCCCCTCCTTGGTCGTCACACCCTCGACCCGACCAGTGCGTTCATCGCGAACCGGCTCGATGACGGTCGTGCGCTCGTGCAGCTGTGCGCCGGCCTTCTGCGCGGCGCGGGCCAGAACCTCATCGAAGTCCTGCCGCGGACGGACCAGGCCGTACGACGGATAGCTCGCGAGATCGGGCCACGGGATCTCCAGCCGCATCCCACCGCCGAGGATCCGCAGCCCGTGGTTGGCGATCCAGCCGTTCGCCGGACTGGTCTCGATGCCCATGGCCACGAGCTGCTTGACGGCACGCGGGGTCAGCCCGTCCCCGCAGACCTTCTCCCGAGGGAATTCGGACTTCTCGAGGACGATGACGTCGAGGCCCGCCTGCGCCAGCCAGTAGGCGGCGGTGGACCCGCCGGGACCAGCGCCGACGACTACGACGTCGGCGTCGTACTCGCCCTGAAGACCGGCCATGACTCCTACTTCGTGAAACTGTTCACATAAGCCTTGCGAGGCCGAGTCTAGTGGCCCGGGTTCGGGCCTCGCGGTCGAGGCCTACCTCGTGGCCGAATGGAGCGCGACGGCACCGAGCAGGAGTTGGCGCCAGCCGACCTTCGACCATCCGGCATGGGTGATCCGATCGGCGAGTTCGGCCGGCGAGGGCCATTCGCCGACCGACTCCGCGAGGTACTCGTAGGCCTCGTCGTTGCTCGCGGCGACCTTGGCCAGCCGCGGCATCACGCGGTCCACGTAAAGCTTGTGGCCGGCCTTGAGCGGTTGCCGTAGCGGCGCGCTGGTCTCGAGAATCACGAGGCGGCCGCCCGAGCGGGTCACCCGGGCCATCTCGCGGAGCGCGACGTCGACGTCGGCGACGTTGCGGAGCCCGAAGGAGATGGTGACGGCATCGAAAGCGGAATCGGAGAACGGCAGGCGAAGGGCGTCGCCTGCCACGAAGTTCAGCTGCCGGTGCCGATCCCGGCCGACCGACAGCATGCCGAGCGAGAAGTCGCATGCGACCGGACGGGCGCCGAGCGCCTCGATAGGTACCGAGCTCGCGCCGGTGCCCGCGGCGAGGTCGAGGACGCGGTCACCGCGATGGACCCGCAGCTCGCGCGCGACGATGCCGCGCCAGCGCCGTTCCTGGCCCATCGTCATGACCGCGTTCATCCGGTCGTAGCGATCGGCGACCGCGTCGAACATCTGAGCCACCTCGCGCGGCTTGCGATCGAGGTTGGCGCGTGACATGCCGCCATCCTCTCGCGACGGCCTCAGCGTCCTACGACGAGGCCTTGCGTGCCCGGAGTGTGCGGAGGAGATCGACGAGCTGCGTCACCGTCGACCCCTTCTCGAGGTAGGCGTCAGCACCGGATTCCAGCGACTCCTTCGCCATCTCTTCCTGGTCGTACGCCGAGAACACCAGGATCACGGCGTCAGGAAGGATGCCGCGGAGGCGAGGAAGCGCCTGCATCCCGTCCATGACCGGCATGGCGAGGTCGAGCAGCACGATGCTCGGCTGCTCGCGCGCGGCGAGGAGCACGGCCTCTTCGCCGTCGCGCGCCGTACCGGCGACTTCGAAGTCGTCCTCGGTCTCGAGGAGCAGCGTCAACAGCTCGCGGAGGTTGGCGGCGTCATCGACGACGAGGACGCGGTCCCGCTTCTGGTCGGTCACGTGGCCGGATCACTCGGCGCGGGGACCGGTTGGGCGCGCTCCGTACGATCCTGCGGCACCTGCGCGTCGACATAGATGTCTTCGGCGGCCGTCCGCTCGGCCAGTCGGGCGCGGCTGGTCAGCACGGTGCGCTCGACCGCCTGTCCCATCGCGATTCGTTGCCGGCGAAGCGCGAACCACGAGATCACGCCGGACGCGATCAGCGCGGCCACCAGCAACGGGAAGGTGGGGATGCCGGCGAGCCAGCCGAGCCCGTAGCAGGCGGCGAACAGGGCCAGTCGCAACACGTTGTACGTGACAATGGCTCGACTGGGGCCCGACTGGTCCTTCGTTACGCCGTTTGCCACAAATTCAGACTACGACCTGATGGTCCACAGGAGCGATTCGACTCGAATTGGGCAGTTAGGCTGACAACAGGCACGAAAAGCGGCGACACTGTATGGACCTGCACGGTGCAGGCCCTGGTTGAGGGGGTTGGTTGTGGTGGAGTCGCGAGATCGTTTGCTGACCCCAGGAGAAGTCGCCAGCCTCTTCCGCGTTGACCCGAAGACGGTCACTCGTTGGGCGGCGGCCGGGCGAATCAACAGCATCCGCACCCCCGGCGGCCACCGGCGCTTCCGCGAGTCCGAGATCCGTGAATTGCTCCGGCAGGACGGTTCCAAGAGTGCGGCGCCCGCCCCGGCGGCTCCCGCGCCCCGCACCGCAGGCGACGACGCAGCCCAGCCCGTCTAGAGGTTCAGCCGCCGATTCTCGACGAGTTGTGAGCTGTTAGCGGTCATAGCACCATCAACGGCTCACAACCTCGACAACCGCAGCCGTGCCGACGGGGTGAGCGCTAGCTGACCCCTGCGTAGGAGTGCAGCCCAGTGATGACCGTGTTGACGACGTAGTAGTCGACCATCAGCGCACCGAACGCGATCAGGGACAGCATTGCCGCGCGGCGGCCACGCCAACCGGCGGTTGCGCGCGCGTGCAAGTACGCCGCATAGCCGAGCCAGGTGATGAACGACCACGTCTCCTTGGGGTCCCAGCCCCAGTAGCGGCTCCACGCCTGCTCGGCCCAGATCGCGCCCGCGATGATCGCGAAGGTCCAGACGGGAAATGCGAACGTGATCACCCGGTAGGCGAGCCGGTCGAGGCGCTCCGAGGACGGCAGCGAGTTCATCAGACCGCTGCGCTTGGCGCTGAGCTCGGCGACCGCCGCCGTACCCGGACCGAGCGAGACCTGCGGCTGCGACCGCAGTCGACGCAGCAACAGCCCACGTAACGGCGGCTGGCCGCGCTCCCACCGCTCCTTGAGCAGGTAGAGCACGGTGACCACGCCGGAGACCATGAACGCACCGGTCGCGGTGATGGCCGCGACGACATGGATCTTGATCCAGTACGAGTTGAGTGCCGGGACCAATGGCCCCGGTGCGGCGTAGAGGACGGTGCCGGCGAGTCCCAGGTACAGCACCACCGGGGCCATCAGGAAAGCGCCGAGGAAGCGAACGGATTCGCGGCCGACGAGCAGGACGAGGTAGATCGTGACGGCCACGAGGGTGACCATCACCGAGAACTCGTACATGTTGCCCCACGGCACGCGATGCACTGCGGCGGCGCGGGTGATCACCGACGAGAGGTGAAAGCCCCACCCGATGACGCTGAGCGCGACCGCCGCGACACCGACTCGCTTGGCGCGCTTGCTCTCCCCCACGCCGACTTCGCCGTCGACCGGTGGCTTCGCCTGCAACCGGCGAGTGGCCGCGAACTCCGCCGCGTAGCCGAACATCGCGAACGCATACACGAACACCGCCCACGTCAGCAGCACATCGGAGATGTGTGCCAGATGGAGATTCGGTGTCACGCTCAGTCCCTCTCGGTCGGCCGGCCGAGCTGCTTGGTGAGCTCGTCCAGCTCATCGACGAAGCCGCCGACGTCGGTTCGTGCCAAGCCCGCCGCTTGGATCACGGTACTTTGCGTGCCGCCCGAACCCGTCACCGGTACGGCGCGGATCCAGAACCGCCGCCGGCGTACCCGAAGCGAGCCCAAGAGGCCCGCGATGATGAGGATCGCCGCGACCAGAACCGTGGTCTTCCCCGGTTGGTGCGCGACTTGGAAAGTCGCCCACTGGTGAATTCCGACGAACTTCACCGTCGATCCGTCGCTGAGCTTCCAGCTCTGCCCGGGCTTGAGGGTCGTCTGGTCGATCTCCTTCAACTTGCTCACGTCGAGGGAGTAGACCGACTGCGGGATGCCGGTGCTAAACCCGAGATCACCCTTGAAGGCCGCGAGCTGGAGCACCGGGTTGTTGAGGCCCGGGAAGCTCGAGGTGAGCTGTCCGCTCGGCGTGACCGCCGCCGTGGGGAAGAAGAACCCGGTGAGGCCGAGCTGCCCGGGGTGCGGGCGATCCTTCCCGTCGACGTTGAGGTGGGGCACCTTCAGCACGCCATGGGAGAGGAACTGGGCCGTGTCCGGCAGGAAGGGCACGTCGCCATCGGAGACGACGACGCCGTACTTGTTGGTGATCCGCAGATCCATCGAATAGCCGTGGCCGACCAGGAAGACCTTCGCGTCGCCGGTGTTGAGTGGATGGTTGACGCGAATGTCGTAAGGCTTCGATGGCGCCGTCGGCGACGCCTGGTACGCGACGACCGCATGGAAGTCGGTCGGCTCACCGTTGCTCGCGTCGTACGACGCCGAGAACCGGTCGAGCCGGAATGAGAAGGGTGACAGCTCGGAGTCCGAGTAGAACCACCTCGAGGGCTGAAACACGTCGTAAGCCTCACGCCCGTTGGCGAACGTCTCGCGCTGCTGCTTGAGGACCGTGCCCTTGTAGCCGAACGCGGTGCCCACGGCGATGCCGAGCAACAACAGCAACAGCGCGATGTGGAACACGAGGTTACCGGTCTCGCGGAGGTAGCCCTTCTCGGCGGCGACGGTGACCGCCCCATCAGACTCAGCTCTGATGTCCGCTCGCCAGCGTGCGTCCCTGAGGTGTCGCCGCACCCGCTCGGCGACGGCCGCCGGCGACTCAGTCGTGGTCCACTCCGTCGCTGCCCGGAGTTTCGAGAGGTTCCGCGGCGCGTTCGGCGGACGTCGCCGCAATGCCTTGGCGTGCAACCGAATCCGCGGTACGACGCAACCGACGATCGAGACGAACAGCAGCGCGAAGATCAACACGAACCATGGCGCCGCGAACACGTCAAAGAGGTAGAGCTTGTCGAAGAACGGCCCCAGCTGCGGATGCGACGCGATGTAGTCGTTGACCTTCACCGGGTCCAGGCCGCGTTGTGGCAGGACCGTTCCGGGGATGGCCGCGACCGCGAGCAACGCGAGCAGCAACAAAGCGGTTCGCATGCTCGTGAAGTACCGCCACAGCGCGCGGAGTCCGACGAGGAGCCCGCCGCGGTTCGGCATCGTCGGCCGCTCCGGCTGCGTCGAGAGCTGGTCGGTGGTCCCCTCGTCGACGACGGTCATCAGACCGACTCCCACGAGTAGGTCGGGAGGCTGTTGCGCAGGTCGATCGCCAGCTGGTTCCACTCACCGGTGACCAACAGGATCCCGACCACCATGAGCAGCAGCCCGCCGCCCCGAACCACCCATCCGTAGTGCCGCTTCACGAACGCGAAGGCGCCGAGCGCCTTGCGGAAGAGCAGCCCGGCGGCGATGAAAGGGATGCCGATCCCCAGGCAGTAGGCGATAGACAGGATCGCTCCGCGACCTGCGGTGGCCTGCTCCGCGGCGAGTCCGACGACCACCCCGAGGGTCGGACCGGTGCAGGGTGTCCATCCGACGCCGAAGGCGATGCCGAGCAGGGGCGCCCCGGCGAGACCGACGGCCGGCAGCCGGTGGAAGCGGAACTCCCGCTGCAGGCCCGGCAGGAACCCCATGAACGCGACGCCCATCACGATCGCGAACCCACCGGCGATGCGGTCGATCAGCACCTGGTGGGTGACCAGCTTGGCGCCCCACGCCCCGAAGAAGGTCCCGAAGGTCACGAAGACCATCGAGAAGCCCAGGACGAAGAGGATCGAGCCGAGCAGCACGCGGCCGCGGCGATGCGGGTGCGCTCCCACGGACTTCTCGGCGGCTTCGACCGCGACCGCGGCACCAGGACCATCGACGACGTCGGGCCGCGATTCTTCCGCGG
Organism: Frankiaceae bacterium; assembly: GCA_019239875.1. Taxonomy (GTDB): domain Bacteria; phylum Actinomycetota; class Actinomycetes; order JAFAQI01; family JAFAQI01; genus JAFAZI01. The sequence continues at coordinate 22,885 of JAFAZI010000063.1, forward strand.
CGAGATCGGCCGCCGAGAGACCGGTCACGTACGACAGATAGGCCGGAACCAGCGGTAGCACGCATGGCGAGAGGAATGACGCAAGGCCGGCGAGCATCGCGACGGGGATTGCCAGGATCAGCGACCCGTTGGCTGCGTGCGGCAAGCTCGCCTGTGCCGCAGCCACAACGTGACCGGCGATCACGTCGTCGTGTCCTGCAGCGCGAACTCGAGCATGTTCTTCAGATGCGTGTAGTCAACGCTGTCGGTGGCCTTCGCGGCGATCCGGCCCTGGCGGTCGAGCACGATCGTGAACGGCGTCGTCTGCGGCACCGCTCCAGGGAAGGCGAGGATGAAGGCGTCCGACTGGTCGAAGATGCTCGGATACGTCACGCCGTGCGAGTGCTGGAACGTGAGCGCGGCCGCGCGGTTGTCCCGCTCGTCGATCCCGACGAGCTGAACGCCCTTCGCGCGCTCCTGCTCGAACAGCGTCTGCAGCCAGGGCGCCTCCTGCTCGCATGGCGCGCAGTTCGAGGACCAGAAGTTCACCATCACGACCTTGCCGCGATAGTCCGCCAGCGAGATCGGATCGCCCTCCAGCGTCTCCCCTTTGACGTCGCCGGCGGTCTGGCGGTCGGCGCTCGGATAGAAGTGGGCAGTCGGCGAGCCGCTGAAATCGCTCTGGAATGAGCCGCCCCCGTTGCTGGCATCGACGACGTTCTTCGCGTTGCAGCCGGCAAGCCCGCCGACGACCGCGACGGCGGCGATCAGACGGGCGACTTTGCCAGGCATTGCAACCAATTCCTGCCGATACCTCTACGCGCCGCCGATGCGCTGGCGGCCGCTCTCCCCGGCCGGTTCAGCGTAGTCGACCCGGATCAGACGGCCTTCCTCGTACACCAGCGACGTGATCGACGCCAGTGCGCACCGGCGTCGATCAGGCCGGTGCCACAACGTCTTGCCCTCAGCCTTGCGGCGTGCGATCTCGATCGGCAGCTGATGGCTGACGAGCACCGCTTCGTGACCGAGCGCAGCGTCCCGGGCGTCCGCGACGGCGGCGAGGACACGGTCGGCGACATGGGTGTACGCCTCACCCCACGACGGGCGGAACGGGTTCCACAGGTGGCGCCAGACCGAGGGGTTCCGGAGCGACCCGTCGCCGACGCCGAACGTCTTGCCCTCGAAGAAGTTCTCCGACTCGATCAGGCGGTCATCTGTCGTCGGCGCGACCCCGAACTCCGCAGCGATCGGCGCGGCCGTCTGCACCGCACGCTCGAGCGGCGAGGACCGCACGACGGTGACATCGCGACCCTTCAGCACCTCGGCCGCGAGCCGCGCCATGCCCTCGCCGGCTTCGGACAGCCGATAGCCGGGGAGCCGGCCGTAGAGAACTCCGTCGGGGTTGTGCACCTCTCCGTGGCGGACGAGGTGAACGGTGGTCTTGGTCACGTGGCCATCTCTGTTGTCGGGGCTCATGGGCGGGCCGCTGCCGCAGCCGCGGCGGCAGCTGGCAGTGCAGCGGCAATCCGGTCGATCGCGGCGTCGTCATGGCTCGCGCCCACGAACCATGCCTCGAACGCCGACGGTGGCAGATAGACACCGCTGTCGAGCATCGAGTGGAAGAACGCGGCGTACTGCGCGACCGACGTCGCCTTGGCCGTCTCGAAGTCGATCACGTCGTGATCGAGGAAGAACACCGAGAACAGGTTCCCGGCGGTGTTCAGCCGGTGCGCGACGCCGGCCTGCTGGAGCGCATCGACGACCAGGGCACTGACGGCGGCGGCGGCCTTGTCGACGCGGGTGTACACCTCGCCGGTGCATTGGGCGAGCTGGGCAAGGCCGGCAGCCACCGCAACGGGGTTACCCGACAGCGTCCCCGCCTGATAGACCGGGCCGGCCGGTGCGAGCTGGGCCATCACGTCTGCGCGGCCACCGAAGGCGGCCGCGGGCAGGCCTCCGCTCATCACCTTGCCGAACGTGAAGATGTCGGGCGCGACGCCCTCGAGGCCGAACCAACCGGCCTCACTCACCCGGAAGCCGGTCATCACCTCGTCGAGGATGAGCAGCGCGCCGTGCCGTTCGGTCAGCTCCCGCAGGGCAGCGTTGAACCCGGGCTGCGGAGCAACCACTCCCATGTTGGCCGCCGCGGCTTCCGTGATGACACACGCGATGTCCTCGCCGTGCTCGGCGAACACCGCCGCGACCGCTTCGACGTCGTTGTACGGCAGGACGATCGTGTCCGCGGCGCTGGCACCTGTGACGCCAGGCGAGTCCGGAAGGGCAAACGTCAGGACACCGCTGCCGGCGCTGGCGAGCAGCGAGTCGACATGACCGTGGTAGCAGCCCGCGAACTTCACGACCTTCGATCGCTGGGTGACCCCGCGCGCCAAGCGCACCGCGCTCATCGTCGCCTCGGTGCCGGAGTTCACCAACCGGACCTGGTCGACCGGGCCGACTCGATCGACGATCAGCTGGGCCAGATCGACCTCGCCGGGTGACGGTGTCCCGAACGACAGACCGTTGGCAGCCGCCGCGGCGACTGCGGTCACGACCGCAGGATGGGCATGCCCGAGGATCGTCGGCCCCCAAGAGCACACGAGGTCGACGTACTCGACGCCGTCCGCGTCGTACAGGTATGGACCCTGGCCCCGCACCATGAACTTGGGCGCCCCGCCGACGGCGCGAAAGGCACGAACCGGCGAGTTGACGCCGCCGGGGGTGACGCGCTGGGCGTGCGCGAACAACTCGTCGGAACGCGAGTCGCGGGTCACAAATCCAATTGTCTCAAGCGGTTTCGGGCGAGAGGTGGGCGAGGTCCGTAGCGCGACCCACGGCGTCCATGTGAGGCTTCGGACATGTCTGACTTCGGAGTGACGGCGGATCCGGCCAGCCTCGGGATCGACGGCGACCGACTGGCTCGGATCGACGCACACTTCGAGCAGTACGTCGATGACGGCCGCCTGGCGGGCTGGCAGGTCTCGGTTGCTCGACGGGGCGAGATCGCACACATCGCCTCGTACGGCCACGCCGACCTCGAGGCCGGTCGCGCCGTCGAGCTCGACACGATCTGGCGGATCTACTCGATGACGAAGCCGATCACCTCCGTCGCCGCGATGATGCTGTACGAGCAGGGTCGGTTCGAGTTGATGGACCCGATCAGCAAGTGGCTACCGGAGTTCTCGAACCCCCGGATCTACACGGGCGGCTCGGCCCTCAAGTTCTCGACGGTTCCGGCAACCGAGCCGATCCGGGTCTGGCACCTGCTGACACACACCTCCGGGCTCACCTACGACTTCCACCGGGTGCATGTCACGGACGAGATCTATCGAAACGCCGGCTTCGACATGGGCTCACCGAAAGGCCTCGACCTGGCGGGCTGCGTCGCCGCGTGGGCGGCATTGCCGCTCGCGTTCGAACCCGGCTCGGAGTGGCTCTACTCGGTCGCGACCGACGTTCTCGGCCGGCTCGTGGAGATCTGGTCCGGTCAGACCCTCGACGCCTACTTCGCCGATCACATCCTGCGCCCGCTCGACATGCGCGACACCGGCTTCACCGTGCCGGAGGCGGACCGCGACCGGCTCGCGGCGCTGTACGCGATGGCACCTGGCTTGGCCGAGAAGATCCGCTACGACCAGTTCGGCAAGGCCGCCACTCGAGTGCCGGCATGGCTGTCCGGTGGCGGCGGCTTGGTGTCGACCAGCCGCGACTACCTGCGCTTCACCCAGATGCTGCTGAACGGTGGCGAGCTGGACGGCGTTCGCCTGCTGTCGCCGCGGACGGTGAAGTACACGGCGTCGAACCACCTGCCAGGAGGTGCCGACCTGACGTCGTACGGCCGCCCGTTGTTCGCGGAGACGAGGTACGACGGGGTGGGCTTCGGACTCGGCCTCGCGGTCACGCAGGATCCCGTGGCCTACAAGAGCCTGACCAGCGCCGGCGAGTCCTACTGGGGCGGGATGGCGAGCACAGCGTTCTGGTTCGATCCGCAGGAAGAGCTCGCGGTGGTGTTCATGACCCAGCTGTTGCCGTCGAGCACCTATCCGATCCGCACCCAGCTCAAACAGCTCGTCTATCAGTCCCTCGTCGACTGACCCTCATCGCCCAACCGTCTTGAATCGTCGGTTTCGGCGGTGCGAAACCAACGATTCACGCAGCTTTGGCGGTCAGGATGGGCGGCGGACGGTTGCCAGCAGGTGCGGGCTGACGCCCATCACTTCCGGTACCCGCTCGAGGGCTCGTGCGCTGTCGATCACGACGGCGCGCCGCGCCGGGTCCGCCAGCCGCTCACCGAGGTCGCCGAGCGCGAACGAGATCCCTTCCAAGCCGACGAGGTCCACGAGGTCGAGACCGGCGTCGAACACCTCCGCCCGCACATCATCTGGTCGGTGTGTGTAGCCGCAGAAGGCCCCGTCGTGCAACGCCGGCAGGTCGCCCGAGGCTTCGACCTCGGCAACGAATTCCGTCATGCGGGGGAACTCGATCGACAACTCGGCGGCGACCGCACCATCGAGGCGCGGCGCCCACCGCGAGATCACCGCAACGAACACCGGGCCACCGTGCTTGACGATCCGGCCGGCCTCGCGCAGGGACTGGACGCGGTCCTCGCGCACAGCGAGGTGATAGAGCGGACCGAGCAGCAGCACCGCATCGACGGACGCGTCAGGCAGGTCGAGGTCGCGCGCATCGGCCGTCGCGGTAGTCACAGCCGGCAGGGCGAGGCCGGACACGTGCTCGACGTGCGAGCGCACGAGATCGCGGTGGTGCACGGCGTACCCGAGGGACGCTAGCCATTCCGTGTAGCGACCCGGCCCGCCTCCGATGTCGGCGACGACGGCCGGGGCGGGAGGCAACGTGCGGAGGATGACCTCCGTCGTCCGCTCGAACTCCACGACACCGTTCGGCTGCTCGAGCCGGCGAGCCTCCTCGCCGCGGGCGTAGCACGCCTGCATCTCCTCCGGACTCGCCGCCATCTGTCGAGTGTGACGATCCGTGTCGTGACCGCCACCGAATAAGCCGCGGACCCACGGGTGCCGGTGAGGTCAGCGGCGGCGGAGAGGGTCGAACGCGTAGTAGATCGCGACGGCAGCATGGAAGCCGAGCGTCAGCGGCGCCGAAAGGAAAGACAGCCCGAGCGTGGCCAGGTACACGAGGTTGCCGACCCCGAACTGCGTGCGGGTCTGGCGGACCGTCGCGTCGTCCATCGGCACTTTCAACAGCGCACCGTTGCGCGAGGACGCATGCCACCAGACGGCGCCATAGAGCAGCCCGCAGAGCGTGATCGACAGGCTGTAGAAGAACGCCGCGGCGTGGGCATCCGCACCACCCTTGGTCAGGTTGGCCGCGAGCACCCGGGTCGGAAAGGGCGTGAACGCCAGCATCATCAACAGCAACAGGTTGAGGATCGTCAGTCGCCGATCGACCCGCGCAACCTGGCAGAACAGCGAATGATGATTGATCCACGTGATGCCGATGATCAGGAAGCTGACGGCGTAGGCGGCGTACTCGGAAACCAGAGGGCCCGTGAACAGCTGGTGCAGCAGCGAGCCGGTCCCGTCGTCGCTCTGGCCGATGTCGAGGACCAGCAAGGTCGCGGCAATCGCGAACACCCCGTCGCTGAACGTCTCGAGCCGGCTCGCGGACATGTCGCCCCGAGCGCCGACGACTGCGCTGTCGACCGCCTCCTGTGGGGCGTCGCCGGTCATCGCGACAGGCGCGCGGCTACCTCGGTGGCCCAGTAGGTGAGGACGACGCCCGCACCCGCGCGCCTCACCGAGATCAACAGCTCGTCGATCGCCCGATCGCGGTCGATCCACCCGTTGGCGGCGGCAGCCTCGACCATCGAGAACTCGCCGGAGACGTTGTACGCCGCAACCGGCACATCGACCGCGTCAGCGACCGCACGCACCACGTCGAGGTAACCGATCGCGGGCTTCACCATGACGATGTCCGCACCCTCGCCGACGTCGAGCTGTGCTTCGCGAACCGCCTCGTCCGCCGACCGCGCCGGATCCTGCTGGTACGACGCGCGGTCACCGAATTGTGGTGCGCACTCGGCCGCATCGCGGAAGGGTCCATACATCGCAGAGGCGTACTTGGCGGCGTAGGCGAGGATCGCCACATCGCTGAAACCGTTGGAATCCAACGAGTGTCGGATCGCCGCGACCTGACCGTCCATCATCCCGCTCGGCCCGACCATGTGCACCCCGGCCGCCGCCTGCGCCACGGCGATGTCGGCGTAGCGCTGCAGGGTCGCGTCGTTGTCGACCTCACCGCCGTCGGTGAGCAAGCCGCAGTGACCATGGTCGGTGTACTCGTCGAGACACAGGTCGGCCATCACGACGACGTCGTCGCCGACTTCAGTGACGACGTCGCGCAGGGCGACCTGGACCACGCCGTCGGGGTCGTCGGCGCCACTCCCGCGCGCGTCCTTCACGGCCGGGATCCCGAACAGGATCAGGCCGCCGACCCCGGCCTCGGCCGCCTCGGCCGCCGCCTTCCTAACCGAGTCACGCGTGTGCTGGACGACACCGGGCATCGACGCGATCGGGACCGGATCGTTCACTCCCTCCTTCACGAAGAGCGGGAGCACGAGGTCCGACGGCGACAGTGCGACGTCGGCGACCAGCCGGCGCAGCGCCGCGGTGCGACGCAACCGTCGCGGCCGTGACGCCGGGAAGCCCGCTGGTGTCGTCACTTGCGCTTCGCCCTCGCCACCGCCTTGGCGCGGTTCGCCTTGCCTGGCGGATAGATCTCGCCGCTCTCACTTCTCGCCCTACCGAACGCCGCAAGCCCCTCGGCGAGGGCCAGCGTGGACGGCGAATCGGCTTGCACGTCAACCCGCAAGCCGAGCTCGGCGGCAGTCTTAGCCGTCTGCGGGCCGATCACCGCGATGATGCTCGAAGCGTGGGGTTTCCCAGCGATACCAACGAGATTGCGCACCGTCGAGGATGACGTAAATAGCACGGCGTCGAACCCACCGGTCTTGATCGCTTCGCGGGTCTCGGCCGGGGGCGGTGCCGCGCGGACGGTCCGGTACGCCGTCACATCGTCAACCTGCCAGCCCCGCTCGAGCAGCCCGGCAGACAGCGTCTCGGTGGCGATGTCGGCGCGAGGCAGCAGCACGCGGTCGAGCGCGTCGTAGCCAGGCTCGTACTCGGGCCAGTCGGCGAGCAGGCCCTCGCTGGACTGCTCACCGCTCGGCACGAGCTCCGGCCGGATGCCCCACTCCACCATCGCCGCGGCAGTCTGTTCGCCGACGCAGGCGATCTTCACGCCAGCGAGAGCGCGCGAGTCCAGACCGAGCTCCTCGATCTTCTCCCGAATCGCCTTCACAGCATTGACGGAGGTCAGCGCGAGCCAGGCGTAGCGACCGCTGACCAGACCACGGATTGCGCGGTCGACCGCCTGGGGGGTGCGCGGCGGCTCAACCGCGATCGTCGGTACCTCGACCGGGATCGCGCCGAAGCCGACGAGCTTCTCGGACATGGCCGCAGCCTGCTCCTTGGTGCGGGGCACGAGCACCTTCCAGCCGAACAACGGCTTGCTCTCCCACCACGACAGCTTCTCGCGGAGCTTCACGACGTCACCGACGACAGCGACCGACGGGCCGTCGAGCGAAGCGGTGTCCCGCTCGACGGTGTCGAGGGTTGACACGATCGTGCGCTGCCGGGTCGTCGTACCGGACTCAGTGACCGCGATCGGGGTGTCGCCGCGGCGACCGTGCTCGACGAGGGCGGCCGCGGTCTTGCCGATCGCGCCCTCGCAGTTGAGCAGGACGAGCGTCTGGTGCGAGCTGCTCGCGGCCGCCCAGTCGGGCTCCGCCGACTCGCCGGAAACATCGAGGACGTGGACCGCCCGTGACTTCTTGTCAGTCACCGGAATCCCGGCGTACGCCGGGACCGAGATCGCCGCGCTGACGCCGGGGACGAGCTCGAAGCCGACCTTGGCCTTTGCGCACGCGTCAGCCTCCTCGGCGAACGCGCACAGCACGGTCGGGTCACCGTGAAAGACCCGCGCGACCTGCTTGCCGGCCTTCGCGGCGGCGGTCACCGCTTTCGACGCGCCGCCCTCGGGGCACGTCGTGTCGATGATCTCCACATCATCGCGGCAGTGGACGAGCACACCGTCGAGCGACGGCCGGGACAGTACGACGACGTCCGCACTCGCAAGCGCCTCGGACGCCCGAATCGTGAGCAACCCCGGGTCGCCGGGACCGCCTCCGATGAAGGTGACGTTGCCCGGCTTGGTCTTGGTCCGCGTGGTGGTCACGCTTGTTCTCCGATCTCGATCTTCAAATCGATCATTGGTTGTTGCCGATCAGGTCCGCCGCGCCCGCTTGTAGCAAGTCGGCGGCGAGGTGTTCGCCAAGCGCGACCGCAGCCGCGATCGGCCCGGTCCGCGACAGTCGGATCGCATGGCTGCCGTCGACGGCAGCGACCACGCCGCGCAGGTAGATCTCGTCGTCGCCGTCGTCCCCGACGGAGACATCCGCAAGTCCACCGACGGGCGCGCTGCAGCCTGCCTCGAGCGCCGCGAGCAGAGCACGTTCGGCCGTGACGGCAGCGCGGGCGACACGGTCGTTGAGTGCCTCCGCGAGCGCGACGGCGAGGTCGGTGTCACCAGTGCGGCACTCGATGCCGAGTGCACCCTGCGCCGGCGCCGGCAGCATCTGCCCGGGATCGAGAATCTCACTCGCCTCATCGAGCCGGCCAAGCCGCTGCAGCCCGGCCGCCGCGACGACGACCGCGTCGACCTCGCCGTCCGCAACCTTCTTCAGACGGGTGTCGACGTTGCCGCGAATCGGCTCCACGGTGAGTCCGAGCCCGAGCGCACGAAGTTGCGCCGCGCGGCGCGGCGATCCCGTGCCGATGCGCGTGCCCGCCGGCAGCTCAGCCAGCGCAAGCTTGCCGCGGGCGACGAGTGCATCGCGCGGATCAGCCCGTCGTGGCACTGCAGCCATCGTGATGCCGCTCTCACGCTGCGTCGGCAGGTCCTTGTAGGAGTGCACCGCGATGTCGATCGTGCGCTCCCGTAACTGCCTGCGCAACTCGTTCACGAAGACGCCGGTGCTGCCCATCGACGGGACGGGTTCGGTCGACTCGTCGCCGGCTGTCACGACCTCGACGACCTCGACGTTGTGGCCGACCGCGAGGAGCCGGTCCATCACGATCTTGGACTGGGCGAGCGCCAAGGCCGACCGGCGAGTGCCGAGTCGGATTGTCGCGGAGCGAAGCGACGTCATGAGTCGTGGTCCTCGACGACGACGGCAGCCCTCGCGACCGCCTCCGTAGCCGCCGGGTCAAGGGCGAACAGCTCGCGAAGCGCGTCGGCGTAGGAGTCGCCCCCCGGCTCCTCCGCCAACTCCTTCACGCGGACCGTCGGGGCGTGCAGCAATTTGTCCACGACCCGTTCGACCGTCGTACGGATCTCCCGGGTCACGGTCTCGTCTGCGCCGGGCAGCCGCCCGAGCAGCCGAGCCAGCTCGGCGTCGACGACCTGTTGCGCGCGCTCACGCAGTGCCACAACGGTCGGGGCCACCCTGTCGGCCCGTTGCTTGGCGAGATACGCGACGACCTCATCGGTGACGATCCGCCGCACAGCGTCGACGTCGGCCCCGACCGCCGCACCCTCGAGAACCGTGCCGAGCGAGTTCAGATCGGCGATCGTCACGCCCGGAAGGTCTGCAGCTGCCGGGTCGACATCGCGCGGCAACGCCAGGTCGAGGACGAAGATCGGCCGGCCCGCACGATTCGCGAGGAGGTCGCCAGGGACCACCGTGCCGACCGCGCCGGTGCAGGAGACCAGGACGTCCGCGGCGCTGATGGCGTCGGGCAGCTCGGCCATCGCGAGCGCCACACCACCGACCTGCGCCGCCAGCCGATCGGCGTGGGGGCGCGTGCGGTTGACGATGGTGATCGCGCCGACCCCACGGGTCCGGAGCTCCGTGGCGGCGAGTGAACTCATCGATCCGGCACCGACGACAACGGCGCTCTTGCCGGACAGGTCGCCGACCGCCGACTGCGCGAGTCCGACTCCGACGGAGACCAATGACCGACCGGCGCGATCGATTCCGGTCTCGGAGTGGGCACGCTTGCCAACTCGCAGCGCCGCGTCGGCGACCGTACCGAGGAGCCGCCCGACGGTCTGTTCGGAGCGGGCCTGGTTCAGCGCACCGCGCAGCTGGCCCAGGATCTGCTGTTCGCCGACGACCATCGAGTCGAGCCCGGCGGCAACGGCGAAGAGGTGCTGAACGGCGCGGTCCTCATAGTGGACGTAGAGGTGTTCGGTGAGCGTGTCGAGATCGACGCCCGTATGGGCAGCCAGCTTCTCGCTGACCTCCTGGACACCGCCGTGGAACTTGCTGACCTCGGCGTGGACTTCCAGCCGGTTGCACGTCGAGAGGATCAACGCCTCGCTGACGTGCTCGGCCGACACCAGATCGGTGAGCAGCTTCGCCGTCGCGTCGTCGTCGACGACGACTTTCTCGAGCAGCTCGACCGGGGCCGATCTGTGCGACAACCCGATGGACAGCAAGCTCATCAGCCCACCGCCTCCTGTTCGACCAGCGACTTGCGCTGCTCGTGGAAGGCGAGGATCTGAAGCTCGATGGACAGGTCGACCTTGCGGACATCGACGTCGTCGGGAACTGATAGGACCACTGGCGCGAAGTTCAGCACGCTTGTCACGCCCGCGCCGACCAGCCGATCGCAGACGTCCTGTGCCGCTCCCGCGGGCGTTGCGATCACGCCGATCGACACATCGTGTTCGGAGATGATCGTTTCGAGCTCGTCCGAGTGACGGACCTCGATACCAGCGATCAGGCTTCCGACCCGTGCGCGATCGGCATCGAGCAGGCCGACAACCCGGAACCCCCGGGTGCCGAACCCGGCGTAGCCGGCGAGCGCCTGACCGAGATTGCCGACGCCCACGATCACGACGCTGTAGTGCTGCGTCAGGCCGAGCGCACGCGAGATCTGGTAGACGAGGAACTCGACGTCGTACCCGACGCCACGAGTGCCGTAGGAACCGAGATGCGACAGGTCTTTGCGCAACTTCGCCGGCCCCACCCCTGCGGCGTTCGCCAGCACCTCTGAGGAAACGGTCGACACGCCGGACTCGGCAAGCGACGTCAGCACACGGAGGTAGACAGGGAGGCGGGCGACGGTGGCTTCGGAGATGCCGGTACGGCGGCCGGGACGGCCTCCCGCGCGAGAGTTGGGCGAATGCGACGACCGAGGCGTCATCGTCATACGGACTCCCAACCCGGTGCCCTCGAGATGTTCGTCGGGCCCTTCTTCCATCCGACTGTAACGCGCTTGTGAAGATGTGCACAAAACGGTTGTGCGCTTGTGAATGTGACCCGGGCCGCCCGATTCGCACGGGCTCATGTGAGGATTCGTCACGATGAGTAGCGAGTGGGGTCGGATTGATCCCGACGGGACGGTCTATCTGCGTACCGCAGACGGCGATCGCGTGATCGGCTCCTGGCATGCCGGGCCGCCCGAAGAGGGCATCGAGTTCTACGTACGTCGCTACGCGGACCTCGACGCTGAGGTCAAGCTGCTCGAAGGCAGGATCAAGTCGGATTCCAGCGGTCCGAACGCCGTGGGCGAGGCCGCGCGAAAGCTGCGCGAAGTCGTTCCGTCGGCCGCCGTGATGGGCGACATCGCCTCGCTGGTCACCCGGCTCGACGCCGTACTCGGCCAGGTCGACGAGCGACTCGCAGCGAAGCGTGCCGAGAAGGCTGCCGCGGCGCAGGCGGCCGCAGACCAGAAGCGCGCCCTCGTCGCCGAGGCAGCGAAGCTCGCGGAGAGCACCAGCTGGAAGGCCACCGGGGAGCGGTTCCGCGCCATTGTCGAGGAGTGGAAGGCGATCCGCGGCGTCGACCGCAAGGTCGACTCGGAGCTGTGGGGAGAGTTCGCCAAGGCCCGTAGGCAGTTCGACGCCCGTCGCCGGACGCATTTCGCCGAGGTGGAGGTCCAACGCAGCGAGGCTGCCGAGAAGAAGCAGAAGCTCATCGCTGAGGCCGAGAAGCTCGCCGCCTCCACCGAGTGGGGACCAACTGCCAAGCGGTTCCGCGACCTGATGGCCGAATGGAAGGCCGCCGGCCGGGCAAACCGTGACGCCGACAACGAGTTGTGGCAGAAGTTCAAGGCCGCCCAGGACAAGTTCTTCACCGCGCGGTCCGAGCAGTTCGCGAAGCGCGACTCCGAACACAGTGCCAACCTCGAGGCGAAGCAGGCTCTCATCGCTGAGGCAAAGACCCTGGACGCCGCCGCTGACCCCGACGGCGCCCGCAAACGCCTGAAGTCGATTCACGATCGCTGGGAGAAGATCGGGCACGTGCCTCGCGATGCGAAGGACCGGCTCGACGACCAGCTCGCCGAGGTCGAGCGCAAGATTCGTGACGCGAGCCAGGCGAACCGCACCTACACGGTCACGGAGTCACCGCTGGTGATTCGGCTCCGAGAATCGGTCGGGAAGCTCGAGGCACGACTCGAACGCGCGCGCAGCGCCGGAGACACGAAGCTCGTCGAAGAGACCGAGGCAAGCCTGGTGACACAGAAGGAGTGGCTGGCACAGGCCGAAGCCAGCGCTTGATCGGTCAGGCCAACACGGCGCGGAGCCGGTCAGCCGTGACTCGGAAGACGTCATGCACCCTGTCATCGACCAGTACGACGGGGACGTAGTCACGCCACTTCCGCACCTCGTCGTCGGACAGCGCGAAGAGATCCTGGGTCCGCCACCCGACGTCGAGGTCGTCGCAGACCGCCGCCACGGTCGAGGTTGCGTCCTCGCAGAGGTGGCAGCCTTCGGTCACCACGACAACCACCCGGGCGGCTGAAGCCGTCACTCGCTGCTGTCTGCGGTCTCGCGCAGGCGACCCTTGGCGACCTTCCCGGTCACGGAGTGCGGCAGCTCGTCGACGAACTCGATGACGGTCGGGCACTTGAAGCGTGCCAGCCGCGCGGCCGCGTGGTCGACGAGCGCCTCGGCGTCCACACGGGCATCGTCGCGAAGGACGACGAGCGCCTTCACGGTCTCACCGGTGTACGGATGCGGAATACCGATCACCGCGACCTCAGCCACGCCGGGATGGTCGAGCAACACGTCCTCGACCTCTCGGGGATAGACGTTGAAGCCGCTGACGAGGATCAGTTCACGGGTGCGGTCGACGAGGAACAGGTCGCCGTCGTCGTCGGCGTACGCGATGTCGCCGGTGCGGAACCAACCGTCCGAGTCCGGCCCCTCGGTGCCGTCCGGCCAGTAACCCGAGAACAGGTTGTCGCCGCGGACGACGAGCTCACCAGGGTCGTCGTCCTCGACCTCGTCGTCGTCGGACTCGTTGACGATCTTGACCTCGACTCCTGGTACCGGCTTCCCGACGCTGCCAGGCTTAGGCACGCTGCTGCACAGGGTGGTGGTAAGGACCGGTGCGGTCTCGGTCAGGCCGTAACCCTCGAAGATGTGATGGCCGCTCGCGTCGAGAACCGAGGCCAGCACCGTCACCGGTAGCGGCGCCGCCCCGGAGAGCGCGAGCCGGACGCTGCTGAGACTGTCGCCGAGGTCCGGCAGCATCGACCAGGCGAGATACATCGGCGGCGCACCGATGATGCAGCTCACCTGCCGGTCGCGCACCAGCGCCAAGGTCTCGACGGGGTCGAAGCGCCGGGCCAGGATTCCGGTCGAACCCGCTCGCGCGACCATGCCGAGGCCGGAGTTCAAGCCGTACACATGGAACAGCGGCAGGACCAGCAGAACCTTGTCGTCCGGGTCGACGACGGGCGGATGGATTCGAACCAGCTGGTCAAGGTTCGCGAGCAGCGCTCGGTGGCTCAACATCGCCCCCCGCGGCCGCCCTGTCGTGCCTGACGTGTAGAGCAGGATCGCGATGTCCTCGCCGCCGGCGGCATCAGCATCCTGCGCCTCGGTGGCAGGCGTGGCCGCTGCCAGCAGCTGTTCCCAGGAGCCACCCTCGCCGACGAGGAGAACCTGCTCGTCGAAGCGGTCGGTGATCGACGGGGCGAGCTCGCTGTCGGTGATGACGTTGGCAACGACCGCATCCGTCACCTGGTAGGCCAGCTCCGACGGCGTGTACGCGATGTTCAGAGGCACGGCGACCAGACCGGCCCGGAGACAGCCGAAGTACGCCACCGCGAAGTCGATGCTGTTGGGCAGGAGAATGCCGACCCGGTCGCCGCGAACGCGTCCGGAACCCAGCAGGGCACCCGCGGCGCGATCGACCAGAGCGTCGAGCTCCGCCCAGGAGACAACGCGATCGGCTTCGATCAACGCCGGCTTCGTCGGGTGCTCGTGCGCAGCTGCTCTGACGAGTTCGGCGAGGTTCCGCGCTGCCATGCCGCGAGTGTTTCACATTTGCAAGCACTCGCTTCAGCCAGCGATCGGACTAGCCGCCGTGCTTCTTGGTGGGGCCACCGCTCGGGGTCGAGCTGGCTGACGGGGTGCGGCTCGGGTGCGGCTTGGCGGGTGACGACGGTGTCTTGGTCGGTCTGGACTGCGCAGACCGCGTCGGCGTGGGTCGCGTCGACGTCGGCGCAACCGGCGTGAAGGTCGGAGTCGCCGAGGGGGTTGCGCCCGGTGAGAGCAGGGCTCGGTAGTTGGTGTAGGTCTGCGCGAACATGTGGGCCGGAATCGTGCCGCCGTACACCGGTGCACCCGCCGAGTCGCGGAGTTCCTTCGGCTTGTCGAAACCCATCCATACGGTGATGCACAGCGTGCGCGTGCAGCCGGTGAACCACGCGTCGCGGAAGTTGTCCGTCGTACCGGTCTTTCCGTACACCGGGAACGGCTGGCGGGCTGCGGTGCCGGTCCCGTACTGCACGACCAGCCCCATCGCCGAGGTGACCTGGTCGGCGACCTGCGCCGGCATGACCCGGTTCCCATGCGGGTTGGCAGCCGCCTTGAACAGCTGCTGCCCAGGGATCCGGACCGACAGCACGCTGCGCACCTGATGGTGCACGCCGTGATTGAGGAAGGTGCCGTAGGCATTCGCCTCGGACAGCGGGCTGACCGGAATGCCGAGCGCGTACGACGGGCAGATCACGTGCTTCTTCGTCCCGCAGGTCTTCCCCGAGTCGAGATGCCCGGTCTCGATGCCGGCTCTACGGGCGAGCTTGACCACGCGATTCATGCCGACCTTGACCGCGAGCGGGGCGTACACCGTGTTGATCGAGTGCTCGAGTGCGGACTGCAAGGAGTAGTAGCCGGCACCACCCTCGGCGTTGCACGGGCGGTATCCCGGCGCGATCTGGATGCACTCCGGCCCGTAATGCGTCTCGGAGAGAGTGTGGCCGTGCTCCAGCGCTGCAGCGAGGGTGAACGGCTTGATCGTCGACCCCGAGGACCGGGAGATGTCTGCCTTCGGAGGGTCTGCGACGTCGAGGCCGTTCTCGACATAGCCACCGGGCTTGCGTTCAGTGATGGCCCGGAGATCACCGTTTCGCGGGTCCACCGCGACGATCGCCGCGTCGAGACCCTTCTGCTTGGGCAGCACCTGGTCCAGTGCCTCGGTGGCCGCCTGTTGGAGGTTCAGGTCGAGCGTCGTCTTGACCTGCATGCCGCCGGAGGCGAACAGCGTCGTGTCGCCGTAGTGCGAGATGCTCTGCGCCACGATGTCGCGAAACTCAGGCGCGATCGTCTCTGCCTCAGGCTGGGTCTTGGCAACGATCCGGGGCAGGTGCTTGCCATACGCACGGTCGGCCTGCGAACTGTTGATGTCGCCTGCGACGTACATCCGGTTGAGGACGTAGAGCTCGCGGACCCGAGCCTGTTTCGGGTCGTTGATCGGGTTCCACAGTGATGGCGCCGGAGCGATGCCGGCGAGCGTCGCGGCGCGAGCCAAGGCCAGCGAGTGTCGGCTCCGGCCGGTCTTCACGTTCAGTCCCAGCGAGGCGATCGGGACGCCGAAGTAGTACCGGCTTGCTGCCTCGACTCCAGCCGTCCCGTTGCCCAGGTAAAGCGTGTTGAGGTACCGGGTGAGGATCTGGTTCTTCGTCAGATGGTGCTCGAGCCGGATGGCGAGCGAGGCCTCCCGCAACTTTCGCAGTGCCGTCTGCTCGCTTCCGGTGTAGACGTTCTTGACGTACTGCTGCGTGATCGTCGAGCCGCCCTGCAGGCTGCCACCGGTGAGGTCGCGCCAACCCGCGCGGGCGATCGCGAGCAGGTCGACTCCGCTGTTCGAGTAGAAGTTCTTGTCCTCGGCGGCCACGATCGCCTGTCGCATCACGCGCGGGATCTGAGATCCGGGCACGGGGTCCTCGACCTGGGGTGAGCGGACCGTCGCGAACGGCTGGCCCGCCGAGTCGAGCAGCAGCACCGACTTCGGCGGCACCGGCCGGAAGTTGTAGTCCAGCGGTGCCGCCACCAACCCGGCACCGAAGGACGCCGTGCCGACCACAACCGCCAGCACCGCCCACCCCACGACTTGACGCCGGCGCCGGCGGGCCTGCGCGTTGCGGGTCTTGCGGGCGGCCACCGCAGCCGCAGCGCTGCGCCGGCCAAGCGGCGACCGGCCGGCAGGCGGCCGGTTCGACGGGGAGCCAGGCACCTTGTCGACCCTAACGCCCGGCCCGGGCTCCGGTGACTAGTCACAAATGGCCCGAATTCGCCATGGTCGCGTCCGGTTCGTCCGGTGTGTCATGAGAGAGCCGCCTGTGACGCAGGTTCGACCGACCTGCCACACCCTTCGACCGGAGCCGGAGCCAATGCAGACGTGCGCGCCACGCTCGGCCCGCCACCTCGTCGACCCCGACGGACTGGCGGCGTTGCGGCTTGCGGTGGCGATGGCCCGCGATCCGCAGAGCGGCACCGGCTTCGAGCGCATCGCATTCCGGTCCACTGGTCGCACACGGTCAACCGGCGCGATCGCGGCGGCCCCGCCGTTGGCGCCGGCACAGCCCGGTGCGCCCGCGATCGAGTCGACGGACAGCGCGAGCCCGCCACGCATCCCGCTCCCGTCCGAACCCGTCGAGCCCGTCGGCGACCAACGTGCCGTCATGGCGTTGGTCGAGGCAGCACAGACGGGCGACGGTGAAGCCTTCGGCCAGCTCTACGACCGGTACGTCGACGTGGTCCACCGCTACATCGCGTACCGCGTGAACAACCACTCGCTCGCCGAAGACCTCACGAGCGAGACCTTCCTGCGCGCGCTGCGGCGGATCTCCTCCTACACCTGGCAGGGTCGCGACTTCGGCGCCTGGCTGGTGACGATCGCACGCAACCTGATCGCCGACCATTTCAAGTCCAGCCGCTACAAGCTCGAGATGGCGACGTCGGACCTCGTCGAGGCCGGCGCCGACCGACGTACCGAGGGTCCCGAGAACGAGGTGCTGACCGGCATCACGAACACGACGCTGCTCGAGGCGGTCAAGCAGCTGAACCCCGAGCAGCAGGAGTGCATCGTGCTCCGGTTCCTCCAAGGGATGTCGGTGGCGGAGACGGCGGCCATCCTCGGCAAGAACGAGAACGCCGTGAAGGCGCTGCAGTACCGAGCGGTCAAGACGCTCGGCCGGCTGCTCCCCCTCGAGCTGGTGGCCTGATGGGCGCGCGGATCAAGCCCGACGAGCAGTTCGCCCGCCTGCTCGAGGTGCACTCGTCGGTCGCGGCCGGCGAGGACGCCGCGATGGGCCAGCTGGCGAACCTCGCGAATGCGCTCCGGGCGGTCGGGCAGTCCGCCGCGATGCCCGCGCCAGATCCGGCCTTCCGCGCCGCGCTGCGGCAGCGGCTGGTCGCTGTCGCAACCGTGCAGGCGAGCGACGGAACGCTCGCCCGCAGTCCGGAGGCTCGTGGGGCGAGCGCCGCGCTGAGCTGGCGGGTGCAGAAGCGCATCGCTGCACTCGCGAGTGTCGCAACCCTTGGTACGTCGCTCGCCGGGGTTGGCGTGGCGGCGGCGAAGTCATTGCCCGGCGACCCGTTCTACGGCGTCAAGCGCGCGAGCGAGGACGTCCAGCTCTGGGTCACACACGGCGACGCGGCCAAGGGACGCAAGCATCTCGAGTTCGCGCGAACCCGCCTCGCCGAGGCAGAGCAGCTCGACCCGAAGTCCTCGCATCTCGCCTCCACTTTGGCGGCGATGGACGCCGAGACCCGCGCCGGCTCGGCAGAGCTGATCT
Organism: Frankiaceae bacterium; assembly: GCA_019239875.1. Lineage (GTDB taxonomy): Bacteria > Actinomycetota > Actinomycetes > JAFAQI01 > JAFAQI01 > JAFAZI01. Next base: position 40,995 of record JAFAZI010000063.1, read on the forward strand.
CGGCCTACCAGTCGACACACTCGACGGCTCCGCTCGCCGACCTCGTGACCTTCAGCAGCCAGCAGCTGACCGACCTCAACCAGCTTGCCGACTCGCTGCCGGCCGTCGCGCAGGCCAGGGAGGCGCAGTCGGTCCAGGTCCTCACCGGTGTCGTCAAGCACGTCCACACCGTCGCGAAGGGCGTGTGCATCCTGTGCGGCGACGGCGGTGACAACGGGGTCCCGAACCCCGCGAAGTCGCCCTCGCCGAACCCGCAGCGCTCGGGGAATCCCACGCGACCGGGCGGCGGGAAGCCCTCGACCCGCGCGAGCAACCATCCGTCATCCGGGACGCCGACGCGCCCAGGATCTGGGACGAAGTCTGACTCGCCAAGGCCCACGAAGAGCTCGCCGGGCACTCTCCCGATCTCGCCGGGGCCCATCATCAGCTCGATCTTGCACCCGAAGAAGACGCACTCGCCGCTTCCGGTCGTGTCCAGCCTGCTCGGCATCCTCGGCGGCAAGAAGAAGAAGTAGGCGCACTGCGCCATCCCGGTGAACTCCGGCAGCTAGGCGTCACCCCGTCTCGTCGCCGTCGTTTCGACCTGTGACCGCGCCGCCCTCCGCCACGCTCAAGATGCGGTTCGCCACGGCCGATCAATTAGGCAGGTTTCTGCCGGTTCGACCGGTCTTATGGAGGTTTGTGAATGCCCAGGATCATGCCGCGCCGCGGTGCCGCCGCCACCGCGTTCATCATCGCCAGCACGACCTCGCTGGCGAGCTTGGCGTCGGCAGCTCCGGTCGCCGCAACGACTCATCAGCGCCACGCACCCGCGTACTACGCCGGTCAGGCGCAGGGCAACGTCCTCGGCATCAACATCAAGCTGCCCGTGAAGCTCGCCGGCCTGCCCAACCCGCTGGGGGTCAACCTCATCCACCTCCAGGGCAAGGCAGTACACGACCCGCTCCACCTCGCGGGCCACACGCCGGCCGTCGCCCAATCGACCGCCAGCCTGATCACAGGCAGCCTCGCCAACACTTTGGCACGCACCCTGCACGTGACCCTGAACCGTACGGCGCATGTCGAGCTCGGCGGCGCCTCGCACCAGCAGAACTCGCTGCTCGACATCCCGGCGAAGCCGGTCGCCGACCTGCAGGTGGGCGCGCTGCTCGCCGATCTCACCAAGTCGACCCAGGCGACCAGCTCGGGAGCTCACGGGGTGGTGGCGAACATCGGCACGGGCGACGACCTGCTCGGTGCCAAGACCGTCGCGAAGATCCAGGCTCTGCTCGACCAGGTCAACGCCGTCGGCACGGTCCAGGACACGATCGACCAGATCCTGTCGACCCTGCAGGGCATCACGGGAAAGACCCCCGTCGTCGGCCAGACCGTCAAGTCCCTCAAGAAGACCGTCAACACCATCCTCGGCAAGGTCGACAACCTGGTCGCCCACCTCGGCACCACCCCCCTGGTGCAGATCAGCGTCCACGACACCGACCAGTCCGTCACCCCGTTCGGCAGCGGCGTCAGGTCGACGAGCAGCCTTGGCCTGGTCGACGTCGATGTGCTCGGCGGACTGCTGAAGATCAACGGCTTCCACAGCCAGGCCACGGCATTCGCCAATGGCAGGCCGGGCGGCGCGCGCACCGTCTCGACCGCCAGCAAGCCCCTGGTCTCGGTCAATGCCGCCGACGCGCTGTGCGCGCAGCTGTCGAGCAACGGAATCAGCCTCTGCAACGTCGACAACCTCGGTCTGCCGGCCGCGGTGACCAAGCAGCTCAACTCCTTGCTGAAGCAGCTGTCGACCGAGCTCAACCAGATCACCGCCCAGATCCTCGACGGTGTGCCGCTGGTCACCGAGACCGCCGGCAGCCAGCACGCCGCGGCGAACGGGCAGAGCGCAACTGCCGTTGCGCCGGCGTACAACATCTCCGTCGGCAAGCTGCTCACGGTCACGCTCGGCGCGGGGGTCTCGGCCTCGGCGGCAGCGATTCAGAAGGCACACAAGAACCACGTGGTGATCCTGCACAACCCGGAGAACACCCCGCACAGCCTTCCGTTCACCGGACTCAACCTGGGTGAGCTCGCGGTGATCGCGCTCTCGCTGCTTGTCGTCGCCGCCGTCCTCCGACGGCGACTGATGACCTCAGGCAACGGCGGCTGAGCGCAGGAACGAATCGTCCAAGCCTGCAGGGGCGTTGGCTAGGTCAGTGACCTGGCAGCGCCCCTTCGGTTTCCCTAGGATCAACGGATGGCGGCAAGATCGCGATCGCGTCGCAGCGCGGTGGAGGCCGGCCTCGCGTCAGCGGCCGTTGCCGAGGTCGAGGCGAGCCTCGCCGTCCCCGCCGACCCCAAGGCCGCCGCGTTCTTCGATGTCGACAACACGATCATGCAGGGCGCGTCCATCTACCACTTTGCGCGCGGGCTCGCCGCCAGGGACTTCTTCACGTGGCGTGACCTCGCGCAGTTCGCGTGGAAGCAGGTGGCGTTCCGGCTGAAGGGCGTCGAGGACCTCGGCCACATGGAGGAGGCGAAGCAAGCCGCTCTCGGGTTCGTGGCCGGGCACGAGGTCGAGGAGGTGGTCGGGCTCGGCGAGGAGATCTACGACGACCTGATGGCCGACAAGATCTGGTCAGGCACTCGCGCCTTGGCGCAGCTGCATCTCGACACCGGGCAGCGAGTCTGGCTGGTGACCGCGGCACCGGCCGAGCTCGCGAACATCGTGGCCCGCCGGCTCGGACTGACCGGCGCCCTCGGCACGGTGTCGGAGATCGAGGACGGCGTCTACACCGGACGCCTGGTCGGCGAGCCGCTGCACGGTCCGGCGAAGGCCGAAGCGATCCTCGCGCTCGCCGACAAGGAAGGTCTCGACCTGTCGCTGTGCTCGGCGTACTCCGACTCCTCCAACGACCTGCCGATGCTCACCACCGTCGGGCATCCGGTGGCCGTGAATCCAGACGCCAAGCTGAAGCGGATCGCTCGCGAGAACGGCTGGGACATCCGTGACTTCCGCACTGGTCGCAAGGCGGCACGGGTGGGCGTTCCGGCTGCCGCGGGGGCGGGCGCCGTCGCAGGCGGGATCGCAGTCGGGCTGGCCATGCACCGCAGTCGCAACCGTCCCATCGCCAGAGCCAAGCGAGTCTTCAAGCTCTGAGCCAGCTCGCCTGCGGTTTCATCTCGCCCGGCTTCGGGCAGGCGGATCTCATGTCGCGGACGCGTAACCCTCTTGTCCACCTCGCCCGGCACGTGCCCCCACCGGCGGACGGCGCCCTCCAGATGGCCGCCGCGATCCTCGGCGACACAGCCGGGCTCGTCACCGGCGACGACAACTTCGACGCATGGGACCCGGAGCACATTGCGCGAACGCTGCCCCTGCTCAACCCGTTGATGTCGGCGTACTTCCGGGCGGACGTGCGCGGCATCGAGAACGTGCCCTCAACCGGACCCGCCCTGCTGGTCGGGAATCACTCGGGCGGGACGATGATCGTCGACACGTTCCTGTTCACCTTCGCCTTCTACGAGCACTTCGGGCCCGACCGCCGGTTCCACCAGCTGGCGCACGACATCGCGGCCCGCATCCCGGGACTGCGAAGGTTCGGGACGGTCGTGGCCTCGCACGAGAACGCCCAGCGAGCCTTCGGCATCGACGCACCGGTGCTGGTGTACCCGGGTGGTGACGTCGAGACGTTCCGCCCGTCGTGGCACTCCGACCAGATCGAGTTCGCCGGACGCAAAGGCTTTGTGCGCCTGGCACTCGAGCAAGGTGTGCCGATCGTGCCGGTGGTCTCGATCGGTGGGCAGGAGACGGCACTGTTTCTCACTAGGGCCGAGCGACTCGCCAGTGCTCTACGACTCGATCAGCTCGCCCGGATCAAGGTGCTGCCGATCTCGATCGGGCCACCGTTCGGCATCAACGTGCTCGACCTTCCCGGGCGGCTGCCGCTCCCCGCAAAGATCACGATCGAGGTCCTGCCACCGATCGACCTCGATGCGGAGTTCGGCTCACAGCCGGACATCGACGATGTGTACGAGCACGTGACGTCGGTGATGCAGCGAGCGCTCGACCGGTTGGCCGACGAGCGAACGCTCCCGATCCTCGGCTGAGCGGTTCAGCTCACTCGCAGGCTGGTGAGCTCGCCTTGCGGGCCGAACAGCGCCTGGCGCCACTCCGCGATCAGCTGTCGGGTGTCACGGTCGTTGGGGTGGAAGCCCGGACGGTGGTACTGGGCGAGGATGCGCATGGCTCGCAGCGACACGAACGGAGATTGCGGAAGTCGGGCGAGACTGCGTGCCAGCTTGAGGGGATGGCGCCTGATCTCACGGTCCATCGCCATCGAGATCACGCCCATGATCGATGTCTCGAAGATGAACAGCAGATCGGTCAGCAGCATCACGAAGATCCGCATGACCTCGCCCCCGCCCACCGCCTTGTAGACGTCATAGGCGACCGCTTTGTGTTCGGACTCCTCGAGTGCGTGCCACGTCAGCATGTCGCGGGCGCCGGCCTTGCCAACCGCTTGGCGAGCCGCCTCATCGGTCAGGAGCAGCTCCGCGAGCGTGGCGGTGTAGTGCTCGAGAGCTGCGGTGAAGGCCAGGTTCACCTTCTTGGTCTGGATCCGCTCCCTCACCCAGTAGAGACCGCGCACGTAGCTGTCGATGCCGCGCGTGGGATAACCGAGCTCGGCGAGCCGATCATTGAGGACCTGGTGCTCGCGTCCGTGCATCTCCTCTTGCCCGATGAACCCCTCGACGTCAGCGAGCAGCGCCGGGTCGGTGATCTGGTCACGCACCGCGGCGACCGACCGGACGAAGAACTTCTCACCCTCCGGGAACGTCGACGACAAGACCGCCAGCACGTGGCTCATCGCGATGTCACCATCGGCGGCGAAGTATTTCGGCAGGTCCGCGACCCACCGGTCGAACTCCATCGTTCGTACCGGAACCGTCGCAGACCCGGACCCAACCTGATCACCCGTCGTGGCGAGTTGATGTGCTGCCTGGCTCATGAGCAACCCCTGTGAGATGGACGTCCATGAGAGGTCTTCCCACTCTGGAGGCATCCGTACCAGGACGGGGTCAGCTAGAAGAAGACGCTCCGCCTGGCCAGGAGCAGCTTGTAGAGGGACTGCTGAATGACCTCGCGAACCTGGTCCGTGAGGTTGAAGACCAGCATCGGGTCCTCGGCGCCGGCCGGACCGATCTTGTCGGTCTCGATCGGCTCACCGAACTCGATGATCCACTTCGACGGCAGCGGAAGCAGGCCGAGCGGGCCGAGCAGCGGGAAGAACGGTGTGATGGGGATGTACGGGACGCCGAGCGCTCGAGCCAGCGCCGGGATGTTGCCGACCAACGGATAGATCTCCTCGGCACCCACGATGGAGCACGGGATGATCGGGACGCCG
>JAFAZI010000066.1 GCA_019239875.1 Frankiaceae bacterium
AAGGCGTCGGATGGGTGAACTCCCGGTATCCGTAGGCTCGAACCGATGAGTCGAGGGACAGCGGTCGTCACCGGCGCGAGCAGCGGGATCGGAGCCGCGACGGCTCGCCGACTGGCGACGGAGGGGTACGACGTGGTTGCCGCCGCACGTCGTACGGAGCGGCTGACCGCGCTCGCCGGTGACATCGGAGCACGCGCGGTCACCCTCGACGTCACCGACGAGACGTCCGTCCGCGCCCTCGCCGACTCGATCGAGACCTGCAGCCTGCTGGTGAACAATGCCGGCGGTGCGTTCGGCGTCTCGCCGGTCGCCGAGGCGAATGACGGTGACTGGGGACGGATGTGGGAAGTGAACGTCATGGGCACGATGCGCATGACCCGGGCGATGCTCCCGAAGCTGGAGGCGAGCGGTGATGGCGTGGTCGTGAACCTCACCTCGACGGCCGGCCACATCGTGTACGAAGGCGGCGGCGGCTACACCGCGGCCAAGCACGCGCAGACCGCGCTGACCGAGACGTTGCGGCTCGAGATGTTCGGCAAGCCGATCCGGGTCGTGGAGGTCGCGCCAGGAATGGTGGCGACGGAGGAGTTCTCGCTCAACCGGCTGGGCGGCGACCAGTCGAAGGCCGACGCCGTCTACGCCGGCGTACCAGGGCCACTGTCGGCGGATGACGTCGCCGACTGCATCGCCTGGGCCGCGACCCGGCCGTGGAACGTCAACGTCGACCTGCTGGTCGTCCGGCCGCGGGCGCAGGCCGCGGCCCACAAGGTGTACCGGGAGAGTCAGTGAGCGAGAGCAACCACACCCACGTCGTTCACAACGGCAAGCGCGAGCTCACGATCGACGAGCTCGCACGGATGCAGCCGGGGATGGACCGGCTGATGGCCGAGATCGGGCAGCGCTGTCATCGGCTGTACTACGCCGGCAAGGCCGGGAACTGGAAGCTCGCGGAGTACTTCTACACGTCGGCGATCAAACAGCTGAAGCTCTGCGCCACCAGCCGGCCGAAGTACGCCGAGGACATGGCGGCCTACATCGACGAGGACTGTGCACCGTTGCGGGAGGCGCTACGCGATCGCGACCCGGAGCGGTTCGAGGCGACCTACCAGGTCTTCATCGACCGGGCCAACCACTACCACGACGTCTGGAAGAAGCCGTGGCTGCACTGGGTTACCCCATCGACACCTCCCGACGATCTTGACCTGAAGGCAGGCATCGAATGACGACGCCGTCGTACGCAGAGCTCGTCACGGCGGTCCGCCGCGAGGGCGAGGGATTGCTGGCGGCCGCGTCTCTCGGCAGCGACGCCGACGTTCCGACCTGTGAGGCGTGGTCGATGTCAGATCTCGTCATCCACACAGCGGACGTGTACCGCTATGCGGCGATGATCGTGTCGAACCGGCTCGTCGAGCAGCCCGACGAGCGGCCGGGAGTCCCCGAGGGCGAGCCGATCGACGTCTATCGGGACGCGCTCGACGAGGTGGTTGCGGCATTGCAGGACGCCGAGCCCGACACGTCGGCGTGGAACTGGACGGCTGGGGAGCCGCACGTCGCGGCCTTCTGGGCCCGGCGGATGGCACACGAGTCGTCGGTGCATCGCTTCGATGCGCAGACGGCGCACGGGGTGGTGCAGCCGATCGACGCGGAGCTCGCCGAGGACGGCATCGACGAGCTGGTCGACGTGATCGCACCGCGGGTCTACCACCGCGACTCGGTCATCGGCCCGACCGGCACGATCGTCCTCGCCTCATCGGACAGCGAGACCTGGAACCTCGAGCTGCTGACCGACGGCGTGCGGCGGATCGACCCGCCGAGCTCCCCGGACGCTGCGGTGACCGGTACGACGAGCACGCTGCTGCTCGCCTGTTACGGGCGGGTGCCGTGGACCGCGCTGGCGGTGACCGGCGATGAGGAGCTGCTGACCGCGTGGACCGGGTCCCTCAACTTCTGAGCCCACCCTGCACCGCGCGACGCCACCTCGAGTCGCCGAGCCGCGCGAAACGGGCCTTCCGAGAGTGGTTTTACGCCCCTTGCGCGCGGCTCGGCGGGCAGCCCGGGGCTGCGGCGCGGGTTACGTGCCGAGGGCGCGGCTGAACTCGTCGTACGCAGCTCTGCCGAACAGCACGAAGCGCACGTCCTCGACGTCGGTGGTGGTCGCCCTCACAGTGTTGATCGCGATGTCAGCGGCGGAGTCCATCGGCCAGCCATAGATGCCAGCCGAAACCGCTGGAAACGCAACGCTTTTCGCGCCGAGCTCGTCGCATAGAGCGAGCGCCTCGCGGTAGCAGGACTCGAGCGGGGGCGCGCGGTTCTCGTTGCGGCTGAAGACTGGGCCGACGACATGCACGACCCAGCGGCACTTCATGTCACCTGCCTCCGACCAGGCCGCATGACCCGTCGGCAGCGGCCCAATGCGGTCGCGAAGCTTGCGACGCGCCTCCAACTGCGCCGGCCCGCCAGCACGGAGGATCGCGCCGTCGACACCGCCGCCGCCCATCAAGCCGCTGTTCGCAGCGTTGACGACGACATCGACCTCCTGCTCGACGATGTCGCCTTGAACGAGCGAGATCTCAGCCACTTGCGCGGTCCGGTCGGTCCACGGTCACAGCTGGACCGAGAGCAAGGGGACGAGGAGCTCGGCGTCGGTGAGGGAGCCATGGTGGCCGGCCAGCGCGGATGCGAGCGACTCTCGGCGGCGTTGTACGACGCCGAAGCCGTCCTTCGCGATCGCGAGCACGTCCCCGATCCGCTCCCGCGCCATCGGCGTGACGACCGGGCCGAACAGGCCCGTGGCGACCGCCTCGTCACCGGAGATCACCCACGCCCGGTCCCCGATCACCGACCGCCAGGCGGCGAGCACGTCGGCCGCCGCGCCCGGCTGCGCATGCACATGTCGCATCCGCGGCTCGCCGGCGATGGCACGCACCCCCTCGCGCAGCGGCGAGCCCGGAACGTCCGCGTCGATCGCCGCCTCCTGGTCGAGTGCGGTCATCCCGTGGTCAGCGGTGACGTATAGGGCCGTTCCTGCCGGGAGACGTTCTGCGAGCGCCGACACATGGCGGTCAACGAGCTCCAGCTGCGCGATCCACGCGTCGGTTCCCGGCCCCCGCACATGCCCGATGAGATCGAGCTCCGAGATGTACGCGTAGACCAGCGACTGGTGCCCGCGATCCGCCATGTCACCGGCCAGCGCGACCGCGTCGCCCGCCGTCGTGGTGCCGGTGTAACCGCCGCCGCGAAACACTGCACGGGTCAGGCCGGTCCCCTCGTACTGGTGCGCCGACACGATCGACACCGCGACACCCGCGTCGGCCGCCCGCTGCCACGTGGTCGGCTCGGGCTGCACCACTTCGGGCACGAGCTGGTCGCGCAGATCGTCGCCCTTGCCGACCTCCTTCCACGCGAGCCAGTTCACCGGCCCGTCGACGTCGGTGACGTAGGACGTGTATCCCGTCAGCGCATGCTGGCCGGCCGGCACCCCGGTGGACAGCGACGCGAGCGACGTGACGGTCGTTGACGGGAACCCCGCAGTCAGCTCACGACACGTCATAGATGACAGGTACGGCGCGGCATCGGCATGTTCGCGCAGGCCGACCAAGCCCATGCCGTCGACGAGCATCACGACCGCCCGCTGTGACGGCGCGAGGTCGAGGCGGTTGTCACCGCCCACCTCCAGCGCAGCCAGCACGGACGGCATGACGTCGGACAGCGACGCCTCGCCGTACCGCGGGACCGCGAAACCCGAGCTGGTGATCATCCTGGCAGCCGCACTCTGAGCCGGCGGAATCCCTTGCCCTTGTTCTCGATCTTGACGATCTCCATGTCGCCGATGAACTTCGTCGAGGCGACATGGGTGCCACCGTCGGCCTGCGTGTCGAGCCCGACGATGTCGACGATTCGTACCTCGGTGAGATCCGGCGGAAGCAGGTCAGTCGCGGTGCGGATGATGTCCGGGATCGCGTACGCCTCGTCGCGCGGCAGCACCTTGACGTCGATGCGCCGGTCGGCAGCCACCTCGACCGCGCACGCCGCCGCGACCGCCGCCTTGAAGCCCTCCGGCACCTCCGGCAGGTTGAAGTCCATCCGGGCCTCGAGCGGCTCCATGTTCCCGCCGGTGACCAGCGCGCCGAAGTCTCGGTACACCACGCCGGCCAGCAGATGCAGCCCGGAGTGGGTGCGCATCAGGGCTGTCCGGCGGTCGTCGTCCACGGCGCCCTGCACCGCCGTCCCCGGTGGCGGAAGCGGATCGCCGTCAACCGGAATCAGGTAGATGTCGTCATCGGTCTTGCGGGCGCCGGCGATCCGCGTCTGGACCCCTCCCCACAGCAGCACTCCGTGATCGGGCGGCTGCCCGCCACCGCCTGGGTAGAACGCCGAACGGTCCAGCACGATGCCTTCGTCACCGGCGGTGAGGACGGTCGCCTGCCACTCGCGAAGGGTCGCGTCGGTGAGTTCGAGGCGATGGGTGCCCATCACGCGACCCTACGGCCGAGGCGTTATCGACGGGGCGGCGGCGGACCGTAAGGGCCGTCGGAGGACGACGGCCGTCGCCCGCCACCACCGCCCGCAGCCTCGACGGCTGGGCGGACATCGAGGAAGTAGACCAACGACGCGATCACCCCGACGATCGAGATGAACACGCCGAGGACCAGCAGCATGATCCAGAACAGCTTCGTCTGCTTGTCGGCCAGCACGAATCCCTGCGCGGGCTGAGTCAAGACGCCGATGATGGCCAGCACCGTCAGCACGCTCACGGCGACACTGATGATGAACAGCGCACCGTGAAGCGGGAACAGGAGGCTGGTCACCGGCAAAGCGTACGTCGGAACTCCACGGCGGGCATCGGCGTCGAAGCAGGTATGACCGGCATGACCGACACGGTGGATCGGTGGGAGCATCGGACCGTGAGACGAGCCGTCCTCGTTGCCCTTGCTGTCGGGATCGCGGCCAGCGGCATCGGCGTTGCGACAGCCGGCGCCGGCAAGAAGCTGGACATCCCAACGGTCAAGCGGATCGCATTGGTGTACCGCCATGGCAATCCGTCGGGCGTCGAGCGCGGCAGCATCCGGGGCAAGACAGCCCGCCGGATCGTTCGCTCCCTCGACGAGCTGACGCCGTACCCGAAGCACACGGGGTTCGGGTGCACGGTCAGCCCTGGCGGCATCAAGACCGCGTTCATCCACCACCACCGTCACCGGTGGCGGGTGCAGGTCGGGAGCTGTGGCCGGGTTCCTTTCGTGCGAACGGACGGCGGCCGGCCCCGCGCGTACCACGCGACGAAGACGTTCACCGCATCCTTCAAGCGCGGCTTCGCACTCATGCGACCTCGTGCGGAGCAGGTGCCCGCATCGCTTCGCAAGGCTCGGGTCGCCGACCGCAAGGACCCCACGAGAGCCTGGGCCCATCGCCGTACTGTCTCCGGCCGGAAAGCGGCTGACCTGGTGAAGTCGTTCAACCACCTCGACGTCGAGCCGCCGAACTCACTCATCTGCAACGCCGCCGGCGGGCCGGAGCAGAAGGTGGTCTTCACAACCTCAGCGCATCGCTGGCTCGTCATACAGGCGCCCTGCTCAGAGGTCCAGGTGCAGCGGGACGGCAAGTCCCTCCCGACCCTGCTCTCCGACAAGGCCTGGGCGAAGGCGCTCGAGGCCGCACTCGGCACCTGACGCCGATCGGCGAGTCCGACTTGAAAGACTGATCAGGTGCTCGCCATCACCACCGAAGACCTCCGCCTGTTCCTGCATGTCCTCGCCGCGACCGTCTGGGTCGGTGGCCAGTTGACCCTCGCCGGGCTGCTGCCAGCGCTTCGCGCGGCCGGCGCCGACGTCCCAGCGGCAGTGGCGCGGCAGTTCAACAAGATCGCGTGGCCGGCGTTCGGCGTCCTCATCCTGACCGGCCTCTGGAACATCCAGGCCAACCACGACCGGATCAGCCACGACCACGACTACCGCAGCACCCTGTTCGCGAAACTCGGTTTCGTGGTCCTGTCAGGAATGGCGGCCTATGCGCACACCAAGGCAACCTCGAAGCGAGGCCGCGCGATGTGGGGTGCTGGCACGGCGCTGTTCGCGCTCGCGTCGCTGTTCGTCGGCGTGGTTCTCGCCCACGGTTAGCCACTGTCCGGCCGTCACGTGACGGTGGCCACGCGGGTCCGAACCGGTCGTTCAGGCGATCGCGAACCAGCGGCCATCACGATCGAAGGCACTGACCGGCCGGCCGAAGCAGGCGCTGAGCGCGTCCCCGTCGCCGAGCAGCGCCACCCCGCCCTGCGCGACCAGGCGCCCGTCGCGGATGAGAGCGACGTGGGTCGTCGTCGCCGGCAGCTCCTCGAGGTGGTGAGCCACGACGATGCTCGCGAGCGCCGGGTCGGTCGATGCCGCGGTCTGCACCGCATCGAGCAGGTCGGCACGGCCGGGCAGGTCGAGTCCTGCGGCCGGCTCGTCGAGCAGCAGCAGCGGGGGTCGGCCGACCAGAGCGCGCGCCAGGCGCGCGCGGGCGCGTTCACCTTGGGAACACACAGAAATCCGGCGATCGCTGAGATCAGCTAGGCCGAGCTGGCCGAGGAGCTCAAGCACTCGCGCGGCCACATGATCGGTCACCGGACCGATCAGCTGAACCGTCTGGGTGGTGCCGGTGGCGACGTACTCGGCGATCGACAGCTCGACCGGCATCCGCAGCCGTACGTCGACCACGCCGATCGACCGGCGCAGGTCACGGACGTCGACCCGCCCCATCGTCTTGCCGAGGATGGTCACGGTGCCGCGGGAGGGGAACCGCTGCGCGCCGGCCAGTGCGAGCAACGTCGACTTGCCGGCGCCGTTCGGGCCGAGGAGCGCCCAGTGCTCGCCCGCGTCGACGTGCAGCGAGACGTCGTGCAACACGTGCGGACCGTCGGCGAACCACACATCGGCACCGGCTATGTCGAGGACACCCACGCGGGTAGACACTAGGCGGCATGGCCAAACCCGACGAAGCCGAGCAAGCGGAGCTCGCGGCCCGACGCGCCGAGCTCGCCGCGAAGTACATCGCGCCGCCGGAGTCCCGCCCGAAGACCAACGGCCGCGGCATCCACCACGCCGCGCTGATCTGTAGCGACGTCGAGCAGACCATCTCCTTCTACCAGGGGCTGCTCGGCTTCCCGTTGATCGAACTGGTGGAGAACCGTGACTACCCCGGGTCGTCGCACTTCTTCTTCGACCTCGGCAACGACACGCTGCTCGGCTTCTTCGACTTCCCCGGGCTCGGCCTCGAGCCGGCACCGGAGGGTTATGGCAACGTCCAGCACATCGCGATCTCCGTCCCGCCGGATGCGCATGCCAAGCTGCAGGCGCGGCTGGATGAGCTGGAGATCCCGTACGACGGACCGGGCCGCGGCATCGAGGAGTCGATCTACCTGCGTGACCCGGACGGGATCGGGATCGAGCTGCTCGCCGACAAGCTGATGTGGTTCGGCGGCCAGTGGCTCGACGGCCGTGACGAGCCCCCCGGCCACCTGGCCTAGGCCCACCATCCCGAGCCGCCACTTTCGCCCAACCGTCCAGCCCCGCCGTACCCCGTCCCCGCCGCACCTCGGACCGTCCCGCCACTTTCGCCCAACCGTCTCGAATCGTTGGTTTCGCGGGTCTCAAAGCAACGATTCGAGACGGTTGGGCGAAAGGGACGGGTACGGCGGGCGGGCGCGGGCGCGGGTCAGGAAACGCAGGACACTCGAAGGACTCAGGACAGCGTGCGCTTCATGTAGGTGAGGTGCATCCCGAGCAGGATGATGGCGATCAGCGCGAGGTATGCCGTACCGATCTTCACTCGTTGCCCCGGCTGCAACGCGAAGTACACCTGCGAGGCCTGGCTGCCGCGGTCCTTCCAACGGCGATACAGCTCGAAGCCGCCCAGCACCAAGATGACGATGATGATGCCGCTCGGGCGATAGATCTCCCAGACGAGGAGAACGAGCAGGCCGCCGAACCAGATCACGGGATGCAACGCGCCGGCGACACGGCCGCCGTCGAGCGGCAGTACGGGCAGCAGGTTGAACAGGTTGAGGAAGAGTCCGGTGAACGCAAGGCTCATGAGCAGATCCGAGTGCTGGACGTGCGCGTAGTAGCCGAGAGCTAGGGCGCCAGCCGTGCCGAAGACCGGGCCGGCCAGGGCAGACTCCGCCTCCTCGTACACCGACCGCGGCGTCGACTGCATCGACACGAACGCCCCGAGGAACGGCAGGAACACGGGCCAGCCCGCCTTGATGCCACGGGCGCGCAACACGATCACGTGCCCGACCTCGTGCACCAGGATGAGCAGCACGAACCCGACGGCGTACTTCCAGCCCCACAACGATGCGTAGGCGGCGATCGACACCGCCATCGAGCCGAGCAGCGTCAGCGACTTGATCTTGACGAGGATCGCGCCGAACTTCGCGAGCAGGGCGCCGAGCGCCGCGATCGGGGCGAAGAACCGCTTGAGCCGCGCGCGGAAGCTGTCAGGGTCGCCGGGCGGGCGGACATAGCCGGGATGCTCCGGCCCCCACTGTGGCGGCTCAGCGCCGGGCGCCGCGGGAACCTGTGGCGGCGGCCAGTGGGCGGACGGTGCCTGGGGCGGCTCCCAGCGCTGTGGCTGCCACGGCTCGTCGCTCACCACTCCATGGTGCGCCCTCAACGTGGATGCCCGTGGCAACGCCTGGCGCGGGGACCGAAAGTGGTGCCCGGACATGACGGAGCCCCAGGGACCACATACGTCCCTGGGGCTCCGTGATGATGCTGGGGTCACCCGACCCGGCGAGGGGTCAGGAGCTGGTCGAGCCTTCGCCGTTGAGCGGCGTGGTGAAGCGGGGCTCGAGCACCGGGGTCTCCGGAAGGTCCGCGATCGCGGTCTCCGCGAGCGGCAGGGTCTCCGCAGCCGGTGCCGTCGGGGCAGCCGGGGTGGTGGCAGCGGTCTCGACCGGCTTGGTCGCGGCCTTCGCCGGAGCCTTCTTGGTGGCAGCCTTCTTCGCGGTCGGCTTCTTGGCAGCCGGCTTCGTGGCAGTCGGCTTGTCGGCAGGCTTGGTCGCCGGAGCGGTCTTCGCGGTCTTCGGTGCGTCGCCGCGCAAGCCAGCAACGACGTGCTCGCCGCGCTGGGCGAACTCGGTGTAGGCGACGGTCGCCTTGGCGGCCAGGTCGTCGAACTGCTTCTTCAGCTCAGCCGGGAGCTCCTCGACCTGCTTGCGCAGCGAGCCGACCTGCTTCTTCAGCTCGGCCGGCAGCGCCTCGACCTGCTTGCGCAGCTCGGTGGGGAGCGTCTCGGCCTGCTTGCGGGCCTCGCCCGGGAGCGTCTCAGCCTGCTTGCGCAGCTCGGCGGGCAGGGAGATCACCGTGTTGCGGAGGTCGATCACCTGGCCCTGCGCCAGCTTGACGAGCTCGCTCTGACGCGAGGTCGCGGTGTTCTGCAGGTCCTTGACCTGCGAGGGGAGGGCGGTCGCGCGGGTGCGCAGCCGCTCGACGGCGAGGTCGCCAACGCCAGCAATGGCGTACAGCGGCTTGACGTCAATCGTCGGGACGGTAGGCATCGGACCTCCTGGACCGGTGTGGGTGTGTCGGATGACACGTCGGGGTGTGATGTGGTCGGCGGAAGAGAACACGGGCATCGCCCGAGGGCGCGTCTTCTCCCCCGCCAGCTAACGGGCGCTCGAACCTGGCTTCGAGGCGTTCTTCTTGGATCCCTCGGCCGTCGCCGACACGCGAGGGTTCGCGCGCCGCGCCGTCCGGGTGCGGGACGTCTTCGGGGTTGCCGCGGCCGCGGGCTTCGACTCGGCGACGCCGGAGGTGGTGTCCTCGGCGTTCGCGGCGTCAGCCTCGCGACGGTAGGCCTCATAGAGCTCGAGCAGGACCTGCTTCTGTCGCTCCGCCAGGTGCGCGTCGGACAGGATTGCGGCCGGTACGTCGCTGTCGTCGTACCGCTCTTCGAGAATTCCGGCCTGGACGTACAACGCCTCGGCGGAGATGCGCAGCGCCTTCGCGATCTGCTGGAGGATCTCGGCACTGGGTTTGCGGAGGCCACGCTCGATCTGGCTGAGGTAGGGGTTGGACACACCCGCGAGGGTTGCCAGCTGCCGCAACGAGATCTGCGCCGACGAACGCTGCTCGCGGATGTAGTCCCCGAGGTTGCGAACGTCGATTTTGGCCACGGACCCCACCCTAGACGCCGGTGCTAACAATTGCAAGCACTCAGCAAGCACCCGTGGCGGGGCGTGACCAAGATCACCTAACCGACGAACCGTACGGCGCCGACCGGCTCGCCGTGACCGAGCACAGCGGTCGTCTCCAACTCCGACAGCCCAGGCGCGTCCACACCAACCGCACGGAGCCCGGCGACCAACACCGGCAGGCGAGCCCGGGCCGCGCCGTCGTCGATCTTGACCGCGGCCGCCCGGCCGTCGGACATCACCGCGGCGTACACGCCCTCGGCGCCGTCCTTGGCCATCAAATCCGGTACCGCCTCCATCAGCTGCGTGACATCTCGCTTGCGGCCACCGACCAGACCGGGCTGCGCGACCATCACATCGAAGCAGCGCCGCTCGGGCGAGCCGGCGGCCCCGAGGGCAAGTCGTGCGAACGCTCGTGCCAGACCCGTGAGCGGCACTGCGAACATCGGCGCGCCGCAGCCGTCGACGGTGGTCGCCGACACCGTCTCGCCCGTGAGCTCCTCGGTCGACTGCCGCAGCGCGCCCTGGAGCGGGTGCGACGGATCGCGATAGCCGTCGGTCGGCCAGCCCGCTACGACGCACGTCGCGAGCATCCCGGCGTGCTTACCGGAGCAGTTCTGAGTGATGGCAGCGGGTTTCCCGCCGGCGATCGTCAGCTCGCGCCGAGTCGCACTGTCCTGCGGCCAGCCGGGCGTGTTGTCCAGCGCAGTCTCGTCCAGGCCGGCGCGCGCGAGCAGGCGCTGCACGACCTCGACGTGCCGCGGCTCACCGTTGTGCGACGCGCACACGATCGCGAGCTCCGCATCGTCGACCGCAAGTCCGGCCCGCAGCATGCCGACCGCCTGCAGCGGCTTGAGACACGAGCGGGGCAGCATCGGCGCGTCCGGCGTGCCAACCGAGAAGGCAACCGCGCCGTCGGCCGCAAGTGCGACAGCGCTCCCCGTGTGCGAACCCTCGACGAAGCCGTTGCGCTCGACAACGGCCACGACCGTCACGGTCGGGGTGTCAGGCACCCTCAGCCGGACTCGCTGGGCAGCAGGGCGTCGACGTTCGCATCGCCGTCGCGGTAGCGCCGGGTGATCTCGTCCTGGCAGCGGTCCATGACGGTCTGCACGGCGCGCCGGTTGCTGGAGACTTCGGCCTCCTGCCGTTCGAGCACCGTGATCACGTGGGCTAGTGACTCGTCGGAGTGGCTGAACGGATCCGAGATGTCCACATCGGCGACCAGCGCCTCGACGTGGCGACGATGCATGTCGGCGCGTGAGGGCTCGACGGTGGCATGGCGGCCAAGGCCGTGCGGCACCTGCGGACCCGCCTCGTCGGCGAGGATGCCGGGCAGCAGATCGATCAGCGAGGGCGCGTCCGGCCCGCCTTCGCGGCGCTTCTGCTCGGCCCGCATGATGTCGAGGCGACCCTGCAGGAGACGACGGATGTAGGAGAGGTCCGTTTCCTCCTGTTCCGCCTCGTCTCGCATGGTTCGCAGGTCGTCCAGGGAGACCTCGTGGACCCGCTCGAGAAAGCCCTCGGCGAGGACTCGGTCGATGCGCCGTTTGCCACCGGGATAGGTCATTCCTGCGCCTTCGTCTGCGTGGGATCAGAGTCTCTGGGGCCATGGTGTCACGCCGGACCAAAATGGCCACCGTTCGATTGACCCAATTGGCTCAACACACGCGTGGTTCCTGCCGAAGGAGAACAGGTAAGCGGAGCGTCAGGTCAGCGTGCGGATGGGAGGTTGTCCATGCTCAGAGGCGACCTCGTGACCACGCCCCTTGCACCCCTCCTCCTCGAACTCGGCGAGGACGCCTCCACAGGCTGCCTGGTCATCAACGACGAGACTGGCGACGAGGCGGAGATCTTCTTCAAGAACGGCCTCGTCTACTCGGTGTTCGTTCCGGGCACCCGGCCGCAGCTCGGCGCCAAGCTCGTGTCCTCCGGTGCGCTCGCCCCCGAAGCGCTGGCCGAGGCCCTCGAGGCGCAGCGCAGCGAGCTACAGGGCTGGCGGCTCGGCGAGCTCCTGGTCCACCTCGGGTACGTCGATCAGCCCGTGGTCGAGGCGTTCGTGAAGGAGCAGGTCAGCGAGGCGCTGTGGGACCTGCTGCGCTGGACGACCGGCAAGTGGAAGTTCCGCAAGAACGTCAAGGCACGCGAGGACGTCGGCCCGCCGATGGCAGTGGTCGACCTGCTCGAGACGCTGCGCGAGCGCGGGTACGAGTGGGAGACCATCTCCGCGGTCGTGCACGGACCGACCGCCGTACCCCGCCTGTCGACGCGCGGTGACACGACCGCCGAGACGACCCTGGACAACGACGCCTGGTCGATGCTGTGCAAGATCGACAACGAACGCTCCGTCGCCGACCTCGCCCGTGACTGCGGCTACACGCTCTTCGAAGCCGGTCACGTCATCGTCTCGCTCGTGCAGGCCGGCCTGGTCGACATCGACGAGGACATCGATCTCGACTCGCAGGAGCTGTACGGCGCGCAGACGCTGTCCTCCGCGCTGGCCGGCGACGTCGTCGAAGAGCCCGAAGAGGACGCGCTGTCCAAGCTCGCGCGGCTGGTGACCGAAGTTGCCGGCGACGCTCCGCCGGAGGGTGACGAGGAAGCGCCGGTTGCGCCGGCGCCGCGCACCGAGCGTGTCCTGTCGGCGGCCGACCTCACCGTCCCTCTCAACCGTCACAGCACCGAGTCCTTCGCCGCAGCGATCTCCCGGGTGTCGAGCGCGCTGTCCGACGTACTCGGCGAAGCTCCCGACATCTCCCCCGAGGCCGACCTCACGCGAGTCGCCACCCATCGCCGGAGCTCCTCGTCGCAGGACGACCCAGAGTGGCAGCGCCGCAAGCGCCTGCGCTCCGCCGCGGCGGCCGAGCTCGCCAGCGCGCAGGCGCTGATCGAGACGCTTCGTCCCGACCACGACGGCTCGCCCTCGACCAGCCCCGACCTGGGGCTCGAGGTGCCGAAGGTTCTGAGCACCGAGGCCGAGCAGCGCAACCGCGAGGTACGGGAAGCCGAGGAGGCGGCCCGTCACGCCGCCGAGGAAGCGGCCCGGAGGGCGGCCGAGGAGTTCGCCCGTGCCGCCAGCGTGGAGGCGCAGCGGGTCGAGGCCGAACAGGAAGCCGCCAGGCTCGCCGCCGAAGCCGCGGAGCAAGCAGCCGCTGACGAGGCGGCCCGACTGGCCGCGGAGCAGGCCCTGGCAGAGCAGGCCGCCGCCGAAGAGGCCGAGCGTCTCGCCGCCGAGCAGGCCGCCGCCGAGGAAGCCGAGCGCCAAGCCGCCGAGCAGGCCGCCGCCGAGGAAGCCGCTGCCCAGTTGGCCGCCGAGGCGGCGGTGGCTGAGGAAGCCGCATGGGCGGAGTACTGGCAGCGCGAGGAGGCCGAGCGCGCCGCCGCCGAGGAAGCGGCCCGCATCGAGGCCGAGCGGATCGCGCAGGAAGAAGCCGAGCGGATCGCGCAGGAAGAAGCCGCTCGCCTCGCCCAGGAGGAGGCCGAGCGCGCCGCCGCCGAGGAAGCGGCCCGCGTCGAGGCCGAACGGGCCGCTGCCGAGGAAGCCGAGCGCCAAGCCGCCGAGCAGGCTGCCGCGGAGGAGGCCGCCCGACTGGCCGCAGCGGAGGCCGAGCGCCAAGCCGCCGAGGAGGCCGCCCGGCTCGAAGCTGAGCGAGTCGCCGAGGAGGAGGCGAAGGCCAACGCCAAGGCAGAGCGGGCCGCGCGCCGCAAGGCCGAGAAGGAAGCCGCCGCCGAGGCACAGCGTCGCGAGGACGAGGCGGCAGCCGCCGCCGCGATGCTCGCGGAGCTCAATGCCGCCGAGCAGGCCGAGGTCGTCGAGCCGGCCGCGGCCGAGCCGCTGCCTGAGCCGGAGGTGCTCGAGCCGGTAGGGGCGGGTGCTGCGTACGTCGATGAGCCGGAGCACGCAGACACCGCCGCGCTGCTCCGAGAGCTGTCGTCGCTGGGCGGCGACGAGCCGCGGGAGTCCGCGCCGCCGACAGCGCCGATGCGGCAGCGTCCGACACCCGCCGACAAGAAGGTCAAGAAGAAGATCGGGTTGTTCGGCCTGTAGGTCCCGCCGCGGTTACGCGTCGACGACGCGCTCGGGCTTCATCGCCATGCCCGCGACCGTGAGCTCGGCGTCGTCCGGCGTCGCCCGCTTGATGACGGCAAGTGCGATCGGGCCCAGCTCCGCGTGCTGCACAGCCGTACCGAGAAAACCGATGACACGTCCGTCGAGCTCGATCGGGGTGTGCGGCGACGGCAGCTCGTCCGACGTGCCGTCGAGGTGCCCGGCGATCAGGCGCCGCGGTGGCCGCCCCAGGTTGTGCACCCGCGCCACCGTCTCCTGGCCCCGGTAGCAGCCCTTGTCGAGGTGTACGGCGACACCGATCCATCCCAGCTCGTGCGGGATCGTGCGATGGTCGGTCTCGAAGCCGAGCCTCGGACGATGCGCCTCCACCCGCAGCGCCTCGTACGCGCCAAGGCCGGCGAGCGGCAGTCCCGTTGCCGCGGCGTGCTCGGCCAGGTCAGCACGCCGAACGATCTCGTCCCGCCACTGTCCCTCGGAGAGCACGGACAGGACGGCGTACGACGGGGCCTCGTCGGTCACCTCGACCCGCAGCATGAAGCGCATCGACTCCAGGTACGCGGCGAGCGCCTCCGACGTACCGGGCTCCACCATCAACCAGGTCGACTCGCCGTCATCGCGCAGCACCATGTGGTGCTCGACGTGACCGTGTGGCGAGAGCAGCAGCGCTTCGCGTGTCTCGCCGGTCGGTAGCGCATCGAGGTGCTGCGAGGTCAGCGAGTGCAGCCAGGACAGCCGATCCACCCCGCTGACCCGCAGGATGCCGCGGTGCGAGCGGTCCACCACACCGCCACCGTCGAGCAGGGTGCGCTGCTCCCGAAACGGGTCGCCATAGTGCGCCGCCACGCCTGCATCGACCCCCTGCGCCTCGACGGCGCCGGGACGATCGAGCAACGGGCTGACCACCCTGGCCAGTCTACGAGCGGCGCGACGAGCGCCTATTTCGTGACGTCGACCGGGTCCGAGGTGGCCGCCTCGAGGCCCGCGGTCTTTTTGATCTTCGCCACGAAGGAGTGATGGCCGACCTTGACGTGCTTCGCCACCAGCTTGTATCTCGACTTCGAGTTCAGCGTGACGCGGGTGAACTTCTTCGGCTTCGAGCCCACGACGTCGTAGATCACGACCCTGCGGCCGGCCTGCTTGGGACCGACCTTGCCCTTGAGCTGCAGCCACCGCGTGTGATGGACCGCCTTGCCCTTCAACGTGATGCGCTGTGTGACCGTCGCGCTGGTCACGCCCGAGGTCGCCGCATCGATCCCCGGCGTGGCGTCCGTGGAGTCGGTGCCGGCATAGGTGGCGACGTACGCGGCGCCTCGGGTCGGCTTGAACGCGTAGGAGTAGTTGCCGTCGCCGTCGGTCGTGACGGTGGTCAGCTTCGTGTACTTCTTCGCGCCGGCGTCCTTGGCGTAGAGCCCGACCGTGGCGCCGGCGATGCCGTCGCCACTACCGTCCGCACCGAGGGCGAGGTTGCCGGAAAGGGTGAGCGTTCCCGGGTACGTCGTCCCGGCCGGCGCCCTGCCGATCGTGAGCGCCGAGGCCTGCTTCGTGAAGAAGCTGATCTGCGTCGGCGTACCCGCGCCGGACGCACTCGTGCCGGTCACCGTCGCGTAGTACTTCGTCGCCGCCGTGAGCCCGGAACTGGCCGCGGCCGTCGCGGTCGGCGAGCTGTGGGTGACCGTGACACCGGCATCTGTCTCGGTCGCGGTCTGGTCGGTCGAGACGACGATGTCGTAGCCGGTCGGCGTGGGTGATCCGCTGGGCGCGGACCAGGTGAGGCCGGCGTGGCTGACGGCAACGTTGTGCGCAGCCAGGTTCGTGACCGCCCCGGGGCCGTTGTCGACGGTGATGCAGCCGGTGCAGGTGGCGGTGCCACCTGCGGTGTCGGTGACCACGACGTCATAAGCACCGAGTGCCGCCGTCGAACCCGCCGACAGCGTGCCGGTGATCGTCGACGCGCCAACCGTCGGAGAGGTCAAGATGACCTGATCGGAGGTGGTGCCGCCCTGCGCGAAGGAGACGGTGTCGCCCATCGCGAACGTGCCGGTGGTCGCGTCGATCTCGAATGACGTCGTCTGGCTTGGCTGGATGGCGGCTGACCCGCTGATGGTGGGCTGCGCCGCGGTGATCGTGACCGTCCCGCTGTCCAGCGGGATGGCTGGCGCGACGGTCGACACCGAGAGCGTGTAGCTGCCCGGACCCGCCGGGAGGGTGCCGGGCACCATGTCGAACGTGCCCGTGACCGTGTTGGTGTTGCTGTCGACGGTCACACCGCCGGCGGCATAGGTGTCGCTGCCGCCCCCGGGCCCGGTGATCGACATGCTGGCGCCGTCGGTCTTGTAGAGCAACGCGTTGGTGGTCGACACCGTGACCACGCGAGCGGTGTCGGTGTTCGCCCACGTGCTCGGGTCGGGGTTCACGGTCGCCGCGACCGCAGGCGCCGCGCCGAGGACTGCCGTCGTACCGATGACGGTTGCGGTCACGACCGCGATGCTGGCAATGCGCATGGGTCGAGAGTCTCCTACGTGCGCGTGACGGTGAACTGCTCCGACAGGCCCTTGGCGTTGCTCGACGTGTGCTTCGCGAGCACGACGAGGGTGTACGTGCCCTTCTTGCTCGGGCGGGCCGAGCTGAAGCGGAAGTGCGACTTCGCGTTGAGCGGCGTCGTCGCGATCTTGTGCCGCTTGCCGGCGCTGTTGACGGTGCAGAGGATCACGGGGCGGTTCGCCTCGTTCGGCGAGACCTTGCCCTTGACGATGAGCGGCTTGGTCCGCGACGACGTGGCGGATTTTGGCTTCGCGGTCACCACTGCGGACACCGCGATCTTGGGCGTCGGCTTCGAGATCGCCTCGCCGGTCCCGATGTCGGAGTTCGCGAAGTAGTAGGCGTAGTACGTCGCGTTGACCTGGGGCTTGTAGACGATCGTGAACCCGCCGCTGTTGTTCGTCACCGCCGACTTCCCGGTGTACACGGCCTTCGAGGTCGTCGGCTTCTGCAGCAGGTAGACGGTCTGGTTCGCGAGACCCTCATTGCCCTGGGTGAGCAGACCGCTGAAGTTCACGGGTTCACCGAACGACACCTTGTTCGTGTCGCCCTGCAGGGTGATGTGTGTCGTCTCGCCCGTGGTGATGACCTTGCTCGCCGGATCGCCGGAGCCCGAGTTGTTGCTCGGGACGACGGAGATCGTGTACTGCGTGCCGGCCGTCAGGCCCTTGATGTCTGCAGAGGTGCCGGCGCCGCTGTTGGCAACGGTCGTGGTAACGCCCGGGTCGTTGGAGAGGGCGCCGGTCTTGGAGGCGTAGACGGAGTACGCAGTTGCGCCTTCGGATGCGGTCCACGTGGCAGTGGCGGTGGTGGAGCCGGTGGCCTGTGCATCGAGGTTCGTCACCGGTGCCGGTGCGCCGGGTGGGGTGCCCACTCCGACGACGTGCAGGCACTGGCTGCAGACGCCGGTCTGACCGGCGGTGTCGGTCACCGTGACGTCGTAGAGCCCGGCCGGGACGGTGAGGTCGACGGCGAGGGTGCCCTTGAGGTCGGTTGCCGAGCTGGTCGCGTTGTCCTCGGTGAAGGTCAGCTTGTTCGCGGCGACTCCGGCCACGGACAGCGACTCGAGCTTTGCGAAGCCCGTGCCTGGGATGTCGACCGCACCCGACGTGCCCTGGGTGATCGCCATCTGGGTGACGTTGCCGGCCGGGGTGGGCGCGTCACCAGTCACAGTAAGAGTGGACGTGTCCAGCGGCGGCGCGGCGCAGGACACCGCGCAAACGTCAAGGTTGTACACGCCCGGCGCTGCGGGCAGAGCACCTGGCTTCAGATTGAACGTCATGTCGACCTTGGAGCCAGTGCAGACGAGCGCCACGCACCCGGTCCCGGTCACGGTCGGGGTCGCACTTGCATACGTGTTGTCCGACTCGGTGTGGCTGCCCGGACCCTGCAGCTGAGCGGCCGGAACGGTCAGCAGGACTGGCAGGTCGCTGGTGTTCACGGAGACCGCGCCAGCCACGGCGGTGTTCGCCAGCTGGTTCGGTGTCGGCCCACCTGTCACGCTCGCGTGCGCCGCAGGTGCGCTCGTCACCACGCCGGCGGCGATGACTGCCGAAATCACCGAGAGACCGAACAATTTGCGCACGGGTGCCTTCATAGGCGAAACGGTACGGCGACGTTGAGCAGAATGTGGCGGAATCCCCAGATTCACCCGTGTCGCTGACGATTGCGGCTAGTAGAGCCGCACCACCTTGCCGGAGCTGTCCTCGGGTGCCCGTTGCGCGGGCGCAGTGACTGGCGGGGTCGCGGTCGACGCGGCGGCGTCGACGGAGGCCGGGAGGGTCAGGACGAAAGTTGATCCGGCCCCGGGCAGGGACGAGACGGTCACGTCGCCACCCATCGCCCGCGCGAGCCGGCGCGTGATGTAGAGGCCGAGGCCGGTGCCGGTCTGCTTGCGTGACTCCTCGAGCCGCTCGAAGCGTTCGAAGATGCGCTCCTGTGCCTCCTCGGAGATGCCCGGCCCGCGGTCGGTGACGCTCACGTTGACCAAGCCGGCCTCGCAGGACACGACCACGTCGACAGGCGAGTCGTCCGGGGAGTACTTCACGGCGTTGGCGACGAGGTTGGCGAGGGCGCGGTCGACCCACACGGTGGACCCACGGACCGGACACGGCACCTGCGGCGGCCGGACCCGGATCACCCGGTCCGGACGCGCGGCGAGCACGTCCTCGACGACGTGTACGGCGACTGCGGCGACGTCGACCAGGTCGAGCGCCTCGGACTGGCCCGCCTCGACGCGGGAGGACTCGAGAATGTTGAGGACGAGCGCCTCGAGCCGCTGCGCCTGGGTGAGGATGCTCTGCACGGCCGTACGCCGCTGGTCGTCAGAGAGCCGGTCGCCGCGGTTGAGCAGCGTCTGGGCCCAGCCCTTGATGGGGACCAGCGGCGTACGGAGCTCGTGGGAGACCACGGCGATGAAGTCGTCCTTGAGGACTTCGAGCTCGCGGGCCTGGGTGATGTTTCGGGCGACGATGATCAGCGACTCGACCCCGTCGTCCTTGGCCGGCACCTGGCTGTAGGAGCACGAGAGCCAGACCGTCGCACCGTCGGCAGTGACGATTTGCATCTCGGAGGCAAGCCCGCCTGCGGCGTACCGCTCCGACCAGCCGCCGACGTGGAGATCGACGTCGTGGGCGTCGCGCGGGCGGAGCAGGCCGAAGTGGCGGGTGTCGATCATCTCGTCGGCGGAGTAGCCGGTGATGGCCTCCATCGCCGTGTTCCAAGAGAGGATCGTTCCTTCCGCATCGATCGACACGATGCCGTCGCCCGTGTGCTGGACGATGTCGTTGAGCTTGCGGCGTTCCTCTTCGATCGCGCCGACCAGCTCCACCCGCTCGAGGAAGCCGACCAGCTCGCGGGCGAAGGCACCTGCGACCGCCAGCTCGCCGGCCTCGAACCCCTCGGCGCCTTCGCGGTCGAGCAGCAGGAGGACACCGAAGGTCTGGCCACCGGATCGGAGCGGGGCGGCGAGACCGCGCTGGTAACCCATCCGGCCGAGGGCAGCCGCGACGTCGCCGCCACTGGAGCCAAGTCGGGCAGGAGCGATCAGGGTGTCGACGAGGAGCTCGGCGAGGCCGTGCGGCGCAGTGGTGACGCTGTAGCCGTCGGGACCGTCCAGGCAGCTGTAGGTGGTCGGAAAGCCTCGCTCGGCGACCAGCACGAGCTGCACCTCGCGGACCTCGAAGCCTGCCCGCGCCGTAGCAAGTGACGGCGCCAGCGCAATGGCTGGGTCGAGAGATGTCGCCAGGTGATGGGTGGCACGTTGCAGGCCGTCGAGCAGGCGGCGGTCAGCGTGGATCGACGCCTGCGCACGGCCGGCTGACCACAGGAAGACCATCGGACCGGCGGCGAGAGCGCCCGTCCAGGGCACCCAGACGTAGGCGGCGGTGGTCAGCAGACCGAGGACGGTCGAGCCGGCAAACCCGCCGAGGCGACCGAGCAGAACCATCCAGAGCATGCCGTGGTCGCCGGAACCCAACGGGTGGCCCGTGACGCACCAGAGGACGCCGCCCATGAACATCTGGTTGGTCAACCAGACGGCGAGCATCGCACCGACGAGCGCGACGACATCGGAGGTGCTGGAGCCGAGGCCGGCGCCGGAGGCGTGGAACGCGAGCAGGCCGACGCAGGCGGAGGCAACCCACTGCGCGATGTTGAAGACTGACTTGAGGACACCGTTACGTCGTACGGCGCTTGCGACCAGCAAGCCGCACCCAACGGCGATCACGACCTCGAGACCGGAGCCGCGGAAGATCAGCGGCGCGAACATCGCCTCGATGAGGTTGTTCGCGGCGATGTCCTGCCGGTGGAAGTAGCGGATCTGCAGGCACTCGCCGAGCGCGATCAGCGCGACGAAGACCACCAGATAGCCGGGTGCGATGGCGTCTGTGCCGGGGACCGCGAGGGCAGCCCACGTCGACACCACGGCCGCGAGCGCGACCACGGTGGCGACGTACAGCCGAGTGCGCACCGCCCGTGAGCGATGCGCCTCGGCCAGGGGATGGGTCACGCCCAGTAGCCGTACCAGCTGGTGCCGTACCACGAGGTGCCGTACCAACTCGTGCCGTACCAGCTGGTCCCGTACCAGCTCGTGCCGTACCAGGAAGTGCCGTACCAGCTGGTCCCGTACCAGCTCGTGCCGTACCACGACGTGCCGTACCAGGAGGTGCCGTTGAAGTTCGCAGCCAGCATCGTGAGGAAGTTCCACGGCGTGAGCTGGGCGGTGACCTCACCGTTGACGACGGTCGCGCCGCCGGCGCCGTTGACCTGGACGTTGACCGAGCCGCGGTCGGCCTGCAGGGAACCCAGGCCGGT
Source organism: Frankiaceae bacterium (assembly GCA_019239875.1). Lineage (GTDB taxonomy): Bacteria > Actinomycetota > Actinomycetes > JAFAQI01 > JAFAQI01 > JAFAZI01. The sequence continues at coordinate 21,093 of JAFAZI010000066.1, forward strand.
GCTCGGCGTGATGCCCTGGTTGGCGAGACCCGCCGGAGCCGAGAGAGCGGCGTAACCGTCCACCAAGCCCGCACCGACCGCCATCGGGTCGTCACCGGCGTCGGACTGCGCGGTGTTCATCAGGGCGAACTTCACGCGGTTCGGTGACCAGTCGGGGTGAGCCGACAGGATGTCGGCGACCAGACCCGAGACCACGGCGGTCGAGAACGACGTACCAGCGGCCTGCCGGTAAGGCGCTGCCATCGCCGGCGGGTGGTTCACCGTCAGGGAGGCACCAGGAGCGGCCAGCGACACCAGACCCACGCCGGGCGCGGTGATGTCGGGCTTGGCGAGACCATCGGCGGCTGTCGGACCGCGGGCCGACCAGAACGGCACGGTGTCGTCGGAGAGGTCGACCGTGCCGTTGTCGTCCGTCGCACCGACCGTGATGACGAACGGGTCGTCAGCCGGCTTGTCGACGGTGCTGGCGCCGGGGCCGAGGTTCGACGCGGAGACCAGCGTGGTGATCCCGGCGTTCCATGCCTTCTCCACGGCGTAGTCGAGGGGGGAGAGCTGGTAGCTCTGGGTGCCGTCGGTGCCGAGGGAGAGGTTGAGGACCTTGATGTTGTAGGTGTTCTTGAACGTGATGACCCACTGCAGCGCGGCGATCACGGTCGAGACGTCGGCGGAGCCGTCGGCGCCCGCGACCTTGACCGAGAGCAGCTTCGCACCCGGCGCGACACCGGCGTACTTGCCGCCGGAGGCAGCACCGTTACCCGCGACCAGGCCACCGATGTACGTGCCGTGACCGAACAGGTCGGTGCACGTGCCGTCGCCGGTGAAGTTGACGCAGTTGGCGCGGTGGCCGACCGGGTCGGTCTGGACACTGACGAGGCGGCCCGAGGTGTCGGCCATCGAGGAGATGCCGGTGTCGAGGACCGCGACCGTCACGCCGTGCCCGTCGGCACCGGCCGACTGCAGCCGGTCGGCGCCGGTCACCTGCTGGTAGACGTTCGGCGGGTTCTGCGGGCTCGCGGTCATGCCCACCGGCGCTGCCTGGACGGTCATGTGCGTGTCGCGAACGATCGTCTTCACGCCAGGCGTGTGAGCCAGCTGCGAGATCTTGGCAGCGGGGATCGTTGCCGAGTACCCGCCGATCAGCGGCAGATCGTGGGTGACCTTGCCGCCGAGCTCGGCGATGGTGGACTCGGTGGCGCGCGCCCCTTGCACCAGGACGTGCGCCGTACCCGAGATCCCCGACAGCGTCGGGTCGACGGCCGCGGACACGGCACTGGTGAGGCCGTTCCCCGCGTCCGGCGCAACCGCTGGGGCCGCCACCGCCCATGAAAGTGCGGCGACGGCCATAGCAGCGATTGTGCTTCGAAGCCGGCTGGTGGACACAGTCAGCGTCATATCGACCCTCCGAAATATGTTCGCTACTGAGAGTCGTCCATCGAGCACGGTCAGCACATGACGAGGCTTGATGGTCTTGCGCTGGCTAGTTATGACTACACAGCGGCCGGTTCACCCGTTCGGCCCATTCGATCAGGCCACCGGAACGCGTCGTCGGCCGCTAAACGTAACTAGAGGCGGGACGCTCTTTGGCGCTGATTCCGGCACTGTCTGGCCCGTTTCGCGCAGTCAGATCGATGAGCAGAGTCAACGGCACGCCAGCCTCGAGCAACCTCATCGGGAGGCTCTGCCGTGGCGGCTGTTCGGTCACACCTGGGAGGTCGTCCGGCCGACCGCCGATCGACACCGCCATCCGGCGCAATTGGTACTGCGAGGGGTCGGGCCAGTCACCTCAAGCCGCGGCTGACCAAGACCTTCCGGCGTCAGACGTGATGTAGGAGACGCCGCTGCTGGACGCCAAGCCGGTCCCGGCGTCGGTGATCGCGACGACGGCGCTCGGCTTCAGGTCTTTCAGGCACTGACCTGCCGACCAGTGCCCGCCAGCGTTCGCCGTAGCCACCAGGAGCAGCCCGGAGCAACCGCTGGCGCCCTTGAGGGCAGCGACCGCGGTGCCGCCGGTCGCCAGCGACGCGTTGACGATCTGGCCGGAGGGCAGGCCGGTGACCGTTCGCCAGCTCTTGCCCCCGTTCGAGGTCCGCCGCAGGCTGTCCGAGCAGACGACGAACGCGTCGGCGGAGCCGGACGGAGACAGCGCGATCTGCCCTGCCGGCTTCGTGCCGCACGGCTTGGAGAGCTTGCCCCTTGGAGTGTGAACACCGGTGGGGAGGGAGATCCAGACCTGGCCCAGTGAGCCCGCCGCCGACCAGGTCTGCCCGCCGTCAGTCGTCGAGTAGTAGGTGGGGTGGCACTTGCCATCGGCTCCGATCACCCAGATGTTCAAGGCGTCGGTCTGTACGACGCGCAGGATGTGGGGCGCCGGCGCCGTCAGCGCGGCCGTCGTCGCGCCGCCATCGATCGTCGTCCGGAGATCCGGGCTTCCCTTGCAGCCATAGTTCGCCAGCGTCGCCGTCGTCCCGTCGACCGTGCTGACAAGCGGCGCTGCATTCTTCACGGGCGGCGACGCGGGCGGCGCGGTCGAGGTTCGCGTCGGCTTGGGAGATGAGCTCGTCGAGTGGGTGGTGTGCTGCGAGCTCGCGGGTTGGATGGTGACGACCTGCGACGGGTCCTGACCTCGTCCGTGATGCCAGGCGAGGCCGACCAGGAGCATGTCGATGATGACGAGCAACGCGATGACGACTGTCGGCCCAGCCTCCAAACGATGTCGCACCAAAAAAGAACATCATGATCAACCGTGTGCGCGGTGGTGACGCGCCGCATCAGTGACCGATCAGAACGATTGCGGCGGATTTCGAAAACCAACCTCGCAAAGGTGCCGTCCGATATCCTGGCATTAAGTTGCTCGACGAAACGACCGATGACAACACGGCCTTGAGCGTGTCAAACTGCGCTTCGCAGTCAAACCCCCCAACACGATGACTGAGGTGGATCGTTGCAGCAGCGGCTTACGGTCGCCCCTAGCCAGCTGCCGACCGATCAGCGTCATGCCGCCACCCGCAAGCGGGTGCTGGACGTCGTTGTCGCATCGGCCCTGACACTGCTGACCGCCCCACTCGTTCTGGTTCTCGCGATCGGGGTTGCGATCACCCTTCGGGCCTGGCCCGTGTTCAGCCACTGGCGAATTGGCCAGCACGGCCGGCCGATCCGGGTGTTCAAGCTGCGAACCCTGCCGACCAGCACGCCGCCGTACGCGGACAAGTTCGAGCTCCAGATCGAGGATCTGCCGTTGCCATGGCTGTGTCGTGTGCTGCGGCGCACCCACATCGACGAGTTGCCGCAGCTGTGGCTCGTCGTCGCCGGGAAGATGAGCATGGTGGGGCCGCGACCGGTCCAGGGCCCCGATATCGAACCGGTCCCCGAGACGTTCAGCGCGCTGCGTTCGGCCATCCGGCCGGGGTGTACCGGCCTCTGGCAGATCAGCGAGGCGTCCGGCGGTACGGCGACCAGCGCGCCGGAGTACGACCGCTTTTATATCGACAAGGCCTCGGTACGTTTTGACCTCTGGATCCTGGCTCGCACGGTCGGGTGGATGCTGTGCCTGATCAAGCCGGTCACCATCGACGACATCCCGCGATGGGTTCGAGGCGTCGGCCTTGCCTCTGAGGGACACGAGGTCTCGATCGACCCGCGTCACAAGCGCCACCTGGTCGAACTCGTCACCCAGCACGTCCAGGCACTCGAGGACGACGCGTCACTTGCCTCGATTGGCGACTGACAGCGTCAACGCCTCACCACCGCGCTAGTGTCAACGCGAACGAATAGGTGGAGTGCGCATTCCTTTGGACGACTGGCAGCTCGAACTCAAGCCGATGCGGGCCGTGCCGCCCAAAGCGAGCCGGTCGACGAAAGTCGATCGTCTTGTGTCCGGGTCATCAAGCGACGTCATCCTGACCTTGCTCGCCGAACTGCGTGAGAGCTTGGCTCGGATCGAGGACCGCATAACGGCACTCGAGCATTCGCTGGGCGCCAGCACGACCGTCCCGCGACCCGCTGAGGTAGCGGCCCCAGCCGTCCGCGCGCTGCGTCGCAGCCCCAACCCGAGCGATCCGTTCGACATGAAGCTGATGGCCCGCCGGATGCGGGCAGCGGTCACCGACGAAACCGCACCGGTATCAGTCGATACGGGTGCGGGCGGCGAGGATCAGACCCAGGACCTGCCGTAGTCAGTCGTCTGGTAGGTCCCGCTAGCAGTGGTCAGCAGCCCCGAACCTTGCGCGCTCATGCTGGCGAAGGCGGGCGGTGCGGCCGCCCGCAGGCATGGGCCGACGGACCACGTGCGGCCAGCATTGGCGGTGTCCATCACCCGCATGCCTTGGCACAACGGCGACTGCGTGAGGAACAGGGCGCCGCGACCGCTTCGGGACATCGCGAGAGCAGCGGCACGGCCCGCCGGCAACTTCGCTGTGGGCGTCCACGAGTGCCCACCATTAGCCGTCCGGAACACCCCGACCCGGCACACGACAACTGCGAGGCGATCGGTGCCGGCGGAGAGGAAGACGGGCGTAGGTGACGTCTTCCGGCAAGGCTTCGAGACCACGCCCTGCGCACTCCGCACGCCGAAGGGCGAGGCCACCCAGCTCCGATGAAACCCAGGCGCAGCGTGCCATCGAAAGCCGCCGTCCGTCGTTGTGTAGGTCTTGGCAATCGTGCAGGTTTCATCCGCGCCGAGCACCCGACCACTTCGCTTTCCGGTGACCTGTACGGCCAAGATTCGCGGTGCCGGCTGTCTCAATGGCTGCCACGTGACCCCTGCATCCTTTGTCACCGCGAGGTCCGCCGGTGTCGCACAACCACCGGTGGCGCGCCAAGCCTCGGTTGTGCTGCCCGCCGAGAACAGCAAGGGCACTGACAGCTTCTCGGCACGGATCGAGCCCGCCTTGGTGCTCAGGCGCAGCGGATTCTTCGTGTGGTGGTGCTTGGTCGCCGTTGCTGTCGGAGTAGATCGCGGCACCGCGCGCGGCTCGTCACTCGACAGGTACCGAGCGAGCGCGTAGCCGACCAGACCGACGTTGAGGGCCAGCAAGACGATGACTGCGAGCCGCCCGGTGATCCGACCGGCCGAATCCCGCCTCACGTCTTGGTTCGGGAAGTCGTCACCTCGGTGGACGCCCTTTGCGAGTCGGCCCGCGGGGTCGTACGTGGCGAACGCCGGAGTGTCGACGGCGCCTTGCCGTTCTGCGGCCGCGAGGGCCCGGTCAGGATCGGGATCTCCGCGGTCCGCTCGCTCCCGTACACATAATCGGCATACATGCCCCGGAGATCGCTCCGCGGCACTGCATTGAGCACGTACCCGAGAACGTTGGCGCCCACGGTCTCCAACCGACGGACGGCTTCGGCCGCGCTGTGACGCATCGTCGTGCCCGCGCGCACCACGAGGATCACCCCGTCGACCTGGGCGGCGAGCGAAAGGGCGTCATCGACCGGGAGGACCGGCGGCGCGTCGATGACCGTGATGTCGGCGCGCCGCGACACATCTTTCAACAGCTGGCCGAACAGCTGGGATCCGAGGATCTCCGACGGATTCGGTGGGAGCGGTCCAGTCGCGAGGACCGACAACCGTGGGCCCCACTCTTGAAGGGCGTCGGTGACATCGGTGTTGCCGAGGACGAGATTCGTGAGACCGACAGCGCTTTCGAGGCCGAAGGTCTGGGCGAGGCGCGGCTTGCGGAGGTCAGCGTCGATCGCGATCACATGGTCACCAGAGAGCGCGAATGCCGCAGCGAGGTTGGCGGCGGTGACCGTCTTGCCGTCACCCGGCGACGGACTGGTGACCAGGATCGACCGCAGCGGCCGGTCCGGATCGAGGAAGCGGATTGCCGTACGCGCGGAACGGTAAGGCTCAGCATCCGGGGAGTTTGTGGTGAGGTCTACGACGAGCGGTCCAGCCCGGCGTTTGGGAACGAGTCCGACGAGCGGCCGGCCGAGCACTGCGTCCGCCTGCGCTGTCGACTTGATGGTTCGGTCCAACGCCTCGAGCAGCGCCGCCATGCCGAGACCGGCCAGCAGACCGAGGATCAGGCCAACGAGGAGATCGAGCCGCGGGCGTGGGCTCACCGGGGCGCCTGGCAGGGCCGCTGGGCTCGTCGTCTGGACTGTGATCTTTTGCGGCACGCCGGATTGAAGCTTCGCCACGGTCGAGCCAAGTGCCTTGGCGCCGGCGTTGGCGGTGAGCTGGGCAAGTACCGGCGTGGTCGAGGTCGCACTGACGTCGATGAGGTATGTGTTGGTGACCGCTTTCGCCGACAGACCCTGGGCTCCGACCGACACACCCCGGTCGGCGAGCAGCGCGCTCGCACGCGACAGTACGATCTTCGAGTTGATCAGGCCCACATAGGTCTGCACCAGGCTCCCGGCCAACTGGGTCCCGAGCACCTGCGTCTGGACGCTCTGACTCGGCGGGATGTTGACCAAGCACTCGGCGGTCGCTCGGTATTGCTTGGTGCCTCGATGTCCGAGGTCGAAGCCCCCCGCGATGCCCATGATGAGGCACAGCACCACCACGAGCCACCGGCGTCGCAAGATCGCGATCGCGCCTAGGAGGTCCATCCCGTCAGGCTACGTGGTTCCGCCCTCCGGTTTGCCAAATCTCGCACTACGGTTATGGAGTGACCCGCGCGGTTTGGGCTGTCGGTCCTGGGGCGCCGCCTCGCCTCGGTGACTTCCTGGGGTGGACCATCGGCCTGGGGACGGCGGCGTTCGTGTTTGCCGATCTGAGCTTCGGGGGCCTTCACGCAGCGGAGCTGACGATCGGTGGCGCCGTGACGCTGCTCGCCGTGCTTGCGTTTGTGCGGTGGCCGGGTATGGCGATCGGCGCCGTCCTTGTCTTCGTGCCTCTACAGGTCCCGGTACTCGCGTACCTTTACAAGCACGGCATGCCCGGCGTCGTTGCCCGCGATCTCGGCTACCTCAAGGACGCGGCCATCCTCGGCGTCGGTCTCTGTGCCGTGCTTCGAACGTCTGGGAATGACAAGACCGATCGCTGGAATCTCGACCTGGTGGACAAGTTCGCGATCGGGTACGTCGGGATCGCGACGGCCTACCTCCTGCTGCCGCTCGCCGCGCCAGGCGCACTCGGCGGCGAGCCATGGGGAGTTCGTCTGGGTGCTTGGCGGATCGACTGCCTGTTCGCGATCCTGCTGCTCGCGGCCAAGCGGGTGTCGCTGTCGATGCGAACGCTGCGCCGAATCCGCACCACAGTGTTCGTCGTCGCGGCGACCATTTTCGGGGTCGCGATCTGGGAGTCCGTCAGCTCCGACGGCTACAACCGCTTCTTGGTGAGAACGCTCGGCGTTCCGATCTACCAGATAGCCGTCCTCCACACCTCACCACCGCCCGGGTACAGCTACGTCGTCCACGCGCAGGAGGGAAGTGGCATCCGGGTCGGTAGCCTCCTGCTTGACCCGCTCGTCCTCGGGTTCTTCATGGTGCTGCCACTGGCTTACGGCCTTGAGCGCCTGTCAGGGTCACGGCCACGACTGCTTCCGCTCGCGGGCGTAGCGGGCGGCGCAGTGTCGATCGTGATGACGCAGACTCGAAGCGCGATCCTCAGTGGCGGCGTTGTCATTCTGCTCAGCGTCTGGCTCGCCGCGCGGCGCCGGTCCTCCGGTCGCCTGCCGCTTGTGATTCTCCTGGTCGGGACAGGCATACTCCTCGCGCCGTACCTCGCACAGAGCTCCGCATGGTCCCGGATTCAAAGCAACCTCTCTGTCCAGACCGAGGACAACCAACAGCACATCACCCGGACGACCAACGGGTTCAACTCGCTTCTCCGCCATCCTGCCGGCTTCGGCCTCGGCGCGAATCCGGCGACTGGCGTCCGCAGCCAGACCGCCAATGCGACCAACACCGAGAACTCCTATCTCGGCGTCGGGTCAGAACTCGGCGCGGCCGGAATGCTGTGCTTCATCGGGTTCTATGTGGCCACGCTCGTCGAGCTGCGTCGGCGTGCCCAGGGGGAGTCAGAAACCGCGAAGCTCGCCGGCGCATCGTGGCTTGCGGGCTTCGGCCTCCTGGTCGGTGGCCTCTTTCTCCCGATCTGGATCAGCTTCCCCGTCGCGCTGACGTTCTGGGGTCTGGCAGGTCTCGGCCTCGCCCGTCCGGCCGCCGACGACGACGAGCTTTCCTCCGGCCTGCCGCATACCGTCGCGACACCGCGACAGAGCGAGACGGCGACACCCGTGTCAGTGTGACTTTTCCTCGATGACGCGCCGGTACAGCCGCTCGGTCTCGGCCGCCACCTCGCTCCACCCGAGATCCTGCGCCTTGCGATGGCCGTTGCGGCGCATCTGGTCCAGCCTGGCGGGGTCACCAGCGAGGCGGCCGACCGTGGTAGCGATCGCATCGACATCGGCGGGTGGCACGATGACGCCCGCACCAGTCGGCTCCAGCAAGGCCCTGCACTCGCCGACGTCGGTGCTGATCACGGCGAGGCCGCAGGCCATCGCCTCCAGGACTGCTCCTGGATACCCCTCACTCCGCGACAGCAGTAACAGGGCATGGTGCCCTTCCAGCAGGGACGGCAGGTCCTCGTTGCGGTAATGGGAGACCACGCGCACTCGCTCCCGCACCGAAGGATCAACAGCGGCCTTCACCTCCTCGTCGGGCGCTCCCAACCAGCTGGCATGGGCGGTCGGGGCGCGCTGCAAGACCCGCGACAGGACCGCGGCCGCCGTCTCCGCTCCCTTCCGCCAGATGAAGGGCCCGATCACGGCGATCCCGAGCGGGCCCTTGCCGTATGCGCGCGGCGGCGGGAGTCCGATGAACGAATCGGCGAGACCGTTGCGGACGACCTCCGAACGGCGAGGATCAAGTGCGAGGTGCTCGACCGCCCAGGCACGTTCGTTCGTGCTCAAGAAGAAGTCGGCATCGGCGACCCGAAGCGATCGGGCCACTTGCTTCAGCCGGATCCCGCCGTAGTAGACGAAGTATCGACGTGACAGCTCCAGCTCACCGCGGTCACGGGCCTCCATCGTCGCCGCAGCCTCGTGGTTTTCCAGACCATGGCTTCGCGTGACGGCGATGCCGCGACACCGGCGGACCATTCCGCGCGACGTCGGCCAGAGGTCACCTGTGGATGCATCGACGACGTCCACGTCGTCTGCGCGGAGCCGACGCAGGGCCAACGCCGATGCCTGAAACGGAAAGGACAGCAGGTCCAGCTTGCTGTCACGTCGGCCCCGCATCTGGTCGAACCCGAACACTGATACCTCGTGCCCACGCTCTCGCAGACTTGCCGCGAGCCGCAGTGTGCATCCCGCCGCACCGGCGTTGGGATCGAGCGGGTAATGCAACGTGAGCAGGATGCGCAGCGGCTGGTCGTCCCTGATAGCCAGCCCACCTTCGGTCGCCAATGACGGAATTCGAGCCTAGCCGTCAGCCTCGCGCATCCGGGTCGACCACCGTCGATAGGTTGAGCCGATGGATCGAGTGCCAGGCGTATCAGTGGCGATCGCGACGTTGAACGGCGCCCGCCACGTCCGCGAGCAGCTCGACAGCATCGCCGCACAGACTGAGAAACCGATCGAGATCCTCATCGGAGACGATGGCTCAACGGACGACACGATCGCCATCATCAACGACTTCGCCGCGACGACAGACATCCCCGTCCACGTCACGATCAACCCCGAACGCCTCGGCTACGGCGAGAACTTCATGCAGACCGCGAGTCGAGCCCATGGGACGTTGATCGCCTTCGCCGACCAGGACGACTTCTGGTACCCGGGCCGCTTGGCGGCGGCGGCTCGCGCTCTGGCCGAACCGGAGCCGGCGTTGTGGGTATCTGGCTGGCGCATCGTCGACGAGAACCTCCAGCCGCTCCCCGACCGTCGCTTCCACACCGGCTTCCAAGAGAAGTCGGCGGCGGCGTACCCGCTATTCGTTCTGCACGGCGCTCGCATGGTCTTCAAGGGGAAGCTCCTCGACTACATGCCGGCCGACGGCCGACCCGAGACCGCGTTCGGCAAAGGGCCCGCTCATCACGATGAGTGGGCGCACTTCGCCGCACACGTCGTCGGGCGATCGGTGCACGGATCCGAGCCGCTCACGCTCTACCGCCGGCACGCGACCGCGGTGTCGGCGGAGGCGCCCTCGACGCCGTCACGACGATGGCTGCTCGGGCGAGTCGGCGAACCTCCCAATGACGGCGTGACCGGCGCGGCTCGCTCGCGCGCCTCCTACCTTCGTGTCCGTGCAGAAGCCCCGGAATGTGCGCCGGTGCGTGAACAAATGCTCGCCGCGGCTCGTTACTACGACCAGATCGTTCCCCGGCTGGAACGGCGGTCACAGACTCGCAACGGCCCGACTCGACGCACTCGCGCCGCTCGCATGCTGAGCGGATTCGCCCACGGCGACTACCGTCCGCTGCGGTCGGGCGGCTTTGGCCTCTGGATCCTCCTCCAAGACGGGTTCGCGTTGGCCGTGACGCCAAACGAGCGCCCGATGCCGTCGTAGGCGTTGGTAGTTTGGGCCACGTGTACCTGGCGCCGGACCGAACGTTCGACGTCGTCGACCAGCTAGCCGCGGAGTTTCGTGCGGCCGAACCCTTCCCCCATGTCGTCATCGACTCGGCCCTGGGCAACGATGGCGCAGAGATTGTGCGGTCCTTCCCAGCGGCGTCCTGGGAGGGCTGGCATCGCTACCGCGACGAGTACCAGCACGGGAAGATGATCTGCTCGCAGTTCGAGCTGCTCCCGTCACCGATTCAGCAGCTCATCACCGAGCTCAGCAGCCCAAAGTTCCTCTCGTGGCTCGAGACCGTGTCGGGGATCTCCGGTCTGCTGCCGGACCCCTACCTCGAGGGCGGCGGGCTCCACTGCAGCGGGCCGGGCGGCATCCTCGCAACACATACGGACTTCCACCTCTATCCACGTCTCGGCATCTACCGCCGTCTCAACCTGCTGCTGTATCTCAACGAGACGTGGCAAGAAGACTGGGGCGGCTGCCTGGAGCTCTTCGCTCCTGGCTCTGACACTCCTGGCGACGCCCCCGCAAAGACGGTGGTTCCAGGGCTCGGCACGTGCGTCATCTTTCGAACCGACGACCGGTCACCTCACGGCTTCGCGCGCCCGATCACCGGCGACCGCTGGCGGCGAAGCCTTGCGCTGTACTACTACACCGCGACCGAAGCAGATGAGTACAGCGGCGACACCAACACCTACTGGCGGCAGAACCGAGAAGAGAGGGTCGGGCGCAGGGTTCGTCAAAGCATCTACCGCGCATTGATCTTCGTCTCGAGAGGCCTCGCGTACGTGGCTCATCGCATCGACCCCAAACTGACGCGTCGATGATCCGCGTCGCCATCGACGCACGACGTTTGCAGGACCGACCGCTGCACGGCGTGGGTCGCGGTCTCGCGAACCTGATTCCTCACCTCACGCCGCAGGTCGACGTCACCCTTCTCTTCGATCGCAGCCGGCCGTCCTACGGTGCGGTGCAATGCGCTGCGGCCGAGCTCGCCGGCTACGGACGGGTGCCCGAGCCGGCATGGTTGCAAGTCAGCGTCCCGATGTGGCTCCGTCGTCATCCCATGGTCTTCCACGGCCCGTACAACGCGGTTCCATACGCAGCTCCCGACCCATGCGTGGCCACGATCCATGACCTGGCCTGGGAGCACCACCCCGAGGACTACTCATCCCGCGGCAGGCGCGAGATCGTTCGGGCGCAAGCGAGATGGGCGGTGCGGCGCTCGCGGGTGATCGTCACCGTGTCCGAGTTCATCCGCCGTTCGATCATCGATACGTACGACGTCGAGGCAGAACGGGTCGTCGTCGCTCCGAACTCCATCGATCCGGCGTTCTCCCCCACGCAAGCCGCGAGCAGCCGCGAAGTCCTCGCGCGCTTCGGCGTGACCGGGCCGTACGTCGTGGCGCTGGGCGGCGCGCGTCGGCGTGGTCTCGGGGAGGCGGTCGAGGCCTGGCGTCGCGCGTCGAGCGGGCTCACGCAGGCACCATGGCTGGTTGTCGTCGGCGGCGAGGCTCCCCCCTCGCTCCCGAACGTTGCGCACATCGGGAGGGTGGACGACGCCACCTGGACCACCGTGTTGGCCGGAGCCGTTGCATTCTGCTATGCCACTCGCTACGAGGGTTTCGGGATGCCTGCACTCGAGGCAGCGGCGTCCGGGGTGCCAGTCGTCTGCGCATCGATCGGACCGCTGCCAGAGGTTCTGGGCGATGCGGCCGAATGGTGTGCGAGCCCGTACGCAGCCGATCTCGCCGAAGGGCTTCGTCGGATCCTGACGGATGAGTCCCGACGCGAGTCACTTCGAGCCGCGGGACTCGCGCGCGCGGCGACCTCGCCGACCTGGGAAGACAGCGCCGCAACCCTCGTCGCCGCCTACAAGACAGCGGCAGCGTGACGATGGCGGGGCAGTCGCCGCTCACGATCCTCGAAGTGTCACAACCAACGACCGGCGGGGCGGCTGTCGTCGTCCGGCATCTGGTCGAGACGCAGGTCCGGCGCGGACACCGGATCGTCGTCGCAAGCCCGACCGAGGGGCCGCTCCGCCACTGGACGACGTCGTCGGGCGGCGAGCATGTGCCGTGGGAAGCCGAACGATCACCTGGCGGATCGATCCCTGGCGAACTGCTCCGGCTGCGCCGATTGATCCAAGCGGTGCGGCCCGACGTCGTGCACCTGCACAGTGCAAAGGCAGGGCTGGTCGGTCGGCTCGTGCTACGCAACAAAGTGCCAACGATCTTCCAGCCGCACGGCTGGTCGTTCCTCGCTGCGTCACCCAGGTCCCGAAGGACAGTTGTCGCGTGGGAGCGCTTCGCCACCAGATGGACTGAGGCACTGATCAACGTCAGCGGTGCGGAGCGCTCGCTCGGCGAGGCTGAGGGAATTGTCGCCCCCTGGACGCTGATACCGAACGGTGTCGACCTCGACCACTTTCGGCCCGCGGACCGTCGTGCCGCTCGCGACCGCTTGGGAATCGGGACGGCACCGTTGGCACTGTGTCTCGGGCGGATCAGCCTGGCCAAGGGACAGGACTTGTTGCTCGCGGCCTGGCCACATGTGCGCGCGCAACTGCCGGACGCCGTGCTGGCCGTAGTCGGTGGCGTTGACGTTGACCCGGTCCCGCTTCCGGACACTGAGTCGGTGGTCTTCGTCGAACATTGTGACGACCCGCGTGACTGGTACGCCGCGGCCGACGTCGTCGTGCTCCCCTCGCGATGGGAGGCAGCGCCTCTGGTCGCGCGCGAAGCGATGGCGTGCGCCCGAAGCGTCGTCATGTCCGATATCCCCGTGGCGCGCGAGACGATTCCGCCCGACGCCGGGGCAATCGTCGACGCGGCAGACTCTGGTCAGCTCGCGACCGCCGTCGCCGCCCGCCTGACGGATCCGAATCAGGCAGACGCGGAGGGCCGGCGCGGTCGCATCTACGCTCAGGAGAACTTCGACGCCACCGTATGGGAGCGACGCATGTCGGACCTGTACGAAGCCGTCCGGGGACATCGAGCCTGACATGACGCCGGCTGTGTCGATTGTGATCGTGACCTGGAACTCAGAGTCGACGATCGAGGAGTGCCTGTCGTCAATCGTGCAGAATCCGCCAAGCGAACCCTATGAGGTCATCCTCATCGACAACGACTCTCGGGACCGGACCCTCGAACTGGCGAAGCTGGCATGTCCTGACCTGACAGTGATCCGCAACGCCTCGAACCGCGGCCTCGCGGCCGCGAACAACCAGGGCCTCGGCTCGGCCCTGGGCGAGTTCGTCGTGATCAGCAATCCCGACGTCATCTATCAGCCGAGCACCATCGACGAACTGATCAATGCTGCGAGACGCCACCCACGAGCCGCATTCGTCATTCCGCAGGTGCGATATCGGGACGGCCAGATCCAGACCAGCGTCGGCGACCTTCCGAGTCTCCGGGAGGCGCTGCTCGGACGCTGGGCGGGTCGTCGCATGGGCCGCAACAACGCTCGGTCGGGATTCTGGTGGGACGGCTGGCCGCACGACGAGGAGTTGATGGTCGGGCGCGGCCTGGAATGTTCGTATCTGGTTCGCGCTCAGGCAGTGCACGAGGTCGGTCCACAGAACGAGAAGTACGTCCTCGACTGGGAAGGCCCTGAGTGGAGCCGGCGGGTTCATGACGCAGGCTGGGAGATCTGGTTCACCCCCAGCGCGGTCGCCATCCATGTCGGTGGCGTCAGCATCAAGCAGGCGCTCCCGCGATGGATCGTCAGTTCACACCGCGGCATGTACATGTACTTCGCGGAGCGGACACCTCGGCCGGCGCGACCCTTGCTCGCGCTTGTCCTGGCAGTCCGGGTGGCCGTGAAGCTCGTCGGCTTGCTTCGTCATGAGCGCGTGTACGCCGCTGGATACGAGGCGCGGTGACAGCGACACCCGCTGGCTTCGCGACTACGAACGCGACCGGTACCCTCGCGACCGTATGAAGACTGAACCCGACGGTCAGACGCCGCGCGTCTCGGTCGTAATCCCCACCTACAACCGTGCCGACCTGTGTGCCAGGCTGCTGAGGACACTGGCTGACCAGACGATCGGATGCGACGCCTTCGAGGTCATCGTGGTCGATGACTGCTCGAACGACGACACAACGGACGTCCTGAAGGCCCTCGTACCAGAATTGCCCTATCGCCTGCGCCCCATGCGGACAGCAGCAAACGGCGGCGCTGGACCCGCCCGCAATCTGGGTTGGCCGACAGCACAGGCGCCGATCGTCGCGTTCACTGACGACGACTGCGTACCGGCGCCGAACTGGCTCGAGGCTGGCGTCGCGGCATTCACCGACAAGCCTCATGTCGGTCTGGTCCAAGGGCGAACCCTGGCCAGCAACTTCGACATGGTCCATTCCGTGCGTTGGGCGCATGCGGTGATCGTTGACGGCCCCAACAGCTTCTTCGAGACCTGCAACATCTTCTACCGGCGACAGGCCATCGAAGATGCCGGAGGCTTCGGCGAAGACTTCAACTGGTGGTCCTCGCCGGCGTGGTGTGAAGACACGCTGGCAGGGTGGTCTGCTCTGGACGCAGGGTGGGAGAGTGCTTTCGCACCGGACGCGGTCGTCTCCCACGACGTTGACACCAGGTCATTGAAGTGGTGGGTGAAGACGAGTCTGAGCCAGTACCGCGAGGTCGCGATCGCGAAGCGATTCCCGGCCTACCGCGAACAGACTTTCTGGCGCCCGTGGGCGCCTCGGCGCCATGACGCTGCGTTCGTCGCGGCGGCGGTGGGTGCGATCGCCGCGACGCGCTGGCGGCCTGCAGTACTAGCCGCGGTGCCGTACCTGGTGTGGCGGCGACCGAGCGTCAGCCAGGGACAATTCGCGCGTGGCTGCGTCGAGACCGTCATCATCGACTCTGCTCGGACCGCGGGGAACCTCATTGGGTCAGTCCGCAGCCGCACCCTCGTCCTCTGACCCCGGGGGGCTCGAGTGGTTCAGGGTCAAGCGCGATCCAGCCGAGCGCTGCCGGCCAACTCACGGGCTAGCTGCTCGCGATCGTGGTCGACCATGAGCCGCGCCAGCTCCGTCGCGTGCGTCGCCGCCTTCCACGAGAGCTCTCTCTCCGCTTTGCTCGCATCACCGATGAGAGCGTCGACCTCCGACGGTCGGTGATAGTTCGCGTCCAGGCGGACATGTGCCTCCCAGTCGAGGCCCGCGTGCTCGAACGCAACCCGCGCGAATTCGCGCACGGTCGTGCCTACACCGGTCGCCAGAACGTATTCACTCGGCTCGTCGGCTTGCAGCATGCGCCACATGCCTTCGACGTACTCGGGCGCGTAACCCCAGTCCCGCACCGCATCAAGATTGCCGAGGTAGAGGACATCTTGCAGGCCGGCGGAAATTCTGGCCACGGCCCGGGTGATCTTGCGGGTGACGAACGTCTCGCCGCGTCGGCCGGACTCGTGGTTGAACAGGATCCCGCTCACGGCGAACATGTCGTACGCCTCGCGATAGTTCACGGTCACCCAGTGGCCGTACAGCTTCGCGGCACCGTACGGCGAACGCGGGTGGAACGCCGTCGTCTCGGACTGCGGCGGCGGCGTCGAGCCAAACATCTCGGAGCTCGATGCCTGGTAGAAGCGGCAATCGGCTCGAGCCGATCGGATCGCTTCGAGCAGCCGAACGGTTCCCAGACCGGTTGCCGATCCCGTGTACTCAGGTATCTCGAAACTCACTTTGACGTGACTCATCGCTCCGAGGTTGTAGACCTCGTCGGGGCTGATCTCGTGCAGGAGATTCACCAGCCCGACCGCATCGGCGAGATCGCCGTAGTGCAGGATCAGCCGCTTGTCGATTTCGTGAGGGTCCTGGTAGATCGTGTCGAGGCGCTCGGTATTGAACGACGATGATCGTCGAACGAGTCCGTGGACCTCGTAGTCCTTCGAGAGCAACAGCTCGGCGAGGTACGAACCGTCCTGACCGGTGATCCCCGTGATGAGCGCCACGCGCCGCACGTCATACCCCATTCATCGCCGGCGGCTCGTCCGCCGACGACCGCCATTCTCGGGCGCCGCACCATCGCGATGCACGTGACAGCACCCTACAGACGTACACCTCTGCCTTACACTCACCACGGCATGCGCACATCAAATGACAGGACTGGCGGGCCGGCCGTAGTCGCAGATGTGCCAAGTCACGCGATGTCGACCGCCGAGGCCGGATTCGAGCTCCTCGGGGAAGCGGGGACCCTTCGCGACCTCATCGTTGACACCTGGCGATCTCGCGACCTCATAGCGACACTTGCGCGCAAAGAGTTCCTGGTCCGCTATCGGCGGGCATTCTTCGGGGTTTTGTGGGCCCTGGTGATTCCACTGATGCAGGCGGCCGTGCTCGCCCTCGTCATCCCGAAACTCGCCCGGTTTCACACCCCGGGCAGCTACCTGCTGTTCGTGCTCTCAGGGACGGTCGCGTGGACCTTCTTCATGTCAACGATCACGCAAGCCTCGACATCGATCGTCGACAACCAGGCAGTCACAACGCGGGTCTACTTCCCGCGAAGTGTGCTCCCGATCTCGGCGGTCCTGAGCAACCTGTACTCGTTCGTGCCGACCATGCTGATTCTCGGCGCGATCACCCTCGCCACCGGCCACGGTTCGTGGCGCCTACTCCTGCTGGCGCCGGCCACCATCGCTGCGTGCGCCCTGACGGGGGCGCTTGCCATCGTGCTTGCCGCTCTTCACGTGTACTTCCGCGACGTGCGCTATGTGGTACAGGCCGCCCTCCTTGCGTGGATCTACGTCACACCCGTCATCTATCCGCTCAATGCAGTCAGGGGTATCCGGCCCTGGTTAGAAATCAATCCGGTCACGGGCGTGGTTGAACTCTTCAGAGTCGCAACAGTTGGAGCGGACAACGCGTGGCTGCCCTCTCTGTGGTGGATGCTCGCATGGACGGTGGCGCTGCTCCTCGTCGCCGGATTCCTCCATCGCAGGTTCGACCGAGTATTCGTTGATCTGCTGTGAGCGAGGAACCACGCGTCGTCGTCGATCACGTTTCGAAGCGTTACGTGAAGTATGACGACGCACCAATGCTCGTCACTCGCGCGCTGCGGTGGGGCCAACGCAGCTCCCGCTCAGAACTTTGGGCGCTTCGCGACATTGACTTCACAGTTGCCACCGGCGAGTGCGTCGGTGTCATCGGGCACAACGGCTCCGGCAAGTCGACGCTCTTGCGTCTCCTTGCCGGTGTTACCGGACCCACACGGGGTCGAGTCAAGGTACGCGGCAGAATCGCACCGCTGATCTCCGTCGGAGTCGGCTTCCATCAGGAGCTGACCGGCCGGGAGAACGTCCATGCGAACGGCACGATACTAGGGCTCTCGCGGTCGCAGATCGAAGATCGACTACCGGACATCATCGACTTCGCGTCGATTGACGACTTCATCGATACGCCGGTGAAGTTCTATTCCTCCGGCATGTACATGCGGCTCGGATTCGCGGTGTCCGTACTGGCGGCACCCGACGTCCTCCTGGTCGATGAAGTTCTGGCTGTCGGCGACTTCGCCTTCCAGATGAAATGCCTCGACCGCATGATGGAGATCAAAGAGTCCGGTACCACCATCGTGATAGTGAGCCACAATCTTGGAGCGATCCGCCGCATGTGCGACCGCACCATCGTCCTTCATAAGGGAGAGCTTCGTTACAACGGCGACACAGCGCGCGCCATCACCGTCTTTCACGAACTGCTAAGTGGCGCGACCGACGGGGAAGACCTGCAGGATCCGGCGTATCGAGTAATGGCTGCGGATCCTGGCGAGATCGAGTCGTTCGAGCTGATCGGTCCCTCGGGCGAGCCGACTCGGACCGTTTCGAGCCAGGACCGCGTCCAGCTACGCCTGGACGTCCGGTTCCGCAAGCCGACCCGCGACGTCAGGGTCGGCGTCATGGTGTGGGACGAGTTCGCCTCGCTCTATGAGGACATGAGCGCGAAGGAATCCGCGCGAGCGTTCGAGGCCGGCGACCGGGTGCGCGTGAGCGTGGAGTTCCGGCCGTCATTGCGAAGTGGCTCCTACATGGCGCGGGTCGCCCTCGTACAGGACGACGGGGTCGTCGCCGCTGAACCATTCGCCATCGACTTCTTCGTGACCAGCCCCCCGCAGACACAAGGCGGCTTGATCGACGTCGCCGCAACCATGTCGATGGCCGAGCTAGCGCCGGTGGCAAAGCCTACTGAGGTGACCGATGGAGATTAACCCGCGACAGCGTGCCCTTCGTGCTGCGAGACGCCTGGTCCCTACGCCGCTGCGGCCGAAGGTACGAGCGTCTGCGATCCGTCACGGCCTGATTGACCCCCCGCCATTCCAATACCCCTTTCGTGAGCTCATCAGAGACACCCCATATCCGAACTACTTGTGGGGAACGTTGTGCGCCGCAGCGGTGGCGGCGACCTTGCAATACGAGCGGATCTCAGTAATCGAGTTTGGTGTTGCAGGTGGAAATGGACTGGTTGCGCTCGAGGATTGTGCGCGCCGTGCGGCCGCCTTGTCCGGCGTCAAGATTGACGTATACGGCTTCGATACGGGCACCGGCTTGCCAAAGCCGGTGGATCA
>JAFAZI010000013.1 GCA_019239875.1 Frankiaceae bacterium
CTGCAGAACGAGACGGACATCACCGCCACCGTCGACCCGTTCGCCGGCTCGTACGCCGTCGAGACGATGACTGACGAGGTCGAGGCCGCCGCCCTCGAACTGATGGCGCAGATCGAAGACATGGGTGGCGCCGTCGCCGCGATCGAACGCGGATACCAGAAGAGCGAGATCGAGCGAGCGGCGTACCAGACCTCGCAGGAGATCGACTCCGGTGAGCGGGTGGTCGTCGGCGTGAACAAGTACACCGTCGACGTCGAGGAGGACTACGAGCCACTTCGGGTTGACCCCGCCATCGAGGCGCAGCAGGCCGAACGGCTCGCCAAACTTCGGGTCGACCGGTCCTCCGATGCCGTCAACCGCGCACTCGATGACCTTCGCCGGGCTGCTGAAGGCACCGACAACGTCTTGGTTCCGATGCGCGAGGCGTTGGCCGCTCGCGCAACTGTCGGCGAGGTCTGTCATGCGCTGCGCGAAATCTGGGGTACCTACACGCCGGTGGATGCATCATGACCGACACCCACATCGACCTGGCCGGTGCCGAGAAGGCAGCCGCTGACCTGCTCGACGCCCTCGGCCTTGACCGCAGCGACCCGACCCTCGCCGGCACTCCCGGACGAATTGCCCGCGCCTACGCCGAGCTGCTGACGGCGCGCGAGTTCTCGCTGACCACGTTCCCGAACGACGAGGGGTACGACGAACTCGTCATCGCCCGCGACATCCCCTTCACGTCGGTCTGCGAGCACCACTTGTTGCCGTTCATCGGCACCGCCGCCGTCGGGTATCTCCCGGCGGACCGGATCCTCGGTCTGTCGAAGCTGGCACGTGTCGTCGAGCTCTTCGCGCGACGGCCACAGGTCCAGGAGCGGATGACATCGCAGATCGCCCACTGGCTCGAGGACAACCTGCAGCCCAAGGGCGTCGGCATCGTCGTCCAGGCGGAACACACGTGCATGACGATCCGCGGGGTCGGCGCCCGAGGGGCGACCACCGTCACGTCGACGCTGCTCGGTCACCTGCGCGACGACGCGCGCAGCCGCGCGGAGTTCCTTGCGCTCGCCGAACCACGCTGAGTCGATCACAATCGTGCGCATGACCGTCCGAGGTGAGTCGCGCACCAGACAGGTGAGCACGCTGGCCGTCGGGGCGGTGGCGGTCGCCGTTGTCACGGCGGCGTGCGGCTCCAGCTCCAGTGCCGGATCGACGACCACCACCCACACCGGTGTCACCTCCAACCTGGGATTCCCCACCGGAACCGTCACGGGAGTTGTCAGGGCGGTCAGCGCCGACGCCGTCACGGTCACCACGCCGGCCGGCAGCGCGGACGTGAAGTTCAGCAGCGCGACCCGGTTCAGCCGCGTGACCACCACAGCCCGGTCCGCAGTCGTCGCGGGGGACTGCCTCTCGGTGCAGCCCAGCAAGAGTTCGCCGACCACCATCACGGCGTCCGTCGTCACCATCACCGGCACGTCCGCGTGCCCGGCACCGACGTTGCAACCGCAGGGAAACCAGCCCGGCACCGCCGCGCCCGGTGGGTCCGCGCCACCCGGTGAGCTGCAGCCGGGCGGAGGCATCGTCGGTGGGTCGCCGAGCTCCCCGCCGCCGGACGTGGCCGGCAGGGGCGGTCCGCTCGACGCCCCACTCCGCGGCGCGTTCGGGACGGTCCGTACGTCGGCTGGCGACTCGATCGTTCTCGCGCCGGCCGGCCCTGAAGGTCTGGCTCCCATCACCGTGACCGTGACGCAGGCGACGACGTACCAGGTCAGAACTGCGGTGGACCGCAGCGACGTCAAGGCAGGCGTGTGCCTGTCGGCGTTCGGCACGAAACCGGGGCAGGTGCTGGACGCGAGTCTCGTGGCCATCGCTGATCCGGTCGACGGCAAGTGCGACGCGACCCTGCACTCACTTGGAGCGATCGGCTAGCGCCGCTCTCAGTGCCAGCGACCTCACAGCGACCGATCAGGACGCTCCCAATCCGACGAACGACCGTGGGGTCATGCCAGCGACGACCACGGACAGCCCCGTCCTCGCGACCGACAGTGCCAGTCCTCACGCGCCGACTTTGGACATCGTCGTCCCGGTCTACAACGAAGCGTGCGATCTCGAGCCCTGCATCCGGCGGTTGCACCGCTTCATCAGTCATGACCTCCCGCTGACCGCTCGGATCACCATCGCCGACAACGCGAGCACCGACGACACCTGGCAGATCGCGTCCGCGCTGGCCGCCGAGCTTTCCACCGTCCACGCGATTCACCTCGACACGAAAGGCCGAGGGCGTGCCCTGCACGCCGCGTGGGGTGCGAGCGACGCGACCGTGCTCGCCTACATGGACGTCGACCTCTCGACCGATCTCGCGGCGTTACTGCCCCTCGTCGCGCCGCTGCTGTCCGGACACAGCGATCTCGCTATCGGCACGCGCCTCACACACAGCGCACGTGTGGTGCGCGGGCCGAAGCGGGAACTGGTCTCTCGGGTCTACAACACCTTTCTGCACGCGACCCTGCGCACCCGGTTCTCGGACGCGCAATGCGGGTTCAAGGCAATCCGTCGCGACCGGGCACAGCTCTTGCTTCCGTTGGTGGAAGACAACGAATGGTTCTTCGACACCGAGCTGCTCGTGCTCGCGGAGCGCTCCGGGCTGCGGATCCACGAGGTGCCCGTCGACTGGACCGACGATCCCGACTCGAGGGTGGACGTCGTCGCCACTGCGATCGCCGACCTCAAAGGTGTCGCCCGGCTCGGGTGTGGTCTCGCGGCCGGCCGGATCCCGCTCGCCGCCGTCGCTGTCCACGCCCGCCGCCCCCTGCCGGCATCCGGGGCCACCCGGCAAGTGCTGCGATTCGCCTCGATCGGCCTCGCGAGCACCGCGCTCTACCTGTTGCTGTACGTCGGACTACGGTCCGCGATGCCGGCGATTGCAGCCAACGGCATCGCGCTGCTGCTCTCAGCGGTCGCGAACACCGCTGCCAACCGGCGGCTCACGTTCGGTGTGGTCACTCCGAGCGGAGCGTTGCGGCACCACCTACAAGCCCTCGTGGTGTTCGCGGTTGCTCTCGGGATGACAAGCGGCGCTCTCGGCCTGCTGCGGCTCGCCGCCCCGCGGCCCTCCCCGCTCCTCGAGGTGGCGACGCTCATCGCAGCGAACCTCGGCGCCACCGCCGTACGGTTCGTGCTCCTGCGGGGCTGGGTCTTCAAACCTGATTCACAGGAACCTCACAGGTCATGATCAGAGGGTGGACAGCGCGGTCACCGAGATTGGAAACCGACGATGTCGCCGACGGCTCGAGGATCGACCATGACCAGCACCCCGACCGACGCGCCCGAAGCCAGGCTGCTGGTGGTGGATGACGAGCCCAACATCCTCGAGCTGCTCTCAGCGAGCTTGCGCTTCGCCGGGTTCGAAGTCGCCACGGCGGCGGACGGCAACCAAGCGCTGCGAGTCGCTGCGGACTTCCGCCCTGACCTCCTGCTGCTCGACGTGATGATGCCAGGTATCGACGGATTTGAAGTGGTCCGCCGGCTGCGCCAGGAGGGCCGCCAGGTCCCCGTCCTCTTCCTCACCGCCAAGGATGCGACCGAGGACAAGATCACCGGACTGACCCTCGGTGGTGACGACTACGTGACGAAGCCGTTCAGTCTCGAGGAGGTCATCGCCCGGGTACGTGCCGTCCTGCGGCGGTTCGCAGCGACCAAGCCCACAGCGCAGAGCGCGCGGCTCACGTTCGCGGACATCCAGCTCGACGACGACAGTCACGAGGTATGGAAGGCCGACGAAGTCGTGACGCTCTCCCCGACCGAGTTCAAGCTGCTGCGCTATTTCCTCCAGAACCCTGGCCGCGTGCTGTCCAAGGCTCAGATCCTCGATCATGTGTGGCACTACGACTTCGGTGGTGACGCCAACGTCGTGGAGTCCTATGTGTCTTACCTGCGCCGAAAGATCGACACCACGGAGCCGCGCCTGCTGCACACGATTCGCAGCGTCGGTTATGTGCTTCGCCAACCACGACAGTGAACCCACGCCGACCGCTCGACGAGGCGCAGGCCGCGCTGGCGAGGACACCGCTTCGCGTCAAGCTCGTCGGTGCGATCCTGCTGCTCACCACCGCAGGTCTGGTTGTCGCCGGCGCAGCCACGACCGCCGCCCTGCACAGCTATCTCCTCGGCCGCGTCGACGACCAGCTCCGATCCTTCGCTCACGACGCGGGCGATCACAACTTCACCGGTCGCGTCGTGGGTGCAGGTCCGGGGTTCGGGGGGGCGCCCGGCCCGGTCGGGATCGGCGGGCCGCCCAGCGAGTCCGCCGACACCGAACCGCGCCCACCAAGCCAGATCTTCATCGAGCAGTACCAGCCCGACGGGCACCGCGATGGCATCTACAACTTGACGTACGAGACCTCGCCGCCCGCCCTGCCACCGATGACGACAGCCGCCGCAACCCGCCTCTCCGGACATGCCGTGTCGGTGCCGTCGCAGGACCATCGCACGTCGTGGCGCGTGATGACGATCGTGCGGTCCGACGGGAGCAGCGTGGTGGTCGCGAGCTCGCTCTCCGACGTCAACCACACCACCCATCGCGTCATCCTGCTCGAGGTGGCGATCGGCCTCGCCGCGATCGTGCTGATCGGTTTCGCCGGCAACGTCGTGATCAGCCGTTCGCTTCGCCCGCTGGTCAGAGTCGAGACGACCGCCGCCGCCATTGCCGACGGCGATTTGACGCAGCGGGTGCCCGACCTGCCCGAGCGCACCGAGGTGGGACGGCTGTCCGCCGCGCTGAACACGATGCTGGCGCAGATCGAGACCGCATTCGCCCACGAACGTGAATCGCAGGAGCGGGCGACGGCGTCCGAGGCGCGGATGCGGCAGTTCGTCGCCGACGCCAGCCACGAGCTCCGGACCCCCCTCACCTCGATCCAGGGCTTCGCCGAGCTGTTCCGGATGGGCGCCGCTGCCGCACCTACCGACGTGCCCCATCTCATGAGCCGGATCGAGACCGAGGCCGCGCGCATGGGCCTGCTCGTCGAGGATCTGCTCCTGCTCGCCAGGCTCGACCAACAGCGCCCGCTCGAGCGCGCACCGGTAGACCTCCTCGCCATCACAACAGACGTGGTGCACGACGCACAGGTCGTCGCAGCCGACCGCGCGATCTGCTTCACGACGCAGACGGATCGGGCACCGGTGACGATCGGGGACGAGCCACGGCTGCGCCAGGTGCTGCACAACCTGATGTCGAACGCGATCACGCACACGCCAGCCGGCTCACCGATCGACGTGGCGATCCGTACGACGGTCGCAGCGGCCGACGTGACGATAGAGATCGCCGACCGTGGGCCGGGAATCCCAGCGGAGCACGCTGACCTCGTGTTCGAGCGATTCTTCCGAGAAGACGCATCCCGCAGCCGAGCCGCTGGCGGCGCCGGCCTGGGCCTCTCGATCGTGTCGGGCCTCGTGGCCGCGCACTCCGGAACGGTCGAGGTTCGCGACCGACCTGGCGGCGGTGCCGTTTTCTCCGTCCGGTTGCCGCTCGCCGAGGACGCGCCGCGCAGCACCTGAGATCCTCTGCTTCGTGCAGCAACCCGCCGCCGCGACGGTCGCCGCCACCGCCCGTCGGGTCGAGCGGGCGTCCGGCGAGCTGGCGACGCGCGCGCTCCGGCGGATGGAGGAGACGCTTCCCTGGTTCAGCTCGCTGCCGCCGCAGCCGCGGTCGCTGGTCGGCCTCATCGTGCAGGCCGGAATCCAAGGATTCGCCGACTGGCTCCGCGCGCCGGGTGCGGGCACGCGGATCACCGCGGATGTCTTCGCAGTCGCGCCCAGCGACCTCGCGAGTGTCGTCACCCTCGAACAGACCGTCGAGCTCGTGCGGATCGCCGTCGAGATCACCGAGGACTCGGTCGGTGAGCTCGCCGCGCCCTCCGTGCAGACCTGGCTTCGTGAAGCAACGCTGCGGTACTCGAGAGAGATCGCGTTCGCCGCCGCCCTCGTCTACGCACGCGCCGCTGAGCAGCGTGGCTCGTGGGATGCCCGCCTCGAGTCACTGGTCGTCGACGCGATCGTGCGCGGCGACGTGAGCGACTCGTTGCTCTCGCGTGCGGCCGCCCTCGGATGGACCCAGCCGGCGCAGGTCATCGTGATGGCCGGCGCCGCTCCGGATGGCGACCCTGACCGGCTGTTGACCCACGTGCGCCGGCTCGGCAGCGACCTCGGCGCCGACATCCTCGCCGGCGTCCAGACCGCGCGGCTGGTGGTGATCGTCGGCGTCACCGGCCGGTTGGGCCGGATCACGAAAGCTCTGCTTCCAGTCTTCGCTCCGGGACCGGTGGTCACCGGCCCCGCCGTCGGTGGGCTGGTCGACGCAGCCGGTTCAGTCCAGGACGTCTTTGCTGCCCTGCGTGCCGCGCCGGCCTGGCCCGCGTCCCCACGGCCCGTGGCCAGTGAGGAGTTGTTGGCGGAGCGCGCGATAGCAGGCGACGGACGCGCGATCCGGTCGCTGGTCGCAGACGTCTACCAACCATTGGCGGCCGACCCGTCCCTGCTTGCGACCGCCGATGCCTTCATCACGGCCGGCGGGGTGATCGAGGCGACGGCTCGCCGGCTGTTCGTCCACGCCAACACCGTTCGCTATCGGCTGCGACGGATCGCGGAGGTGTCCGGTCACGACCTGACCGCTGGTCGCGATCGATACGTCATCCAGGTCGCGGTGACGCTCGGACGCCTCGAACAAGGTGCGGATCGGAGCGAGCGTTTGTAGGGATCCTACAAAGGTTCGCTCAGAAATACTGTGCGCGGCGGCCCTGACGTACTCACGGGTACTGACGAGGGTTACGTGGGTGCTCGCCATCCTCTCGCCCGGTCAAGGTGCTCAACAGCAAGGGTTTCTCACGCCCTGGTTGGATCTCGATCTGGTTCGGCAGAGCCTGTCGCAAGCGTCGGATGCCGTCGGGATCGATCTTGCCCTCGCTGGCTCGGTCATGTCGGACACCGACATCACAGACACCGCAATCGCCCAGCCATTGATTGTTGCCGCGAGTCTTGCCACCGCGAGCTGCCTCGGGCCATCACCTGATCGGATCGTGGTCGCCGGACACAGCGTCGGCGAGTTCGCAGCCGCGGCAATCGCGGGCGCCATCGGAGCGGATGCAGCGCTCCAGCTCGTCTCGGTGCGCGGTGCTGCCATGGCAGCGGCCAGCAGCGATCCGGCCGGCGGAATGGTGGCGATCCTCGGCGGCGACCCTGTCGACGTGCGGCGGACGATCGAGGCATGCGGTTGCGTCATCGCGAACCACAACGCCGCGGGACAGGTCGTGGCAGCCGGCGACCAGCCCGCCCTGGATCGACTGCTTGCCAGTCCTCCGCTCCGGGCCAGGCTTCGCGTGCTGGCGGTCGCCGGCGCCTTTCACAGCCCATTGATGAGCCCGGCAAGGGATGCGATTGCGGTTGCCGCCGGACGGGTCACGCCCACTCATCCTCGTCACGCGTTGGTGTCGAACGCCGACGGCACCGTCGTCACCAACGGCGCCGAAGCCCTGAGCCGTCTGGTGTCGCAGGTCTGTTCGCCGGTGCGCTGGGACCTCTGCATGCGAACCCTGTCGTCGATGGGCGTCACCGCCGCGATCGAGCTCGCCCCGGCGGGCACCCTCACCGCACTCATCCGCCGAGAGCTCCCCGACGTGGAAGTCCTCGCTCTCCGCACTCCAGACGATCTCGCGGATGCCGAGTCACTCATCATCGAGCACAGCGCCGAGCTCGTCGAGGCCGCTCCCCCGTGGCAGTTGGTGGTGGCGCCGGCTAGAGGCACGGCGACGGTCGGCCCCCCACACCCCGACCGAACCGTCGCGGCCGGCGAGATCGTCGTACAGGTAAGGACTCGTACCGAGGCGCTCGACGTGCGCAGCGAGCGCGCGGGCCACGTCGTCGAATGGCTCGTGCACGACGGCGACCCGGTGAGCGAAGGTCAGCCCCTCGCCCGAATCGTCGAAGCGGCGAGCACGAGCGCATGAACGGTCCCTCCTCGGTGCGGCACAGCCGCATCATCGGCATCGGTGAGCGACGCCCCGCCCGTCTGATGAGCAACGACGAGCTGCCGGCCACGCTGGACACGAACGACGAATGGATTCGCCAGCGCACCGGAATCGCCACCCGCGGTGTCGCCGGGCCGGACGAGTCCGTCGTATCGATGGCGTCCGATGCGGCCGGCAAGGCCGTTGCCGATTCGGGCGTCGACCCTGCGGCCATCGGTCTGGTGATTCTCGCGACCTGCTCCCTTCCCCAACCGATTCCTGGTGGCGCGGCTCGGGTCGCGACGGCGATCGGCGCACCCCGATGCGGTGCGTACGACCTGAACGCCGCTTGCGCCGGGTTCTGCTATGCGCTCGCCTCGGCCTCAGATGCGATCCGGCTCGGCACGGTCGACTACGTGGTCGTCGTCGGAGCCGAGAAGATCACGGACCGGATCGACTGGGCCGACCGTGGGTCAGCGATCCTCTTCGGCGACGGCGCCGGCGCGGTCGTCGTCGGCCCGTCCGAGACACCGGGCATCGGACCTGTGGTCTTCGGAAGCGATGGATCTGCGGCGAACCTGATCGACACCACACCCGAAGGCCTGCTGCGCCTCGATGGTCCGGCCGTCTTTCGCTGGGCCACGACCTCGCTCGGCGGGGTCGCGCGGGAGATCTGCGCCGCGGCTGGCATCACCCCGGCCGACGTCGCCGCCGTGATCCCCCATCAGGCGAACCTCCGCATCATCGACGCGATCGCCCGACAGATCGGCGCTTCGAACGCGGTCATCGCCACGGACGTCATCGACACCGGGAACACGTCGGCGGCCTCCGTTCCGCTGGCGCTCTCACGGCTCCGCCGCGAGAACAAGGTCTCGACCGGCGACCTCGCACTGACGCTCGCCTTCGGGTCCGGTCTCACATGGGCCGGCTCCGTCATTGCTGTCCCGTAGCTCAACCGACTCAAGGAGAATTCGCATGTCACAGCAAGAGATCCTCGATGCGCTAGGCGCGATCGTGCAGGAAGCCACCGGCATTCCCGCTGCCCGGGTGGTGCCCGATGCGTCATTCATCAACGACCTCGACGTGGACTCGCTGTCGATGGTCGAGATCGCCACGATGGCCGAGGACAAGTTCTCGATCTCGATCCCGGATGCGGACCTCGCGAAGCTGAAGACCGTCGCCGACGTCGTGGCCTACATCGCCAAGGCTGGTGTCTTGGCGTGAGCTCCCCCCGCCCTCCCGATGTCGTCGTCACCGGCCTGGGGGCGACGACGCCGCTGGGCGGTGACATGCCGTCCACCTGGCGAGCCGTCCTGGCCGGGCAGTCGGGTACTCGGCTGCTCGAGGACGAATGGGCGGCGGACCTGCCGATCCGTCTGGCGGCGCCGGCGGCCACCGATCCTGCGACGATCATCCCGGCTCCGCGGCTGCGCAGCCTCGACCGCAACCAGCAGTTCGCATTGGTTGCGGCACAGGAGGCGTGGCGGGACGCCGGCGAACCGGCGGTCGAGCCGGATCGGCTGGCCGCGGTAGTGGCCAGCGGTATCGGTGGGCTCGTGACGATGCTTGACCAGTACGACGTGATGCGGACCCGCGGGCCGCGCCGCGTCTCGCCCTTCACCGTGCCGATGATCATGCCGAACGGCGCGGTCGCTGCGGTCGCTCTCGAGCTCGGCGCGCGGGCCGGCGCCCATTCGCCGGCGTCAGCCTGCGCCTCAGGCTCTGAGGCGATCGCGGCCGGACGGGAACTGATCCGAAGCGGGCGGGCAGACGTGGTGGTCTGCGGTGGCGCGGAAGCCGTCATCCATCCGCTCCCGATGGCCGCCTTTGCGGCGATGCGCGCCCTGTCCGGCCGCCACGACGAGCCACTCGCAGCGTCCCGTCCCTTCGACAAGCAGCGCGACGGATTCGTGCTGGGCGAGGGAGCGACGGTGCTGGTGCTGGAGCGGCATGACCATGCCAGAGCGAGAGGCGCGACCATCTATGCGACCCTCGCTGGCGCCGGGCTCGCCAGCGATGCCCACCACATCGCGGCGCCGGATCCCGATGGCGCCGGGGCGGCACGCGCCATGAACGCAGCGCTTGCCGAGGCCGGCCTTGCTCCGACCGACGTCGCACACGTCAACGCGCATGCCACATCAACGCCCGCCGGCGACGTTGCCGAGGCGCTCGCGATCCGCCGTACCTTCGGCTCGCACTCCGATGCGATTGCCATCACGGCGACCAAGTCCTGCACTGGCCATCTGCTCGGCGCCGCGGGAGCGCTGGAAGCAGCGATCACCTGTCTGACCTTGCGCGACCGGACCGCACCGGCGATCCGCAATCTCGATGATCCGGACGACGAGATCGACCTGGACCTCGTACGCGTCACGCCCCGCGACCTGCCGCAGGGCGCGGCTGCGCTGTCCAACTCGTTCGGCTTCGGCGGGCATGACGTCGCGCTCGCCTTCACGGAGGCGTGATGTCCCTGCTCAACATCGACCCCCCGGTCACGATCGCCGATCCGATTCGCGCCAACATCTCTGACGTCGATCGGGACCCGCGGGCGCGACTGACGGCACTTTTCGACCCGGGCGGGGTGCTCGAGCTCCGGTGTCCCGAGGGCACCGGCGTCGTGACGGCGATCGGGTGCCTGCGCGGCCGCACCGTCGTGGCCTTCGCCACCGACCCGGCGATCCAGGGCGGCGCGATGGGTCGCAACGGATGCGAAGCCATCGTCACGGCCTACCGAACCGCACTCAGCAACCACGCGCCCATCATCGGGGTGTGGCAGTCCGGCGGCGCCCGCCTCGCCGAAGGCGTCGCCTCGCTCGACGGTGTCGGCCAGATCTTCACAGCGATGACGAAGGCATCCGGCCGGATCCCTCAGATCTCGGTAGTCCTTGGACCGGCGGCAGGCGGCGCGGCATACGGACCCGCACTGACCGACATCGTGATCCTCGGACCCAACGGGCGGGTGTTCGTGACCGGCCCGGATGTCGTGCGCAGCGTCACCGGCGAGGACGTCGACATGGCTCGCCTGGGCGGCCCGGAGCCGCACGGCCGACGCAGCGGCGTGGTCCACGTGATCGCGGACAGCGACCGGGAAGCCCTGGGTCGCGCCGGGGAGGCGGTCGACCTCCTGGGAGGGGCGGGTGCCATCCGGCCCGCCGCGGACCGGCGGCTCGGCGAGCTGCTGCCGGAATCCCCCAGACGCGCGTACGACGTTCATCCCCTCATCGACGGTCTGCTGGACGAACCAGGTCTCGAGCTCCATGCGCGATGGGCACCGAACCTCGTGACGACCCTCGGCCGCCTCGGTGGCGGAACGGTCGGAGTGCTGGCCAACAATCCGTTACGACTCGGCGGCTGCCTCGACGCGACCAGCGCGGAGAAGGCAGCACGGTTCGTTCGGACCTGTGACGCCTTCGGCGTACCGCTCGTGGTCATGGTCGACGTTCCGGGTTACCTGCCAGGTGTCGCACAGGAGTGGGACGGCGTCGTGCGACGCGGCGCGAAGCTGTTGCACGCCTTTGCGGAGGCATCGGTGCCGCGGGTCACCGTCGTCACTCGCAAGGCCTACGGCGGTGCATACATCGCGATGAACTCTCGGTCACTGGACGCGACTCGCGTGTTCGCTTGGCCGACTGCGGAGATCGCAGTGATGGGGGCCGTCGCCGCCGTGCGGGTCCTGAAGCGCAAGGAGATCGCCGCCGTACCGGAAGCGGACCGACCGGCGCTGGAGGCGAAGCTGGCCGCTGCACACGAAGCGGAGTCCGGCGGTGTCGGCCGAGCCGTCGAACTGGGGCTGGTCGACGAGATCATCGCGCCGGACCGGACCCGCAGTGCGGTCAGCCGCGCCCTCGCCGCGGCTGTGATCGAGCGTGGCCGGCACGGAAACATCCCGCTGTGAGCGCCCGGTCGGTCCTGGTCACGGGCGGCAGCAGCGGGATCGGTCTCGGCATCGCGCAGCAGCTGCTCGCCGCCGGACATCGGGTCGCCGTGACGCATCACTCGACCGAGCCGGCGCCAGGGCTGTTGGGGGTGAAGTGCGACGTCGCAGAGCCGCAATCGGTCCGCGATGCCATCACCACCGTCGCCGCGGAGCAAGGCTCGGTCGAGGTGCTCGTCGCGAACGCGGGCATCGTCCGGGACGGCCTTCTCATCCGAATGCCCGACCACGACTGGAACGACGTCATCGACACGAACCTGCGGGGATCATGGGCTGCCGCGCAAGCCGTCATCCCGGCGATGGCGAAGGCGAGGTACGGGCGGCTGCTGTTCGTGTCGAGCGTGGTCGGGACGAGCGGGTCGGCCGGGCAGGCCAACTACGCCGCATCGAAGGCGGGCATCATCGGATTGGCACGCTCGATCGCCCGCGAGTACGCGCCTCGCGGCATCACCGCTAACGTGCTCGCGCCCGGGCTGGTCGACACCGCCATGGCGGCGGCCCTCACCGAGGCACAGCGGGAGGAGATCATCGGCCGCACACCGCTGCGACGAACCGGGACAGTGGCTGAGGTCGCGGCCGTGGCGCGGTTCCTCGTCAGCGACGAGGCGTCGTACGTCACCGGCGCCGTCGTACCGGTCGACGGTGGGCTGGGGATGGGTAGCTGATGGGGAGTCTCGACGGCAAGACGATCTTGGTGACCGGCGTCCTGACGGATGCCTCGATCGCGTTTCGTGTGGCGGAGATCGCCCAACGCGAGGGTGCGACGGTGATCCTGACCGGTGTGGGCCGGAGCCGCTCCCTCACGACTCGCATCGCGAACCGCCTGCCCGAACCCGCGGCCGTGGTGCCGCTCGACGTCACGAGCGAGGCCGAGCTCGACGGCCTCGTCGCCGCCGTGGCCACGCACACTGACCAGGTCGACGGCGTGCTTCATGCGATCGGCTTCGCGCCAGCCGCTGCGCTCGGCGGCGGGTTCGTCGATGCTTCGTGGTCCGACGTCTCAACCGCGATGCAGGTCTCGACGTACTCCCTCGTGTCACTGGCCCGAGCAGTGCTTCCCATGATGTCTGTCGGCGGCTCGATCGTGGCGCTCGACTTCGATGCCAGCCGCGCCTGGCCGGCGTATGACTGGATGGGGGTCGCCAAGGCCGGCCTGGAGTCGTGCGCGCGCTACCTGGCACGTGATCTCGGCCCGAAAGGCATCCGCGTCAACCTCGTCGCCGCCGGTCCGCTGCGCACGATGGCAGCGAAGGCAATCCCCGGCTTCGACGGCTTCGAGCAGGTCTGGAAGGAGCGCGCCCCGCTCGGTTGGGACGTCGACGACACCACGCCTGCCGCGCGGGCCTGTGTGGCGTTGTTGTCGGACTGGTTCCCGGCGACCACCGGCTCCGTCGTCCACGTCGACGGCGGCGTCCACGCCGTCGGCGCCTAGACGGGAGGCTCGGGGTCGTACTGGATGTAGCGGCGAACCTCGCGCGCCCGTTCGTCGCCCACCAAGCGACGGACGACGTGCAGCGCCATGTCGATACCAGCAGAGACGCCTGCAGACGTGATGACGTCACCGTCGTCGACGTACCTGTCGTCAGGGCGAATCATGATCGACGGGTCCGTCTCCTTGAGCAGCTCGAGCGACCCCCAGTGCGTGGTCGCCGGCCGCCCGGCGAGCAGACCGGCCGCCGCATAGACAAGGGAGCCAGTGCAGACGCTCGTCAGCAACGACACCTCCGAGCGTTGCTGACGGACCCACTCGAGGTGCGCGACGTCCTTCATCAGCGGACGGGTGCCCTGACCGCCTGGATGTAACAGAACGTCGTACGACGGGGCGTCGTCGAAGGAATGGTGGGCAAGAATCGTCAGGCCTTTGTTGCACTCGACCTGCCCGCCCGTGGGCGCGAGCATCGACACCGCATATCCGTCGTCAGGGAAGAATCGACACCACGCGGCGAACACCTCCCACGGACCGACCGCGTCGAGTTCCTCCACGCCGTCGAACAGCACGATTCCGATGTGGCGCGTCATGCCCTCAGCCTGTCAGCACCTGCTCTGCTTCGCGACCGACTTTCGCCGCCGAGCGACCGGTCTCGGCGGCGACGGGCGTCGTCACCACGGCCACGATCGGAAACGCCGCGACCACCAGGAATCCCCAGCCGAAGCCCGCCGACGCGATCAAGGCACCAAGCAACGGCGGCGTGAGGGACGCGGTGAAGTTCTGGCCGGTGTTCTGGACCCCCATCGCACGCCCGGCCCAGTCGGTGCCGGCGAGCTCCGCGACGGCAGTGAAGCCGAGGCCGTTGTCGGCGACCGTGACGACAGTTCCCACTCCGATCGCAACAACGGCAAGCGCTGAGTGGCCTTCAGCACCCACTGCGATCGCGACCATCGTGACAGCGGCAGCAACGGCAACCAGTCGCATCGGCCGCAGCCGACTACCGGTCTGGTCAGACCACCGGCCGGCGGCGATTCGACCCGCGGCGCCGGCCAGCTGGAAACCGAACAGCAGCCGGCCCGCGTTGGACGCACTCCAGTGCCGCTCGCTGACGAGGTACTCCAGCGCGAAAGCCGACACCGCGAACTGCGGGATCACCAACAAGGCGCTCGAGGCGTGGAGTCGCCACAGCGTCGGGGTGCGGTAGGGGGAGCGGGTGGATCGGCCGGCTTCGGTCGACGGTCTTACCGGATCCACGACGAGACTGATGACGAGCAGGGCAATGCCGAGGCAGAGCACAGCTGGCACGACGAGGGCCCAGCCGACGCCGTACCGTGCGGCGACCGGCGGAAAGGTGAGCGCCGCGATTGCGACGCCCAGTGGTTGCGACGTCTGGCGGACCCCCATCGCCATGCCACGCTCGTGGGCCGCGAACCAGCCCATCACCAACCGACCTCCGGCGGCGTTGACCGACCCGCCGCTCGCTCCGGCGAGCAGGAGCAAACCGAAGCGTGCCACCACACCGTGCACCGAGGCCGCGGCGAGAAGGAACCCGCCGGCGAGCACCAGTCCAGCCGCCATGACGTCGCGCTCACCGCGGCGGTCCGCCGCGGCACCCCAGAGGATCAACGTCGCCAGCAGGCCGATGGTCGGTGCGGCGACGACCCAGCCGGCGGACGTGAGGGTGAGCGTGCCCTCCTGGCGCAGTTCGGGCAGCAACATCGGAAGTCCGTACAGAAACGCGCTCGCGGCAGCTTGGGCGGCGAGGCCGAGGCCGAGCATCAACCAGCGGTTGGGAGTCGGCCGCGCCATGCGGCGAGCCTATCGGCCTCGTCTCATCATCCAGAAACGTTGTCTCGTATTCTGAGACGCACTGAGACGTGTTGAGTGGACATGGAGCGGGGCCTGCGGTCCAGGGCTAGGCGGACGCCGTGACGAACACGTGCGCCGCGATGGCGTCGTCCAGCTCGACGGCGCGGGTGCCCGACCCGATCAGGACGCGGCCGTTCTGCCGGCCGATCGCCACCGCGGTGTTCGGCCGGAAACCGGCCCGCCGCAGTCGGGTCAGGAGCTTGGTGTCCGACTGGATCGGTTCCCCGATGCGCCGGACGACGACCGTCGTCATCGCGTCAGGCACCTCGGTCAGCGCGACCAGTCCACCGAGGAAGTCCTCGCTGTCGCTGTCACCCAGCTCGTCGAGTCCAGGAATCGGGTTGCCGTACGGCGACTCGCTGGGATGACCCAGGATCTCGAGCAGCCGGCGCTCCACCGTCTCCGAGATCACGTGCTCCCACCGACAGGCCTCGTCGTGAACCAGCTGCCAGTCCAGCCCGATGATGTCGACGAGGAGGCACTCCGCCAATCGGTGCTTGCGCATCACTCGCGTCGCGGCTGAACGGCCCACCGGCGTAAGCGCGATCCGGCGATCAGCGGTGACCGTCAGCAGCCCGTCGCGCTCCATTCGCGCCACTGTCTGTGACACGGTCGGCACGCTCTGCTCGAGGCGCTCGGCGATCCGCGCGCGAAGCGGGACGACACCTTCTTCCTCGAGTTCGAGCACCGTGCGGAGGTACATCTCCGAGGTGTCGATGAGGTCGTGCTGATGGTTCACGACTCCATTGTCCACCAACCGTCGTAGCGGTGATCAAAACTCACGTGGTAGGCATCGGTCACGCGATTCCGCTGCGGCGCGCCGGATGTCGGATGTCTGACAGAACGGTTGACCCGCCAGGTCGGACGAGGAGACATTTCGGGCATGAGAAACGACTCGCAGACCAAGTCATCGCCGACCGAGCTCCTTGCGAAGGTCCCGCTGTTCAAGGGCTGCAGCAAGGACGAGCTCAAGCTGCTCGACCGTGCGACCACCCGCGCCGACCTCTCCGCCGGGCACGTGCTGTGCAAGCAAGGCGCGATCGGGCGCGAGCTCATCATCCTGCTCGACGGCCAGGCCGTCGTGGAGCGTGACGGCGTACAGATCACGGTCCTGGGGCCTGGCGACTTCATCGGCGAGATGTCGTTGCTCGACGGCGGCCCGCGCAGTGCCACGGTCACAGCGCTGTCGGCGGTGACCACGCTGGTGCTGCTTCCGCACGAGTTCTGGCAGGTCATCGACGAGGTTCCGCCGCTGGCGCACCGGCTGCTCGGGACGCTCGCCACCCGACTGCGCGCCGCCGACGACGCCGCGTATCACCACTGATACGTCGCGGCCGCCCAGCGGCTGCCGCCACAGCCGAGCGCCAACCGCGCTGTGAGAACGTGTCGCCATGCCTGACCCGGCGGTGCCGAGCCTGCGCGCGACCCTCGACCTCGAGCAGATCGACGAGCACTACTTCCGCGGCGTCACGCTCGACGACCGGTCATTGCGAGTGTTCGGCGGGCAGGTCGCCGGCCAAGCCCTCGTCGCCGCCGGCCGAACTGTGCCGACCGACAAGTCCGTGCACTCGCTGCACGCATACTTCCTGCGCCCCGGTGATCCGAAGATCCCGATCATGTATGACGTCGACGTCATCCGTGACGGCCGATCTTTCGCGACCCGACGCGTCGTTGCCGTGCAGAACGGGGAGGCGATCTTCAACCTCGCTGCCTCCTTCCATTGCAACGAGCCGGGCCTGGTCCACCAGGCTTCGACCCTCGACTCACCCCAGCCCGACGAACTGCCGCCGCTGTCCGACCTGCTGACCGACGCCGACCCCGCTGTGATCGCGTGGCACGACGATCTCTACAGCCGGTTTCCGATCGAGGTGAAGTTCGTCGACGGGATCCCGTTCTTCTCCGACGACGAACCGCCCCCGGCCCGGCGGCGGATCTGGCTGCGCGTGTCCGAACCGCTTGGTGACGATCCACTGACCCACGTGTGCGCTGCGGCGTACGCCTCCGACTTCTTCCTTCTCGGATCGGCCCTGGCGCCGCACAACTTGCACTTCGGGCGAGGCAACGTGATGGCCGTGAGCCTGGACCACGCGATGTGGTTCCACCAGGAGTTCCGGGCCGACGACTGGATGCTTTACGACCAGATGGGAACGTGGACCGGCCAGGGCCGTGGCCTCGCGCGCGGTCAAATCTTCGACCAGGCGGGCCAGCTGCTGGCGACGGTGACCCAGGAAGGCCTGATCCGCTTCATGCAGTGATGCGGGAGGATGACTCCCATGGCCACGGCTCTCGTCGTATGCCTCGACGAGAGGACCGACTTCGACCTCGCTCTCGTCGAAGGTGATCCGGCCGATACGCACCCCGACAACGCGGTCGCAGTTGCGGATCCCGATACCGCCGCTCTGCTGCTACGCGATCAGATCGACGCTCATCCGAACGCGGCGGCGGCGGTCATCGACCTGCTCCGTCATTCCTTGCACCGCTCCCCGTGGGATGCGCTGTACGCCGAGTCGATCGCCTACTCGGCGCTCCTCGGTGCGGCAGACTTCCGCTCCTGGCGTGCTAGTAACCCCGCCGCCGACGACCCCGGGCCGACCGACGAACCCGTCGTGACACGGCGCGATGGCGACACGCTGTCCATCACCCTGAACCGGCCCGAGCGACGCAATGCGATGAGTCGGTGGGTGCGCGATGCCGCGTGCGCAGCGCTCGACATCGCCGTGCACGATCCGTCGCTGCGTGTGCGACTGTCGGGCAGCGGGCCTGCGTTCTGCGCTGGCGGGGACCTGGCCGAGTTCGGTGCCAACGCCGACCTGGCGGCCGCGCATTTCGTCCGCCTCCAGCAGAACGTGGGCTGGCGGGTGCACCTGATTGCCGAACGAGTCGTCGCAGATGTGCACGGTGCGTGCGTCGGCGCCGGCATCGAGATCCCGGCGTTCGCGAGGCGAATCGTCGCGCAGGATGACGCCTGGTTCCAGCTTCCGGAACTCGCGATGGGCCTGCTTCCAGGGGCCGGCGGCACGGTCAGTCTGCCGCGACGAATCGGGCCCTGGCGCACCGCGTGGCTGGCGCTGTCCGGCCAGCCGATCGACGTCAAGACGGCGTTGGCGTGGGGCCTGGTGGACGAGCGTGGCGACTGACCTCGACCTGTGGGCCCGCTCCGGAGCGATGGCGCTGACCGGTACGCCGACCGCACCCCCGCTGCTGGCCGGTGCCGGCGCGGCCCGCATCGTCGCAGCCGCACTCGACGCGATCGTGCGGCGCCGACCGACGGCACGCCTGCCCGGCGTCGAGCTGCTCGGCGAGCGCGCCGCGGTCGCTGGTCTGACTCGCAACGCGCCGTGGACGGTCGGCGGTGCGGGACGTGCGGTGCGCGCAGCCGACGGCTGGTGGTTCCTCTCGCTCGCCCGCGAGTCCGACGTCGCCGCGATTCCGGCGTTGATCGAAGCGGAAGTCAGCGACTGCTGGCACGACCTCGACATGTGGTCGCTGCATCGGACCCGGCGCGAGGTCGTCGACCGCGCCCAGCTGCTCTCGCTGCCCGCCGCGATGATCCCGGCGGACGGCGACCAGCCGGATGAACAGAACGCGCACCGAGGCGGAGTCCCGATCGTGCGCGTCCCCGGTGGCTCCAGGCCGCGCCATGACGCCGCGCCGCTTGTCCTCGACTTCAGCTCCTTGTGGGCAGGGCCACTCTGCGCCTCCCTGCTCGGTGCATGTGGCAGTCAGGTCGTCAAGGTCGAGAGCTCGACGCGGCTGGACGGTGCCCGGAACGGCCCCGGTGACTTCTATGACCTGCTGCACGGCGGCCATGACGCGGTGACGATCGACTTCCACACATCAACCGGTCGAGCGCAGGTGCAGGATCTCGTCCGCCGAGCTGATGTCGTCATCGAAGCCTCGCGACCGCGCGCGATGGCCAGCCTTGGGATCGACCCCATGGATGCGGTGTCGAGCGGCACGATCTGGGTGAGCGTCACGGCGTACGGCCGCACCGGCCCGTGGGCGAATCGCGTCGGCTTCGGCGACGACGTGGCCGCTGCCGCAGGCCTGGTCGGCTGGATCGA
Organism: Frankiaceae bacterium; assembly: GCA_019239875.1. Lineage (GTDB taxonomy): Bacteria > Actinomycetota > Actinomycetes > JAFAQI01 > JAFAQI01 > JAFAZI01. The sequence continues at coordinate 19,285 of JAFAZI010000013.1, forward strand.
TGGCGTTCCGGTGCCGGTCGGCGACGCGATCGCTGATCCGCTGGCGGGCGTCACCGCGGCCGCCGCCGCCATCGAGGCGGTCGACGCCGGCCGCGGCGCACTGCTCGACGTCTCGATGCGCGATGTGGCAATGCAAGCCGCCGCCTTGTCGCTGACGGCGGGTTGTTCGCCGTATCCCGTTGCGGCCGCACCCCCTGTGGCGCGGCGCGTCCAGCAGCCCGCGAAGCTCCCAGGCGAAGACAACGACACGTACCTCTCGATGGTCCACATCCCGTGAAGCTCGTCATCACCAACGCCACGCTCGACGCCCGACCCACGAGCATCGCCGTCGACGGCCACATGATCACGGCGATTGGTGACCACGTCCCGACCAACACGGCGGACGCCGTCGTCGACGCCGCCGGCGCTGCGGTCGTCCCCGGCCTGCACGACCATCATCTGCACCTGTTCGCGATGGCCGCCGCGCTCGGCAGCGTGCAATGCGGACCGTCGGCAGTACACAGCATCGACGACCTCGCCCGCGCACTCCGCGACGCTCCTGGTGATGGAGAGATCCGTGGTGTCGGCTACCACGAGTCGGTCGCGGGACCACTCGACCGCGACGTCCTCGACCGGCTCGTCCGCGACCGTCCCGTCCGGGTTCAGCATCGCTCCGGCGGTTTGTGGGTCCTGAACTCGAAGGCGATCGCTGAGCGCCATCTGGATGCCTCCGACGGCCGGGTCTTTCGCGGCGACGAGGTGGTGCGCTCCGTCGACGCGGACCTTCCGGACCTGGCCGAAGTCGGGCAGCAGCTGCTCTCCTACGGCGTCACCGGCGTCACCGACGCGACCCCCGATCTGGAGTTCGCCGCCATGCAACACCTCGCGGCCGCCGTGGCGTCAGGGGTCTTGCCGCAGTCGGTGACGGCGCTCGGCGCACCCGACGACTGGACCGATCCGGAGGTTGCGCAGGGCCCACGAAAGCTGCTGCTGCACGACCACGACCTGCCGACGTACGACGAACTGGCCGAGCGAGTGCACGAAGCGCGGACCGCAACCCGCGCGGTCGCCGTGCACTGCGTCACTCGCGAATCGCTGATGTTGACTCTCGCCGTGCTCGAGGACGTCGGCGCCGTCACGGGCGATCGCATCGAACATGGCGCAGTGGTGCCGCGCGACGTGTACCGCACCATGCGTTCCCTCGGGGTCGCCGTGGTGACCCAACCGTGCTTCATCCGTGAACGCGGCGACGACTACCTGACCGACGTCGACCCGCACGACCTCGAATGCCTCTACCCGTATCGCTCACTCCTCGACGCCGGCGTTCCGGTCGCGGCATCGAGCGACGCGCCGTACGGCGACGTCGATCCTTGGTCGGCCATCGCCGCCGCCGGGCAACGACGCACGCCGAGCGGGGCGACGATCGGCCGAAGCGAGGCAGTCGACGCGGCAACCGCCTTGGCGGGCTACCTCAGCCCGGCGGCGGATCCCGGCGGCCCGCCACGGCGGCTGCGGGTGGGGCCGCACTCGGGACTGTGTGTCCTCACACCGCCGCCGGTCCGCGCGGCCGTGGTGGTGTCGAGGTCCGGCCAGCTGGTGTCACCGAGAGGCTAGTGTCCTGAACCGTTAATCCGAGAGCAGTATTTGCTGACGCTTTCAAGGATTTGGTCGGCGGTCTTGGACCAGACGTAGGGCCGGGGGTTGTCGTTCCAGTTCTCGATCCAGCTGCGAATATCGGCGTTGAGGTCGCGGACGCTGTGATGGGTGCCGCGGCGAAGCTTCTTCATGGTGAGCTCGCC